>NZ_JBWKZM010000064.1:0-584 GCF_059424465.1 Simplicispira sp. GW247-4R2A | reverse complement strand
TTGATCGCCGCCAGCGCATTGGCACGGTTGGTTCCTGCATTGGTACCGGCTGCTACCGTGAGGTTGGTGCCATTGATACCGATGGTGACGTTGCCAGCCGTGATACCACCCGCCGCTGCCGTTGCCACCGAGGCAACCGACGTGGCATTGGCCGAAGCCGACATACCCGAAATACCCTGCGCATTGATGGCGGCGGAAATCGCCTTGGCATCGTTGGCAATCGTGCCCAAAGAAATGGGAGAGCCACTGCCAATGGTGACCGTCGCAGCCCCAGCCGTATCGCTGGCCACGCCAATGCTTTGGTTCACCAGGTTGATGCCTTGAAATTTGCCCAGTGCACTGGTGCGTGCGCTGGCAATAGAACTAATGGTGATGGTCTGGCCCGCATTGGCGCCCACCTGGAACTGCTGGGCCGAGAACGTGCCATCGAGCAGTTTGGTGCCGTTGAAGTCCGTCTGCGTGGCGACGCGGTCAATTTCCGAGGACAGCTGCGACACTTCCTGTTGCAGGGCAGCACGGTCGGAGCTGCTGTTGGTGGCGTTGGCCGATTGCACCGCCAGTTCGCGCATGCGCTGCAGGTTGTC
>NZ_JBWKZM010000063.1:0-640 GCF_059424465.1 Simplicispira sp. GW247-4R2A | reverse complement strand
GCACTGGCATTGCCTTCACCCTTGATCAGGTCACCCTCCCAGTGCCCCGGGAACTGGCGGTCTTCGATCTCGGGCGGGCGCACATGGATGCTCAGCATGTCAGGAATCTGGCCTCTTCGATCTTTACCTTTGCTGCGCGGAAGCCGCTTGTTGTGGGCATGGCGCAAGGTGGCAATCAGCTCCTTGCGCAACTCGCCCACGGGCATGGCGTAGATGCAGTTGTAGATGCTCTCGTGTGACACGCGGTACTCATGGCCTTGGGGATACAAGCGTGCCAGTGTCAGGGCAATTTGTTCAGGCGACCAGCGTAGTCGCAGCAGGTGGATCACCAGGGCGAACAAGATCGACTCGGGGTGCAGCTTGATCGCAGGTCTGCCTGAGCATCTGCGCTGCGAGGACTGGCACTGGGCACGAGCGCTGCCATAGCCAAATGAACAGGCGTTGCGCCTTAATTCCCGACTGATGGTGGCCGGGGAGCGTCGCAGTTGCCGGGCAATTGCCCGCACGCTGTGGTTCTGCTGCGTCAGGCTGGCGATGGTGACGCGCTCTTCAGGCTGGAGCTGCTGGTAGTGCGAAGGAGAGGAGTGCATCTGCTGACCTTAGAGGTTGGCAGGTGTTGCGCTTCAGTTTTGAATCCGCC
>NZ_JBWKZM010000062.1:0-684 GCF_059424465.1 Simplicispira sp. GW247-4R2A | reverse complement strand
ACCATGCCTTTCAACGTCTTTGAGCCGCGGCCCTGAGTACCCGGTCAGTAGAGACATGTGATCGTGCGGTAGAGCCATCGACATAGCCTTTGGGCGCAGCGGATTTGGGAGCGCGTTTGCTGGTAGCCAACTGCCTGGGATTGAGCCGGGTAGCTAACAGCAGCAATCGCTGCAGCAGTTGCCCGGGATCGTCATCGGCACAAGGCAGGTACTCTGCCGGTAGCGTGAACATCATCGCCTCGTAGGTACTGCAGATCTCCACCGCCAGGTGATAGGTGGAGATTTCTAGCCCGGGGTGTGTTGGGCAATGCACCCGCTCGGTCACCGCCTTGAGCAACGCCAGCACGTTGTAAGCCAGCACGGCCACCGCAAAGCCCAGCAGCGCCGCTCTGGGGTGGCCCAGCGTGCGCACTTCACTGTGCAGCACTGATTCAAGCCGCCCGAACATGCCCTCGATACGCCAGCGCTTGCGGTACAGCTGCGCGATGGTGGCCGCATCAATGTGCTCGGGCAGGTTGCTCCACAAGGTAATGGCACTGTCCCCCGCCTCGGTGGGGGTGTCCAGCTCGATCTGTATACGCCGCCACTGCGCAACTGGTGCGGGAGTTTGCTCACCTGCTGCCAACACAATGTGCTGCTGGCGAACCCGGCCAGTAGGGATGGTGCTGTACTCCCCCCAGCAGC
>NZ_JBWKZM010000061.1:0-712 GCF_059424465.1 Simplicispira sp. GW247-4R2A | reverse complement strand
AGGGCAGCACGGTCGGAGCTGCTGTTGGTGGCGTTGGCCGATTGCACCGCCAGTTCGCGCATGCGCTGCAGGTTGTCAGTAACGCTGGCCATCGCGCCTTCCGCCGTCTGCGCCAGCGAGATGCCATCGTTGGCGTTGCGCGCTGCAACGGTCAAGCCGCGGATCTGCGTGTTCATGCGCTCAGAGATGGCCAAGCCCGCGGCGTCATCCTTGGCACTGTTGATGCGCAGGCCAGAAGACAAGCGCTGCATGGACGTGGCCAGCGAGTTTTGCGAACTGCTCAGATTGCGCTGCGCATTGAGCGACTGGATGTTGGTGTTGATAGTGGATGCCATGGCGATAGCTCCTGAAATAAAGCTGTAAATCAACGCACGGTCAGCAAACAAAGGGGGTTGCTTTCAGTGCTCTTGGGTTTCGGGACGGCAAGCGCACACGCCCTGATCCCTTGGACCTTTATTCTGGAGAGCCCTGCGGCCGACAAAGCCGCCATAAAACACTGGATTGGCACCTTTCTCAGACTATCAAGCAAAAACGGTGCGGGGGCCGCATGGGCCCCCGCACCGGATTCAACAATCGACCGGCCCTGCCAGCCGTTACTCCGCCACGCTGATCAGCGCAGCAGTGCCAGAACGCCCTGCGGCAACTGGTTGGCCTGAGCCACCATGGCGGTGCCGGCCTGCTGCAGAATCTGCGAGCGGCTCAGGTTGGCCGT
>NZ_JBWKZM010000060.1:0-904 GCF_059424465.1 Simplicispira sp. GW247-4R2A | reverse complement strand
TGGTTTACGCTGAGCGATCCGGCCATGGAAGAGGCACTGCACGACGTGCCGTTGTTCCGTGAATTCGCTGGCCTGACCTGGGACACAGCAGTGCCCGACGAGACGACGATTCTTCGATTCCGCCGGCTGCTGGAAGAACACAAGCTGGCCCCGCAGATCCTGGCGCTCATCAACGAACTGCTCAGCGCCAAGGGACTGCTGCTGCGCACCGGCACCGTCGTCGATGCCACACTGATTGCCGCACCGAGCTCGACCAAAAACGCATCGGGTAAGCGCGACCCGCAGATGAAGCAAAGCCAGAAGGGCAATCAGTGGTACTTCGGCATGAAGGCCCACATTGGCGTGGACGCGGACTCGGGTCTGGTGCACACGGTGCGGGGAACGGCAGGCAGCGTCAGCGATGTGGTCGAGGCCAATACCTTGCTGCACGGCGAGGAAGTCGAAGCCTGGGGCGACGCTGGCTACCAGGGCGCTGCCAAGCGGGCCGATGCCAAGGAGGGCGTGCGCTGGAACATTGCCATGCGCCCGGGCAAACGCAAGCTGCTGGACAAGACCCGGCTGGTCGACGACCTGACCGACCAGCTCGAACGCATCAAGGCCAGCATCCGGGCCAAGGTCGAGCATCCGTTTAGGGTGCTCAAGCGCCAGTTTGGCCACGTCAAGGTGCGCTACCGCGGCTTGAGCAAGAACACGGCACAACTGCACACGCTGTTTGCGCTGTCCAACCTGTGGATGGCCCGGCGAACTTTGATGAGAGCGCAGGGATGAGTGCGCCTGCAAACGGCCAAGGGGCCGAGAGAACTGCCCGTACAGGCTGAAAAATCGCTGCGCCACGCGCCCATTCTGCAAATTGGCTCAACTGGGAGCCATCAGCACACTCAAAGTCGCTTTAAGCAGAGCATCC
>NZ_JBWKZM010000059.1:0-1106 GCF_059424465.1 Simplicispira sp. GW247-4R2A | reverse complement strand
GGCGGATTCAAGTCCAAGTGCAACATTTGTTTAATGTACTGAATCAGCCTGGAGGCTCAGCCGCTGCAAGTGCTGCGCATAGACCTCCAGGGGGGTGGAGTAACCCAGGGTCATCCTGGGACGCCCATTGAGCTCATCGGCCACGGCATCGAGCTGCTCCTGGGTGTAGCCGCTTAGATCGGTGCCCTTGGGTAAGTACTGGCGCAGAAGCCCATTGGTATTCTCGTTAGTGCCGCGCTGCCAAGGACTGTAGGGGTCACAGAAGTACACCTTCATACCCGTGTTCTCGGTGAGCCTGGCGTGCTCGGCCATCTCCCTGCCCCTGTCGTAGGTCAGGCTCTGGCGCATAGGGCTTGCTATTGCGTTGAGCTTGTCGCTGAACGCCTGCAGCACATGCGCGGCTGTCGCTGGATTGGGATGAGGCAGCTTGACCAGCAGCACCAGGCGCGTGGTGCGCTCGACCAGGGTGCCAATGGCGCTGGCGTTGTTCGCTCCCTTGATGAGGTCGCCCTCCCAGTGGCCTGGAAGCTGACGGTCCTCTATTTCTGGTGGGCGCACATGGATGCTCAGCAAGTCCTGGATTTCCCCACGCCGGTCCTTGCCCCTGGAACGGGGCCAGCGCTTGGCGTGGGCCATGCGCAGACAGGACACCAGCTCCTTCTTGAGCTCGCCCCGGGGTTGGGCGTAGATGCAGGTGTAGATGCTCTCGTGTGACACTCTCGCGCGCCTGTCGTGGGGGTGGAGTTTCTTCAGGTGCCCGGCAATTTGCTGAGGCGACCAGTGCTGGTGCAGATGGTCACACACGAACCGATACAAGGCCCCTTGGCGGTGCAGCTTGGGCTGGGGGCGGCTGTGAATGCGCCGCTTGCAGCTACGCTGATGGGCAAACCGGCTGACGTAGCCATTGCCCCCTCCATTGCGATGAATCTCCCGGCTGATGGTGCTGGGGCTACGCCCCAGAGCCCTGGCGATAGCTCGGATGCTTTGCTTTTGCTGTAGCCCCAGTGCTATCGCGTAGCGCTCCGATTCTTTGATCTGCTCGTATGTTTTCTTGCTCATGGATACCTCAATTCTGGAAGGTGTTGCACTTCAGATTTGAGGTCGCC
>NZ_JBWKZM010000058.1:0-1330 GCF_059424465.1 Simplicispira sp. GW247-4R2A | reverse complement strand
CAGGATGCCCAAGCCGCCATAGCCGCCGCCAACGCTGCCTGGCCGGCCTGGCGCAGCAAAACCGCCAAGGAGCGCAGCAGCATCCTGCGCAAATGGTTCGAACTCCTCATGCAGCATCAGGACGACCTCGGCCGCATCATGACCGCCGAGCAGGGCAAACCCCTTCCCGAAGCCAAAGGCGAAGTCGCCTATGGCGCCAGCTTCGTCGAGTGGTTCGCCGAAGAAGCCAAACGCGTCAATGGCGAAACCCTGCCCCAGTTCGACAACAACAAGCGCCTCTTGGTCTTGAAGCAGCCCATTGGCGTCTGCGCAGCCATCACCCCCTGGAACTTCCCGCTGGCCATGATTACCCGCAAGGTGGCCCCGGCCCTCGCCGCAGGCTGCACCGTGGTCATCAAACCCGCGGAACTCACCCCCCTCTCGGCCCTTGCCGCCGCCGAACTGGCCCAGCGCGCCGGCATCCCGGCGGGGGTGCTCAACATGCTGTGCGCCGACGCCGACAACTCCATTGCCATTGGCAAGGTGCTCTGCGAGAGCCCCATCGTGCGCCACATCAGCTTTACCGGCTCCACCGAAGTCGGCCGCATCCTGATGGCGCAGTCCGCGCCCACGGTCAAGAAGATGTCGCTCGAACTGGGCGGCAACGCGCCGTTCATCGTCTTCAACGATGCCGACATCGACAGCGCCGTCGAAGGCGCCTTTGCCAGCAAGTACCGCAACGCCGGCCAGACCTGCGTCTGCTCCAACCGCTTCTACGTGCAAGCCGGGGTCTACGACGAATTCGTGCGGAAGTTCGCCGCCAAGGTACAAACCGCCAAGGTCGGCAATGGCTTTGAGGACGGCGTGAACCAGGGCCCGCTGATCGAAGAAGCGGCCCTCGTCAAGGTGCAGCGCCATGTGGAGGACGCCATCGCCAAGGGCGGCAAGCTGCTCACCGGCGGCAAGCGCCTCAAAGCCTTGGGCTCGGGCCAGTTCTTCGAGCCCACGGTGCTGGCCAACGCCAGCGCCGACATGCTGTGCGCCACCGAAGAGACCTTTGGCCCCTTTGCCCCGGTGTTCAAGTTCGAGACCGAGCAGCAGGCCATTGATGCGGCCAACAACACCGAGTTTGGCTTGGCCAGCTACTTCTACAGCCGCGACGTGGGCCGCATTTTCCGCGTGGGCGAAGCGCTCGAATACGGCATGGTGGGCGTGAACACGGGAATCATTTCCACCGAGCATGTGCCGTTCGGCGGCGTCAAGCAGTCGGGCCTGGGGCGCGAGGGCTCGCACCACGGCATGGACGACTATGTGGAGATCAAGTACCTGTGCCTGGGGGATATTCAGCAGT
>NZ_JBWKZM010000057.1:0-1334 GCF_059424465.1 Simplicispira sp. GW247-4R2A | reverse complement strand
AGGTCATCGTCAGGCTCTTACAGCCCTGCCAAACCCCCTTGAATCCTCTAGGTTCAAGGGGGTTTCGCTTTTGCAGAGGCAGAAAGTACGTTCGACCCTTGTGTGCAGGCTATACCTCGGCCCCAGCATTTATCCTTTGGCCGATATACGCTCGATGAGCTATTGGCAAAATGAAGCGCCCCGGGTTTTGAGGAGGCTCCTTTCTCTGAGAGGATTGAGCCATGAGCAAGAAGTCGAACCAGTTTTCACCCGAAGTCCGCGAGCGTGCTGTTCGCATGGCGCGCGAGCACCGAGACGAGTACCCCTCGCTGTGGGCGGCCATCGAATCCATCGCTCCCAAGATCGGCTGCGTGCCCCAGACCCTCAACGAATGGGTCAAGCGCGACCAGATCGATACTGGCGTGCGCGACGGCATTACGACATCCGAGCGTGAACAGATGAAGGCGCTGGAGCGTGAGATCAAAGAACTGCGCAAAGCCAACGAGATCCTCAAGCTGGCGAGTGCTTTTTTCGCCCAGGCGGAGCTCGACCGCCGTCTGAAGTCCTGAGGGAATTCGTCGACCAGCATCGACAGGCCTACGGGGTCGAGTCGATCTGCAAGGTGTTGCAGATCGCCCCGTCTGGCTATTGGCGCCACGCCGCCCATCAACGCAATCCCCAACTGCGCTGCGCGCGCGCCAAACGGGACGACACCTTGGGGCCTCACATCGAGCGTGTCTGGCACGCCAACATGCGGGTCTACGGGGCCGACAAAGTCTGGAAACAGTTGAACCAAGAAGGAGTTCCCATTGCCCGCTGCACGGTGGAGACGTTGATGAAGCGCCTGGGCTTGCAGGGCATGCGCCGTGGCAAGGTGGTGCGCACCACCATCAGCGACAGGAACCCAAGCGTGATGGTGTCTTGATTCATCATTCCGACAGAGGGTCGCAATACGTCAGCATCCGCTACAGCGAGCGGCTCCCAAAGGCAGGCATCGAGCCCTCGGTGGGTAGCAAGGGTGACAGCTACGACAACGCCTTGGCCGAGACGATCAACGGGCTTTACAAGGCCGAGGTGATTCATCGCCGGTCTTGGCCAACACGTGAATCGGTGGAACTGGCGACGCTGGAATGGGTGTCCTGGTTTAACCATCACAGGCTGCTCGGACCCATCGGATACATCCCGCCCGCAGAGGCTGAGGCAAACTACTACCGGCAACTCGCCAGTCAGACCTCCATGGTGGCGGCCTGACTTAGTCCGCCCTGAAGAATCCGCAAATCATTGATATGGTTGGAAGTTCTTCGGCTTGATGGGCGCGGGATTTGCAAGGTATGGTGTTGGCAGTACCTGTTTTC
>NZ_JBWKZM010000056.1:0-1392 GCF_059424465.1 Simplicispira sp. GW247-4R2A | reverse complement strand
TCATTGATATGGTTGGAAGTTCTTCGGCTTGATGGGCGCGGGATTTGCAAGGTATGGTGTTGGCAGTACCTGTTTTCTTGCAAATTCCTCCGAGGAGTCCGATGGGTCCGAAGCCTTCGCAGCCGCAAACGGCCGAACTGTTCCGTCCACGGTTGGACGAGCAGATCAACATGAAGCACCCGCTGGTCAGGCTGGCCATGCTGATCGACTGGGACGAGATCGAGCGCACGTTCGCGGTCTCGTTCACTTCCGTGCGCGGCCGGCCAGCCCTGCCACCGCGCCTGATTGCTGGCCTGCTGTACCTGCAGCACACCTTCGATGCATCTGATCAAGCCGTGGTGAACACCTGGGTGGAGAACCCGTACTGGCAGTTCTTTTGTGGCGAGACCTACCTGCAGACCGAGGCGCCCATCGACCCCTCCAGCCTGACGCGCTGGCGAAAGCGCATTGGAGAGGAAGGCGTGGAGACGCTGCTGGCCGCCAGCATCGACGCCGCCAGGCGTGGCGGCGTGATCAAGCACTCCAGCGCGCAGCAGGTGATTGTGGACACCACCGTCATGCCCAAGGCCATCGCCCATCCCACCGACAGCCGGCTACTGGACAAGAGCCGCCAGCACCTGGTCAAGGCGGCCGAGGACAACGGGCTGCAGCTGCGCCAGAACTACAACCGGGTGGCGCCCCGGCTGGCCGCGCAGATTGGGCGCTACGCACATGCCAAGCAATTCAAGCGCATGCGAAAGGCGGTGCGCACACTGCGCACCCGCGTGGGCCGCGTGCACCGCGAGGTGCAGCGCCAACTGCACTTGCTGCCCGAGGCGGCCAAGGCCAAGATCCAGGACCTGCTGCAACGCACGGGCCGTATCCTGACCCAGCGCACGAAGGACAAGAACAAGCTGTACGCCCTGCACGCGCCGGAGGTGGAGTGCATCAGCAAGGGCAAGGCCAGAACCCCCTACGAGTTCGGCGTGAAGGTCAGCATCGCCACCACGTTGAAGGAAGGCCTGGTGGTGGGCATGCGTTGCATGCCAGGCAACCCCTATGACGGCCACACGCTGGCTGAGACGCTGGAGCAGGTGGGCATCCTCACCGGCACGGACAGGCCGCCGGCCACGGCCATCGTGGACAAGGGCTATCGGGGCGTGGAAATTGAAGGTGTGCGCATCCTGCGCTCGGGTCAGAAACGGGGTATTACCAGGACGCTCAAAGCGATGATCAAGCGAAGAAGTGCCATCGAGTCGGCCATCGGGCACATGAAGATGGACGGGCGACTGGGCCGCAACCCGCTCAAGGGGGCGCTGGGCGATGCGCTGCATGCGGTGATGTGCGGCGCCGGGCACAACCTGCGCCTGATTCTGGCCGCGCTGCGGCTTTATTGCGCCCGATTCGGGCTAT
>NZ_JBWKZM010000055.1:0-1944 GCF_059424465.1 Simplicispira sp. GW247-4R2A | reverse complement strand
GTGCGGGGGCAGCTGGGGTCGGGGGAGATGTCTGCGGATGACCTCTGAAAATTTGACGCGAAAATGAGATCGGCCCCGGTTTTCGTGCTATTCAGAAAAAATTATTTTGGAAAAGTCTGAGGTTTGACTGGGTGCAATCGAGCCGTTCCGGCTATACGATAATTCCAAATCTCCTTCTATGCCCGAATTACCCTCAGCTCGGGACGACTATTAATCAATCATTTAACCGCGATGGACGATGCATGGCAGCAAACAAGCATGGACTTTCACGGCATATCCCCGCCGCAGTCGCGCGCAAAATCCGTAGGCGCTCTAGATTTGGATGCGTAATTTGTCGTTCGGGTTTCTACCAATACGAACACATCGACCCCGAATTCGAGGATGCCACAGTACACGATCCAGCCCATATTTGTTGTCTTTGTGGTAGTTGTCATGATGCGGTAACTCGTGGGCAGCGCTCCAAGGCATCAGTAAGTGCCGCGTATAGAACCATTCAATCGACGCCGCTTGCAGAGGTAGGCAAGCCAGTCGGTCCTATCGACTTCTATGGGGGCAATGCGATTCTCAGCATCGGTGGACTCCGGTATAGCCCGGCAGTACAGACCGTTCTTAAACATTATGGCCAGAATGTAATCAGTGTTATTCCGGGCCAAGGCGATACACCCGGCACCATCTCAGCGATATTTACTGATGAATTCGGTATCCCGGTACTGAAACTAGTCGAAAACGCATGGGAAGGCTCAACTTTGAACTGGGACATTGAAGTAGTCGGCCCGTGCATCACCGTGCGTCGTGCTGCAGGAGCTGTCGCCTTGAAACTGAGACTTGACCCTCCCGGCGTCGTCGTGGTTGAACATTTGGATATGCGCCTCGGAGAGTTTCATCTGCTTATCTCCGAGAACTCCTATGCCGTCGGGAGATACTCACCAAATGAAGATGCAATTGCGTGGCTGCATGCCGAACTGACAATAACCCGAAGCGCGGGGTCAGGATCTGCTATTGAGTTCACTGATCCATATGAACTCTTGGCTCGCATTCAGACGATAGGTGAGCGAGAACAACGCATGGAGTCTGCGGACCACAGTATCATATTTAGTTCGAAGTATGGATGTCTGTGGATCCCCGCAGGCATCGCCATCGCGAGCGATTGCGGAGGCTTCAAGCTATATGGATTCGCAGCCGGCGTTCGTCCCATCGATGGCGTGCGCCGAATGGTGAGGCAAGCGCCAAGCGTGCTCATGCGATATTTGGGAACAGGTAAGGAAACTTAGCGCGCGAAATTCATCCTGACCAGCTTTTTCTAGAGTCGTGGTGCTTGTGGCGACCAAGCCTCACTGCAGAGCTGAGCATCCGCTGGCAGATAGAAAACTGTTTTAGACAACCGGCCGCCTCTCATCACCCTCACATTAATGGCAAAAAACACCTGTTGTGCTCAGCATTCCAGAGTATGGCAAGTACAACTTTGGCTGCGAAATCGCGATCCGACCCCAATGCATGCGCCGCGTGCGCTGCTGACGCCCGGTCGAGCGCAGCGATGCCGAAAGGCTGTTTGGCACCCCTCCCCTCTGTCCGTGCCGAGGAGCACAGCTTCAGGCGGATCAGGGCCGCGCTTGTTTGAGCGAAGCGAGTTTGCGCGGACCCCGCCTGAAGCGAGCACCGCAGGTTGCCCCGGAGCGAAGCTCAGGGGACGCGGACAGCGGGGTCGCCCTTTCTTTGGTGACTTTCTTTCGGCGACCCGAAAGAAAGTTACTGCGCCGCCGGGCGCATACCCCGGCTCCCGCTCTTCGCACAGGCATGCTGCCAAAAAAGTAGACGGAAGTGAGCGAATCTGACGCTGCGCCCGCCGTTCCGGGATTGGGGTCTGAGCACCATGCCTTTCAACGTCTTTGAGCCGCGGCCCTGAGTACCCGGTCAGTAGAGACATGTGATCGTGCGGTAGAGCCA
>NZ_JBWKZM010000054.1:0-2035 GCF_059424465.1 Simplicispira sp. GW247-4R2A | reverse complement strand
GGGGAAGTCGGGGAACTGACGGCGGACTGCGGTCTGCGGGTGGTTTCAAGTTTCGACGTTGATGGGCGGATTCGACCCGAAGGCAACGGTGAGCATCGCTTTCCAAAGCGGTCTGCGATGCGTTACCCAGCGCTCCCACAGCCAGAACCTGCCCTGCGAGCGCCCAGATTTCACCTCTTCGCAAGCTATAGTTTCCCCCGACGCAAGCGTGCCGGGTTTCACGGAATTTTTATACCTGGACGCTTACACAGCAAGGCCGCTGCAAACGTAGACTGCGAGCCACTTTCAGGAAGAAGCCGTGCCCAGAATATCCCGCATCGGCCAGTTTATCCCGCAGGTTTTGCGGTCTAAATGACGTTAGAAATCACTATGAAAATCCACGGGTATGCCGACGAAGGGCTCGCTATTGAGGCGGTGGTTCCCGCTGAGTTGGCGGAAATTACTCTCGTCGCAACAGCTGATGAGCTCCGCCGCATAGCCAAGTTTCTCGAGTCCTGCGCCAGCGGAATGGAAGCTCGGGGTCGCTCATGGGAGCACGAGCACTTATCAGACAAAGACCGCACATTCGAGCATTCGGCGCATTTCGTAGTGTTCAATCCGGAGTACGGCCAATGACTTCTAACCCTGCGGTCAAGCGGACCTGCCTTCGGCAGGCCGCTTACCTGGGCCGTTGGATTCCAAAATCGTTTTCTTCCTACTACAGGCATCTTCAAGTCAATGGAATACATACTCGTAAGCGCTTGCCTTCTTGGCAAACCCGTGCGCTATAACGGAAGCGCCGCACTCTGTAACGATGATCTGCTGCAGCAATGGGTAAGTGAAAGGCGCGTCGTTTTAGTGTGTCCAGAAGTTGAAGGCGGTATGTCGATTCCCAGGCCCCGGGCGGAAATATTGAAAGCAAAAGGAGGAGGCGGAGTTCTTTCCCGAATCTCTCAGGTCATTGAAGAAAATGGAACAGATGTAACGGCCGAGTTCGTTCGGGGCGCGCACGAAGCCTTAGCCAAATGCAAGGCAAGAGGCATCCGACTAGCTATCCTCAAAGAAGGAAGCCCTTCGTGCGGTACAGCTTACACATATGACGGAACCTTTTCGGGCAAAAGAATTTCGTTGCCAGGCGTGACGACTGCACTGCTGCAACAAGCTGGAATTTCCGTTTTCAACGAACTACAACTATCGTCAGTTCAGAGAGAAATCACGCGTCTCGAGACAGAGCGTGCAGGATGCGACACCTCTCAAGAAACACCAGATAACTGATTGATTTTCATGGTGTTTTCAAGCGGTGTTGTCGGAGGGGATGAGCTGCATGCCCATGGCTTTGGCCTTTTGGGCAAGGTTGTGCAAGACCCGCTGGCGGTAGCGCTCCTCGAAGTAATCCTGCCCCCGGTCGGTGTATTCCTGCCCGTGGGTGAGCATGGCGTAGATCAGTCGGGCCAGCTTGTGGGCAGCGGCCGTGACGGCCTTGGGTTTGTCCATGCGCGCGCACATTCGCCGGTAGTACGCACCCAGCGCCGACTGGCTCGAACGCAGGGCCGCTGCCGCCAGCCGCAGCGCCTGGGCCGCGCGGTTGGCGCAGCGCTTGGTCTTGCCGCTCATGACCTTGCCCCCGGTGATCTTGGTGCCCGGGCACAGACCCAGCCAAGAGGCGAAGTGCTTGTCGCTGGGGAACTTGCCCATGTCGGCACCCACCTCGGAGACCACCACCAGCGCGGTGGTCACGTCAATGCCATCGATGCGCGTGAGGTCCACGCCGCACATCTGGAAGAGCTGGGTGCGCAGATCGAACTTCGGGGCATTGCGGGCGCGCCCGCGCTTCTTGCCCTTGACCGGTTCGTCCTCGCGGACATGCAAGGCCCGCAGTTGGTCCTGAATCTGCGCATCGCACTCGACCAGTTGGGTGCCACAGAAGTCAAACGCGTCCAGGGCCTGCTTCAAGGCAAAGAGGTGCTCGGCACGCCAGGTGCCTTGCAGGCTCTTGGCGATCTCGTCCTCGCTGGCGCGGATGCGCGAATTCTTCAGGCGGGCCAAAGCCAGGCCA
>NZ_JBWKZM010000053.1:0-2186 GCF_059424465.1 Simplicispira sp. GW247-4R2A | reverse complement strand
CCCGCCGGCATCGCCCGCGCCAGCGCCACCGCCCCCACCAGCTGCGCCACCACCGCCCAGGCCTCGGCCTCGCTGGCCGTTGCGGTCGCCATGCTGTCCTTGAGGGCCACCACGCCGCGCTCAAAGGCCTGACGCGTTGCGTCGCCCGCGCGCGCCACTTCGCCCGCCAGGGCAGGGATGGCGCAGCCGGCTTCGGGCTGGTCGATGTGGGCGGGGCTGAGATACCCCTCGACGATGCGCAGCAACTGCTTGCGCGATTTGCCGTGGAAAAGCTTGCCCGAGCGCTGCAATTCGTTGTGCACGATGGCTTCGAGCAGTTCGCTCTTGGAGCGAAAGTGCGAATAGAACGCCCCCGAGGTCAGGCCGGCGGCAGCCATCAGGCCGTCGACGCCAGTGCCGGCAAAGCCCTGGCGCTTGGCCAACGCGCCCGTGGTCTTGAGCAGGCGGGCGCGGGTGTCTTGCTTGTGGGTGGTGGGGTAGCGCATGGGGGTGCCTTAAAAACGCTTGCAGTGTGGCATAACGATCGTTACGATAACGAACGTTATCTTAAACCTAGACCACTATGAACACAGAGACTCAACTGCCGCTGCGCCCCGCAGCCCTCATCGTCGGCGCGGGCGACGCCACAGGCGGCGCCATCGCCAAGCGCTTTGCGCGCGAAGGCCTGGTGGCCTGTGTCACCCGCCGCAGCGCCGACAAGTTGGCGCCGCTGGTCGATGAGATCACCCGCTTGGGTGGCCAGGCACGCGGCTTTGCCTCCGACGCGCGCAAGGAGGACGAGGTGGTGGCGCTGGTGGACACCATCGAGCGAGAAGTCGGCCCTATCGAGGTGATGGTGTTCAACATCGGCGCCAACGTGCCTTGCAGCATCCTGGACGAGACGGCGCGCAAGTACTTCAAGATCTGGGAGATGGCCTGCTTCGGCGGCTTCCTCGCCGGGCGCGAGGTGGCCCGGCGCATGGTGGCGCGCGGGCGCGGCACGATCCTGTTCACCGGCGCCACGGCCGGTCTGCGCGGCTCGGCCAACTTTGCTGCTTTTGCCGGCGCCAAGCATGCGCTGCGCGCGCTGGCGCAAAGCATGGCGCGCGAGCTGGGGCCGAAGAACATCCATGTGGCGCATGTGGTGGTCGACGGCGCCATCGACACCGATTTCATCCGCGAGAGTTTTCCCGAGCGCTACGCGCTGAAGGACCAGGACGGCATCCTCAACCCGGATCACATTGCCGACAACTACTGGCATTTGCACGCCCAGCCGCGCGACGCCTGGACCCACGAACTCGACCTGCGCCCCTGGATGGAGCGCTGGTAATTCCACTTCTAAATCAAACGATTACTTTGTCGGCTTCGCTTCGCCAGTACGCCAGTACGCCAGTACGCCAGTACGCCAGTACGCCAGTACGCCTGTACTGTCTGCGCTTCGCCTTCGCGTACTCGATTGATTGAGAAACCGAATAAACACTGCTGGAGCACACCATGAGCAAAACCGTTGAATTCCTGTTTGACCTGGGCAGCCCCTACAGCTACCTGGCTTGGCACCAGTTGCCCAAGGTGGCAGCAGCGCAGGGCGCTGCCATCGTCTATACGCCGGTGCTGCTGGGCGGCATCTTTCAGGCCACGGGCAACGCCAGCCCGGCCGAGGTGCCGGCCAAGGCGCGCTACCTGGACGTTGACCTCGCGCGCTGGGCGCAGGCCTGGGGCCTGCAGATTGCCAGCAACCCGGCGTTCCCCATCAACACGCTGGCGCTGATGCGCGGCGCCGTCGCCATGCAGATGCAGGGCGAGGGGCCCTTCCAGCGCTATATGCAGGCGATGTACCACGCCATGTTTGGCGAACCGCGCAATATGGGCGACCCGGCCGAGGTGGCGGCCGTGCTCACGGCGGCGGGGTTCGATGCGGCGCAGTTCATGGCGCAGATCGGCGAGCAATCGGTGAAGGACCGGCTGAAGGACAACACCAGCCAGGCGATTGCGCGTGGGGTCTTCGGTGCGCCGAGCTTCTTCGTGGGCGAGCAGCTGTTTTGGGGGCAGGACCGGCTGGATCAGGTCGCGCAGGCGCTGGCGCGCGTCTGATGCTCTCAAAAAAATAGCTGCTAGCGCTTATACGGTAAGGGCGGATTCAAGTCCAAGTGCAACATTTGTTTAATGTACTGAATCAGCCTGGAGGCTCAGCCGCTGCAAGTGCTGCG
>NZ_JBWKZM010000052.1:0-2565 GCF_059424465.1 Simplicispira sp. GW247-4R2A | reverse complement strand
AGCGAGCAGACCGGCATAGCGGTGTACTTCTGCGACCCACACAGCCCCTGGCAGCGGGGCTCCAACGAGAACATGAACGGCCTGGTGCGCCAATACTTGCCCAAAGGCACAGACCTGAGCATCTACAGCCAGGAGCAACTCGATGCGATTGCCGATGAAATCAACAACCGTCCCAGAAAGGGCCTGGGGGTACGATCACCGCTGGCTGTGTACCGCGAGTTGCTGATCAACAACCCGCTGCACTCCACTCTCATTCATTGAAAACTTGGGTGTTGCACTTCACTTTTGAATCCGCCAACTCTTGCAAAACGGCTCGGGCCATGAAGAGGGGGTAGCGTTTTGAGTCTATGCAATCGTCCGGGATGCGACACCTAAACACCCAGCGGCTAAAAGAACAAGCCACCTGAATCCCGCAGCTTTACCGCTGGTAGGATGCAGGTGGCTTTTGAATTAAGAGGAAGGACTATATTCCTCTATCAAAATTTCCAAACACTAGAAATCCAAAAACAACAAACAAGATCAACAAACACCACACGAGTGTTCTTAAATATTTTCGCCACAAACGAGATTTATCTTTTTCCATTGACTCTACCCTTAAACTTGTCAATGGTGGCCCTGTACATTATGTCGGCATTGTGATCAATAATATCCTCAACACTGGGGAATCGAGGCGATATGCGATTCAGCAATTGCCCAGTACTGAGCCCAATTCTATCCCTCCAGCTTTCATTCAGATGCTGCATTTCATGGGCCATTGTTTGAAGAAAATCATCCATCTTACAACCCGGCACAGGCACACCATCCGCGCCGTATAGATCTGCGTTGTACTTAATATTTCCACTCAAATCCGTTCTTCCTGCCAGAGTCTGCCCCAATGTGCCCGACAACCCGGGGATACCTGTTACTGAATTGGGCCTCTTGAGCACCTCAGGAAATGATCCCTGCAATATTTGGACAGCAGCATCAATCTGTTCCTTTGTCGCAAGCCCCATCGGATCTGTAAAGCTCAGCGGATTCCCGCCCACATAGGCAAACCGATTCCATCCCCCCTCCAGCCCAATCGGATCCCCCTGCGTATACCTCCCGGTCTTCGGATCGTAGCTGCGGAAGTAGTTGTAGTGCAGCCCCGTCTCCTCGTCAAAGGTCTGGCCAGGGTAGCGCAAGTTAAAGCGCACCGGCGGGATGCTGGTGCTGCCTGTCGTGGGGGTTGTCGTTTCGTCCGTGAAGCGCCTGGCCCCCAGCGTAGGCGCTTCGTCTCCGTAGGCGCTGTAGGCCCATTGCCAGGCGGTCTGCCCGTCGGCTTGGGTCAGGCGCCTTGGGGTGTTCAGGTGGTCGCTGTGGATGGCGTAGAGCAGCCCGTCGATCTCCGCCGCAATGGGCATGGGGCCGCTGGCCGTGGGCAGGTAGAAGTACTGGCCCTGGCCTCCGCTGTTGGCCCCGCCCATGCCGTAGTCGCCCAGCAGGCTCCCTTCTTCGTCGTACAGGTAGGCCCAGCCCAGGTGCTCCGCGTCGCTTGCCTTGGGGCTCCACAGGCGGGTGAAGAATTGCTGGATGCTTTGCAGCAGCCCTGGGTAGTCCTCTTCGTCGCCCTCCAGGCTGTTGGTGCTGGCGTTGTAGAGCGCTTCGGTCTTGAAGACGCGCTGGCCCAGAGCGTTGTGGGCGTATTTGGTGGTGGGGGCCTCTGGGCCTTGGCCGGTGCTGGCAGTCTCCAGGCGGCCTTGGCTGTTGTAGCTGTAGCGGTGCAGGCCGTCGGTTTGCAGGGTGCCTGCAGCATCGTACTGGTAGTTGACGCTGGCGCTGGCGCTGCCGGTGCTGCTGGCGATGGTCTGCTCGAAGCCCAGGAGTTTGTTGTGGCTGGCTTCGGTGCTGTAGCTGCGCGTGGTGGAGGTGCCGGCGCGTTCGCGCTGGCTGCCCAGGAGGTCGCCGTTGGTGTCGTACTGAAAGGCGGTGGTGTCGGGCGGCGTGCTGGCGGCGGTGGTTTTGGTGAGGCTGGCCAGGCGCCCGGCGCGGTCGTAGCTGGCACTCCAGGTAGCAGCGATTGCGGCAATGGTGTCATGGCTGGGGTCAGCGTCTGCGGGCTGCCAGAGGTTTTGCGTGAGGGTGCTGATGCGCCCTGCCGCGTCGTATTGGTAACTGCCAAGCTCGGTGGCGGTCAGTTGGCCGGCGCTGTTGTAGCTGCGCGTGGCCGGGATGGCGGCGGTGCCGCCCGGCAGGTTCCAGCTCCACCCGGTGGGCTGGCCCAAGGGGTTCCAGGTGATGCCTTGCACGATGGCCTGGCCCGCCCAGGTGAGGCCGGTGATCTGGCCGGTGGCGTCGTACTGGTATTGCAGCGTGCGCCCATCGGGGTAGGTGATGGCGGCCAGCAGGCCGTTTGCGGCGTATTGGTAGGCGATGCTGCGGGTGTGGCCGTTGAGGAGGGCCTGGGTCTTGCGGGTGGCGCGGCCCAGGAGGTCGCGCTCGTAGGTGGTGCTGCCGCTGGCGTCTTGGATTTCCGAGAGAGTGCCTGCGCCAGCCTGGTCGTAGCGCAGGGTGGTGGGGGTGCCGTCCGGGTGGGTGATGTGGGTG
>NZ_JBWKZM010000051.1:0-2992 GCF_059424465.1 Simplicispira sp. GW247-4R2A | reverse complement strand
GGGGTCTCCTCGTTTTCAGTGCAATAAGTGACGGTACGCAAAGCTAGCACTGGCGCGGGGGTGGTCTGGGTAGACCGTTGATTTCATTGACTTTCCTGTTCGCTTTGTAAACGGGTATGGTGGCCTCCCACTTTTGAGGTTCACGATGCAGGGTTGGCACACAACGTTTTTGGGGATGCGTGGGCTCCCCCGCGATATCAGCGACTTCGAGATGAAGGCATTTTTCACCTTCGATGGTGCCGAGCGCGACGCAATCAATGCACGCCGAGGTGATTCCCACAAGCTTGGTCTGGCGCTCCATATTGGTTTCCTGCGCATGAGTGGGCGTTTGCTCGGTGCCTTTCGGGTAATTCCAGTACTCGTGCGGGCGCGTCAATGGCTGTACAAGAACAAGCTGGTGATCGTGCACGAGCGGGCAATTCGGACACTGATTGCGGCGGCACTTGCCCAGCTTGAAGTTGAAACAGGCACCGCCATCGCCGCCAGCGTTGATCCAGCAACACTTGATCGCTGGCGAGCCTCAGTTTCAGAGCTGCGCCCAGATGGACAAACCCAGCAGAGTTGGCTATGGGCTGCACCGGCGAAACACTCAACCCGCCAAATCAGCGAGGTACTGGAGCGCATCGACCTGCTTTACACGCTGGACGTTCATAAGCACCTGGCAGACATCCCCGATCTCATCTTGCGCCGCTACGCGCGCCGACTTGTCTCCAGGCCGCCCTCAGCCGGAGCCAAGATCAAAGAGCCAGCGCGCACCGTGGAGGTCGCATGCTTTCTTCGGTATTGCCTGTTCACCACCACAGACCAGTTGATCCTTATGGTGCAGCGCCGGATCGCCGATCTGTGGCGTCAGGCTGCCGCCGATGTCCCCGCTACCGTCAATTGGGCCGCAATGTACAAAACGCTGCTCGGCGAACTTGTTGCCTTGAGCGCGCAAGGTGCGGTGCCAGATGCTGAGTTGCGTGCCCGTCTTGAAGCCTTGATCACCGAAACCCAGAAACGCAAACCACCGAGCAGGGCCTCCCTGGTCCGCGAGGGATTGATTGATGGAATTCGCCCCGTGCGGTCGTTGCTCGTCGCCATTGCAAAGCTGCCCTGGCAGGCCACCGGCGAGCATCCTGCCATCGAGTACCTTGCCAAGCTGCAAGCTTTATATCTCAAAGGATCCAGAAAGCTGCCAGTTGAAGTGGTGGCACCAAGTCTGGGAATGATCTGGCAGGTTTCGATCTCCAGCCCAGACCGGGAACGGGCGTTTCAGGCGTTGGAGGTGGCCACCCTGTTTGCCCTGCGCCGCGCGGTGCGCAATGGCTCGGTCTGGATTGAGCACAGCCTGAGCTTTCGGGGTCGTGCGCGCTTGTTCTTCACGGACGAGCGTTGGCAGGCAGAGTCCAAGAAACACTATGCCCGTCTATCGTTACCCAGCAAGGCTGCCACTTTCTTGAAGCCTTTGCTGGCCAGAGTAACTGCCGGTGTCGATGCGGTGGCCGCTGCAGCCCGCAGTGGCGTACTGCGCGTGGATGATGAACTCCATTTGTCGCCATTGCCCGCAGAGGACGAAGACCCAGAAGTGACCAAGCTGCGCGCGGCTTTGGATCACCGCATCGGTGAGGTTCAATTGCCGGAAGTGATTCTGGCCGTTGACGCCCAGGTGCGCTTTAGCTGGATCATGCTCGGACGTGAGCCGCGCTCTACCGACGAGCTGCTGATGGTCTATGCCGGCATCATGGCCCACGGCACCAGTCTGACTGCGGTCGAATGCGCGCGCATGATTCCGCAATTGTTTGCCACCAGCATTCGCCAGGCCATGCGCTGGGCGCGGGACGAACGGCGTCTGAGCCAGGCCTGCCAGGCTGTGCTGGAATTCATGCAGCGACACCCGATTGCCGCCACCTGGGGGCGGTCCGATTTGGCATCTTCTGACATGATGAGCATGGAGACCACCAAACGGGTGTGGCAAGCCCGGCTTGATCCTCGGCGCAACACACCTTCCATTGGAATCTACTCCCATGTAAAAGACCGGTGGGGCATCTTCCATGCGCAGCCCTTTGTGCTCAATGAGCGCCAGGCGGGCGTGGCCATTGAAGGTGTCATCCGCCAAGAAAAGCTGGAGACCAGCCAGCTTGCTGTGGATACCCATGGCTACACCGACTTTGCCATGTCACATGCCCGTTTGCTTGGTTTTGATCTTTGCCCGCGGTTGAAGGAACTCAAACAGCGCCACCTCTTTGTGCCACGCGGCACCAAAGTGCCCGCAGAAATCGCTGCGGTGTGCGAAGCCAATGTCGACGTCGCTTTGATCGAAAAGCATTGGGATAGTCTGGTGCACCTGGCAGCCTCGGTCATGAGCGGACATGCCAGTGCGGTGGCAGCTCTTGCGCGGTTCGGTTCTGCCGCCCAGGGCGATCCAATCTATGAGGCTGGCGTGCAATTGGGGCGGTTGCTGCGTACGGCGTTTTTGGCTGACTACTTTGTCAAGGACGCTTTCAGGAACGAGTTGCGCCGGGTGCTCAATCGGGGCGAGGCTGTTAACGCCCTCAAGCGCGCCATTTATACCGGCCGGATCAGCCCGGCGCAGGCCAAACGTGTCGATGAAATGCAGGCTGTGGCCGATGCGTTGAGCCTGATGGCCAACATCGTGATGGCGTGGAATACCTCACAGATGCAGGCGGTCCTGGATCGCTGGTCGAACCGCCGCCAGGTCATTCCACCGGAACTGATCGGGAAGATTGCGCCCACCAGGCTGGAGAGCATCAACTTGCGGGGTGTGTTTCGCTTCCCGGTTGACCGCTATGCTGACCAAATCCTGCCTTCGCGGCCAAATGCATCGATAACTGGCACCAATGGATGAAACCGACCACGGTTTGACGCCACGAATCGCAGATTTGAAAGTGAACAGGAAAGTCAATGAAATCAACGATCTACCAACACCACCTCCGCGCCAGTGCTAGCTTTTCGTACCGTCACTTATTGCACTGAAAACGAGGAGACCCCT
>NZ_JBWKZM010000050.1:0-3476 GCF_059424465.1 Simplicispira sp. GW247-4R2A | reverse complement strand
CGCCACGCGCCCATTCTGCAAATTGGCTCAACTGGGAGCCATCAGCACACTCAAAGTCGCTTTAAGCAGAGCATCCCAAGCGCCTGGAAGAACAGGTCCGTCAACTGGCGTTCCACGACACGCTCACCCACCTGGCCAACCGCCGACTGCTGGTGGAGCACCTGGACCAGACCATGTCGGCCAGCAAGCGCAGCCACCGCCATGGCGCACTGCTGTTTCTGGATCTCGATAATTTCAAGCCGCTCAATGACACCCACGGCCATGGGGTGGGCGACCTGCTGCTGATCGAAGTGGCCGAACGCTTGAAAGACTGCGTGCGTGAAGCGGACACCGTGGCCCGCTTTGGCGGCGACGAGTTCGTCGTGCTGCTGTGCGAACTGAACACGCTGCAAGACGAAGCCACCACGCAAGCCGCCGCCATTGCAGAAAAAATCCGCACCCGCCTGGCCGAGCCCTATGTGCTGCAGGCCGCCCCCTCCGGCCCGGCGACCGGCACCATCGAGCACCAATGCACCGCCAGCATCGGCGTAGCGGTTTTCCGCGGGCGCGACGAGGATCAGAACAGCGTGATTGACAGGGCGGATGCGGCGATGTACCAGGCCAAGGAGGATGGGCGCAACCGCATCCGGTTCGCACCCAGTCCGATTCCAGCGGCTTGATGCGCGCCGGTGACCTTGCCCCCGAATCGTGGCGATACCACCATTGGCACCCGGCACGGCGGCCGCGCACCATCAGCCGATATGCTTGATCTTGCGGGTCTCTTTCATGCCGTTAGCATGCGTCGGAGCACGCCGTCCTTCCAGACAAAGTGGTGCACCAGCGCGGCTGCGGCGTGAAAGAAGGCAACGAACAGCAGTATGTTGGCCGCCAGCCCATGCAAGTCTTCGACGGTTTCTTTCAGCCCTTTGTTGTTCGGGTCGAACGCCTGGATCTTGAACCAGTTGAAGACCGTGTCGCCTCTGATCCATGCGTTCGCTACACCCAGCACAACCGTGGCAATCAAGAGCCCATAGAGGAGCCAGTGCACGCTGGTCGCAAGCTTGTCGAGCCATCCCGATCCTGCGGGAGGCAAGTGCACGGCGTGGCGTCCAAAACGCCAGCTGATGCGTGCCACGAGCACAAGCGCGAGCACGACGCCGAGCGAAATGTGGGTGCTGCGCGCGAAGACCCGAGGATCGCCTTTCGCGAACCAGTCGATGGTCTGCCCCAGCACCCAAAGCAACACCACCAATGCAGCGGTCAGCCAGTGCAGGACGATGGTGCGACGATCGTAATGAAGCGAGGGGGCGTTCAGGTCAGTCATGGGTCGGTCCTGGCTGCGGTTCGGCGTGCGCCAAACCAAGGGTTTCAGGAATGGAAATCATAGTCGGCTGGCGCTGCCCCCCTACGACCCGTATGTATCGACCCGTATCGGCCCGTACGCCGCGTGCAAGGGCCGCAGGGTCAGCGTGCCAGCCGCACGGCCGGCATTGCACCGGCCCGCACGGACACGCCCTGCCCGAGCTCAAACCGGCTCACCAGCAAGCCTAACTGGCTGGCCTGCTGGCGCAGCGACGCAGCCGCGGCGGCCGATTCTTCGGCCAGGGCGGCGTTCTGGTGCGCCATCTGGTCGAGCTGGCCGACAAACTGGTTCACCTCGCCGATGCGCCCCATCTGCTGGTTGACCTCGGTGGCGATGGCGGAAATCCGACCCGAGACGCTTTCGACCGAGGCGGTCACCTCGGCGGTGGTCTGACCGGCACGCCCGACCTGCTGCGTGCCCGAGGCCACCTTGGCCAGCGAGGTGTGGATCAGGCTGCTGATGTCTTTGGCGGCGGCGGCGCTGCGGCCGGCCAGGGCGCGCACCTCGCTGGCCACCACGGCAAAGCCCCGGCCCTGCTCACCCGCGCGTGCGGCTTCCACGGCCGCGTTGAGCGCCAGGATGTTGGTCTGGAACGCAATGCCGTCGATGATGGAAATGATGTCGGAGATCTTGTGCGAGGCTGCGTCAATTTCGCGCATGGTCGAGACGACCTGCCCCATCTCGCTGCCGCTGCGCGCCGCCACGCTGCTGGTCTGGGTGGATATCTGCTGCGTGGCCTGCGCCGTGGCAGTGGTCTCCTGGACCGAGGTGGTGAGCTGGGCAATGGACGCCAGCGCGGTCTCCAGCGTGCTGGCGGCTTCTTCGGTGCGGTCGCTCAGGTCCTGGCTGCCCTGGGCGATTTCACCGCTGGCGTTGTTGATGTCGTCCGACGCCTGGCGCACCCCCGTGGCCAGCTCCAGCAGATTCTGGCGCATGGCCTCCAGCGCGGTCAGCAGGCCGCCAATTTCATCCTGGCGGTGCGTGTCGATGGGCTGCGAGAGGTCGTGCCGGGCCATGCGGCGGGTGGCCTCGACGGCTTCGCGCACGGCGGCGCGGGTGTCGCGCACCAGCCACCAGGCCAGGGCGCTGCCAAACGCAAAGGCCAGCAGCGCGCCGACGATGATCAGCACCCGGGCCGTGCGGGCGTCCGCGATGGCCAGGGCCGAACTGCTGGCGTTGGCTGCGTCCTGCCAATCGCTGAGCGCATTCACGGCCTTGCCCCAGGCTTGCTGGCGCGCGCTCCAGGTGGCGGCGTCCTTGCCGTATTCATTGCGCATCTGAAAGGCCATGGCCGCATCGCCGCGCCCGGCCGTCTCTTTCTCGCTGACGGCCAGCAGTTCACGCGCCGCGTGGCCGGCGGCCTTCACGGGCCCAAGCAAGGCCTTCGCCTGGGCGTCTTCCGCCAGCAGCGCGGCCAGACGCGTCTCTGCCGTGTCGTATTCCTTGAGCGTACTGCGCACCCGAGCCAGGAGGGCCGGGCCACCCTGAAGATCAGTACCGCCCAAGTCACCCAGTGCCTGCACGTAGCCGGAGACGCTGCGCGCCATCACATTGAGCGTTTGCGATCGCGCCGCGTTGTGCACCGTGATGTCCTCCAGCGTGGCCGACAGCGCTTGCATGCGCAGCAAGGAGAGCACCGCCATACCCAGCAGCAACACCAGAATGACGCCAAAGCCCAGGGAAAGCCGGGCCGCCAGGCTGCGCACGGAAATGAGTTGCATGCTTGTCTCTCTGTCTTGTTGGAAAGTGTGGGCGTCCTTCTGCCGCCACCCAGGCAACATGGCATTGCCGGGTGCGCAGCGCGAGGCTACGCCCCGCAGCGCAAGGCATCAACTGTGGAGTTCCGCAATTGACAGGCGGATCGCGGGGCTTGTGGCTTTTATAAGAAAAGTGCCTTTAGCGCTTATGCAGAAAGCGCTGACAGCTATGAAAACAATAGTTTTACCCAACCCCCAGGGACCGCACCAGCCTGCGTCATAAGGGCCGGCGCCCAAGCGAAGGGAGCGCGCCACCTGGGCCTGGTGGCTCTGGTGCGCTCCGGTGCAGTCTGCGGGTGCTAGGGAAAGTCTGCATAAATCGGCTTCCGATGTGCTCGGCGAGCCGATGAGCTGAGAAAATCTGAGGCATGAAGCAA
>NZ_JBWKZM010000049.1:0-3546 GCF_059424465.1 Simplicispira sp. GW247-4R2A | reverse complement strand
CTCCATCTCCCCCAGGAACTCACGCTTGCGCGTGCGCTTGGTTGTCAGGTTCAGGCCAAGGTCCGCTTGCTTCATGCTTCAGATTTTCTCAGCTCATCGGCTCGCCGAGCACATCGGGAGCCGATTTATGCAGACTTTCCCTAGCGCCTGATTTTGCTCAAAACCAAGGATGCCAGTGTGACCTTTTACTGATCAGGCGCTGAGCCAACCCTGCACTTGTTCGCGACTGGGTACGCCACCGGCATGCACCACTTTGCCGTCGATCACAACGCCCGGCGTGCGCATGACGCCATAGCGCGCGATGTCGCGCAGGTCTTCAAGCTTCTCCAGCGTCACCGTCACGCCATTGGCCTGCGCCACCTGGTCGATCAGCGCGATGGTGTTTTTGCAATTGGCACAGCCAGTGCCGAGTACCTTGATGTCCATCATGGGCTCCTTTTGAAATGAAGAGAGAGGGATTGACCGGGGGGGTTGGCCACGCGAGCGGGTCACAGCACTGCGTTGAAGACAAAGCCCACCAACAAAATGCCAAAAGCCACCACCCCTGCGAAGGTGGCGATCAGGCGCACCTTGAGCACCTTGCGCAAAATGACCATCTCGGGCAGCGACAGCGCGATCACGCTCATCATGAACGCCAGTACCGTGCCCAGGGCGGCGCCCTTGGCCAGCAGGGCCTGCACGATGGGAATGACACCCGCCGCATTGGTGTACATGGGCACACCGATCACCACGGCCAGGGGAACCGACCACCAGACGTCCTTGCCCATGAAGCTGGCCATAAAGTCCTGGGGCACATAGCCATGAATACCGGCACCGATGGCGATGCCCGCCAGGATGTAGGGCCAGACCTTGCCCACAATCTCGCGCACGGAGGCGAACCCCGCCTGCACACGGTCGGCCAGCGTGGTGTCCGTGGCTTCAAAGGCAGCCGACATCTTGGGAATCTCACGGACCCAGTCTTCCAGATGCGCCTCCATCTTCAAGCGGCCAATGACCCAGCCGGCCACCACGGCCACGCCCAGGCCCAGGCTCAGGTAGAGCAAGGCGACCTTCCAGCCGAACATGCCGAACAACAGCGCCAACGCCACCTCGTTGACCATGGGTGCGGAGATCAGGAACGAGAAGGTGACCCCCAGCGGTACGCCCGCCTGGACGAAACCGATGAACAGTGGCACCGCAGAACAGGAGCAGAACGGGGTCACGATGCCCAGGCTGGCCGCCATCACATTGGCCAGACCCTCGGTTCGCCCCGCCAGCAAGGCCCGGGTACGTTCGGGCGTGAAATAGCTGTTGACCATGCCCATGACGAACACCACACCCGTCAGCAGCAACAGCACCTTGGGGGTGTCGTAGAAAAAGAACTGGAGCGCTCCACCCAGATGGCTGCTGCGCTCCACCGGTAACAGGGCGGCCAGCGCTTCGGATACGGGCATCAGGGTCTGGTACGCGGCAAACCACACCAAGACGGCCAGCGCCAGAAAGGCCGCTGGCTGGCGGGTTGGCCAGGTTTTGAACGAGAGGGTTTGTGCGGTCATGCCTGTGAAGACGATGGACACAGGAAAAAGACGCACCAGATCGCCGATATTTATGCAATAACTGTGCGAAACCATCTCCTGCAGGCTCGAATGGGGCCTGACAGAGGTGCGGCTTTAGCTTTGTTGAGGGGACTCAAGCGGTGGCCGGGGAACAAAGTCTTCCACCTGCCCGCCCGTGCCCATCGTGACCTGACAGGCGGTGGCCATGCGATCGCGAAGGCGCAGCCGGGCGCGCTGGAGGCGGGACTTCGCGGCGCTGAGCGTCAATCCGACCTGGGCCGCATAGTCCGCCTGCGGCATGCCGCCCAGGTCGCACAGCACGATGGCTTGCCGGTCTGCATCATTCAGCTCTGACAGCACCCGAGGCAGACAGGCGGTAAGACCGTCCACGGGCGCGTCCTCAGGAGCAGGCGCCGCCAAATCGTCCGGCAGCGCAAGCGCTTCGCGCTCGGATTTCAAGCGATCAGCCAGTGCATTGCGGGCCACTTCAAACAGCCAGGCTCTTGGGTTTTGAATCTTGCAAAACCCACTTCCCTGGCGCAGGGCTTTCATGAACAGGTCCTGCATCATGTCTTCCACGTCTTGCGGCTGGTTCAGCCGACGGCGCAACCAGCCGCGCAGCTCGGCGGCGTGTTGTCTCCAGGCGGTATCCAGGCAATTCATGGCGTGCCTCTTGACGGCAATGCAGAGGTATGGCGCTGCCCTGCTTCACGAAGGACAGGCTCATGGTCCACGGTCCGCAACATATCTGGTGGGGGTTGTGTCATCGGGCAGCAGGAATGGATTTGGGGCAATGCTGTTCATAGGCTCTCGCACCAGCACAGGGATGATCATGACCCAGGTCAGGAAACCCACGGGCAGATTGGCCTGCGCGGCCGCCATGCTGCCAACCACCGGGAAAAACTCAGGAAAGAACCACCCCAACGCAATTTCCGATTCCCGGCTTCCCAAATCTCTTCATTTGCCTGTCAAAGGCGATCGCGCAGAAGTTACAAATTGCATCAAAATTGGGATGTTTCTGTGAGAATGCGCATGGGCCAAAGCCGCCACGCACACCAGGATTGCCAGCACCATGCACCAGGATCGCCAGCGCAAGATTCGTGAGCTGTTCGACGAGTACATCGCGTTGTACACCGCACGGGACGACCGCCTGACCGCGCGCTTCAGCCAGAACTTCAGCGGCTACCCCGGCAGCGGCAATCGGCTGATCCACGACCGCGACGAATGGGTCCGCATCACCCGGCAGGACTTTGCGCAGGTGCCGGGCCGCATTCGCATCGAAATGCTGGATCTTTCGCTGCAGGACCTCAGCCCTGACGTGGTGGTGGTGACAGCCTTCTTTCACATCCATTTGCCCAGCGACGGCCAACTGTTGTCCAGAGAAGTCGCGCGGCTGGTGCTGATCTTCCGCCAGGAAGGGGCCGAGTGGATGATCGTGCACAGCGGCATTTCCATTCCATACCGTAGCGCGCAGGACGGCGAGATCTACCCCCTCAAGAGCCTGCAGGAGCAGAACAGCGCCTTGCAGGCCCTGGTAGACGAGCGCACCCGGGCGCTGCACGAAAGCCAGGCCCTCTACCGCATGTTGACGGAGGATGCACAGGATGTGCTCTGGAAGACAGACAGCCGGCTCGTCATGACCTACATCAGCCCGGCGGACGAACGCCTGCGGGGCTTTCGGGCCGACGAGGTGGTGGGGCACCATGTTTTTGAGATGTTCACCGACCAAGGCGTCGCCCTGGTCAAAGACCTGCTCAAGCGCAGGGCCGCAGAAGACCCATCCGATACGTCGGAAGGATTCCTGACCTTCCAGGCGGAGCACCGCTGCAAGGATGGCCGCGTCATCTGGGGGGAAGTGCTGGCCAAACCCGACCGCAATGCGCAGGGAGAGATCGTGGGGTACCACGGCATCACCCGCGAGATCACCGAGCGCAAGGGAAAGTCTGCATAAATCGGCTTCCGATGTGCTCGGCGAGCCGATGAGCTGAGAAAATCTGAGGCATGAAGCAAG
>NZ_JBWKZM010000048.1:0-5307 GCF_059424465.1 Simplicispira sp. GW247-4R2A | reverse complement strand
TGAGCGCGGCTCAGCCAGGCGAATTCATAGAGTATGGAATCAGGGGAATTTTTGTATTGCGTCTGTTGGCATAACAGTCGGCTTTGATGAATTTATCAAAGTTATAGGGTCAAGCCGCACGAGCAATTAGTACTGGTTAGCTTAACGCATTGCTGCGCTTCCACACCCAGCCTATCAACGTCCTGGTCTAGAACGACTCTTCAGGGGGGTCGAGCCCCCGGCAGATCTCATCTTGAAACGAGTTTCCCGCTTAGATGCTTTCAGCGGTTATCTCTTCCACACTTAGCTACCCGGCGATGCCACTGGCGTGACAACCGGTACACCAGAGGTGTGTCCACTCCGGTCCTCTCGTACTAGGAGCAGGCTTCCTCAAATCTGCAGCGCCCACGGAAGATAGGGACCAAACTGTCTCACGACGTTTTAAACCCAGCTCACGTACCTCTTTAAATGGCGAACAGCCATACCCTTGGGACCGGCTACAGCCCCAGGATGAGATGAGCCGACATCGAGGTGCCAAACACCGCCGTCGATATGAACTCTTGGGCGGTATCAGCCTGTTATCCCCAGAGTACCTTTTATCCGTTGAGCGATGGCCCTTCCATACAGAACCACCGGATCACTATGTCCTGCTTTCGCATCTGCTCGACTTGTCAGTCTCGCAGTTAAGCACGCTTATGCCATTGCACTATCGTCACGATGTCCGACCGTAACTAGCGTACCTTCGAACTCCTCCGTTACGCTT
Source organism: Simplicispira sp. GW247-4R2A (assembly GCF_059424465.1). NCBI lineage: Bacteria > Pseudomonadati > Pseudomonadota > Betaproteobacteria > Burkholderiales > Comamonadaceae > Simplicispira > Simplicispira sp. GW247-4R2A. The sequence goes on along the minus strand of NZ_JBWKZM010000048.1, from coordinate 4,565 downwards.
TGGGAGGAGACCGCCCCAGTCAAACTGCCTACCATGCACTGTCCCCGATCCCGATAAGGGACCTGGGTTAGAACCTCAAACACACCAGGGTGGTATTTCAACGTTGGCTCCACAAGATCTAGCGACCCTGCTTCAAAGCCTCCCACCTATCCTACACAGATCTGTTCAAAGTCCAATACAAAGCTACAGTAAAGGTTCATGGGGTCTTTCCGTCTATCCGCGGGTAGATTGCATCATCACAAACATTTCAACTTCGCTGAGTCTCTGGAGGAGACAGTGTGGCCATCGTTACGCCATTCGTGCAGGTCGGAACTTACCCGACAAGGAATTTCGCTACCTTAGGACCGTTATAGTTACGGCCGCCGTTTACTGGGACTTCAATCAAGAGCTTGCACCCCATCATTTAATCTTCCAGCACCGGGCAGGCGTCACACCCTATACGTCCACTTTCGTGTTTGCAGAGTGCTGTGTTTTTATTAAACAGTCGCAGCCACCGATTTTTTGCAACCCCTTTGGGCTCGCCTTGTACAGGTTCACCTACTTGGGGCATACCTTCTCCCGAAGTTACGGTATCAATTTGCCGAGTTCCTTCTCCAGAGTTCTCTCAAGCGCCTTAGAATACTCATCTCGCGCACCAGTGTCGGTTTGCGGTACGGTCGTCAATAGCTGAAGCTTAGTGGCTTTTCCTGGAAGCAGGGTATCACTCACTTCGTCTGCAAGCAGACTCGTTATCACCCCTCATCTAAGCCCGGCGGATTTGCCTACCAGGCACGACTACAGGCTTGAACCAACATGTCCAACAGTTGGCTGAGCTAACCTTCTCCGTCCCCACATCGCACTATTGATCGGTACAGGAATATTGACCTGTTTCCCATCAGCTACGCATCTCTGCCTCGCCTTAGGGGCCGACTCACTCTACGCCGATGAACGTTGCGTAGAAAACCTTGCGCTTACGGCGAGGGGGCTTTTCACCCCCTTTAACGCTACTCATGTCAGCATTCGCACTTCTGATACCTCCAGCACCCATTACCAGGCACCTTCACAGGCCTACAGAACGCTCTCCTACCACGTGCAATAAATTGCACATCCGCAGCTTCGGTAACTGGCTTAGCCCCGTTACATCTTCCGCGCAGGACGACTCGATCAGTGAGCTATTACGCTTTCTTTAAATGATGGCTGCTTCTAAGCCAACATCCTGACTGTTTTAGCCTTCCCACTTCGTTTCCCACTTAGCCAATTTTAGGGACCTTAGCTGGCGGTCTGGGTTGTTTCCCTCTTGAGTCCGGACGTTAGCACCCGGTGCTCTGTCTCCCAAGCTGTACTCGTCGGTATTCGGAGTTTGCATAGGTTTGGTAAGTCGCCATGACCCCCTAGCCTAAACAGTGCTCTACCCCCGACGGTAATACTTGAGGCACTACCTAAATAGTTTTCGGAGAGAACCAGCTATTTCCAAGTTTGTTTAGCCTTTCGCCCCTATCCACAGCTCATCCGCTAATTTTGCAACATTAGTCGGTTCGGACCTCCAGTACCTGTTACGGCACCTTCATCCTGGCCATGGATAGATCACTTGGTTTCGGGTCTACACCCAGCGACTATGTTCGCCCTATTCGGACTCGATTTCTCTACGGCTTCCCTATTCGGTTAACCTTGCCACTGAATGTAAGTCGCTGACCCATTATACAAAAGGTACGCAGTCACCCCTTTCAGGGCTCCTACTTTTTGTAAGCATGCGGTTTCAGGATCTATTTCACTCCCCTCCCGGGGTTCTTTTCGCCTTTCCCTCACGGTACTGGTTCACTATCGGTCGATGATGAGTATTTAGCCTTGGAGGATGGTCCCCCCATATTCAGACAGGGTTTCTCGTGCCCCGCCCTACTTGTCTGCAGCCTAGTACCACACGTTGGCTTTCGCATACAGGGCTATCACCTGCTATGGCCGGGCTTTCCATCCCGTTTTGCTAACCATCGTGCTATCACTGCACGGCTTCTCCGATTTCGCTCGCCACTACTTTCGGAATCTCGGTTGATGTCTTTTCCTCGAGCTACTGAGATGTTTCAGTTCACCCGGTTCGCCTCAATAACCTATGTATTCAGTTAAAGATACCTATTGCTAGGTGGGTTTCCCCATTCAGATATCTCCGGATCAATGCTTATTTGCCAGCTCCCCGAAGCTTTTCGCAGGCTATCACGTCTTTCGTCGCCTATCATCGCCAAGGCATCCACCACATGCTCTTAGTCACTTGACCCTATAACTTTGACAACTCTTATCGAGTTACCTCCATTACATTGCCGGACTTGCAAGGTCTTTCACCTTGCGCGTTATGCCGTAATCGACTTCCAGCTCTTTCGAGCCTTCATCGTAATTACATTTGAATTTCCAAACCAAAGTTTGAATATTCGTTTTGACGCAATCAAAAATTCTTGTTGCTGATGGCACGGCGCATCTTTCGATGCTTTCCATCAGCAACGCTGATTCGACTCTATGAATTTTTAAAGAACAGCCGATTGATCGATCTATACCGATCAACAACAAAGTAGCCTTTCGCAAAGCCACTTTGGTGTTGAGTACCCGAACCGTTGTGGGTTGGTGGAGGATGACGGGATCGAACCGACGACCCCCTGCTTGCAAAGCAGGTGCTCTCCCAGCTGAGCTAATCCCCCCAGGAATCGCATTGTCGTGTCGCCCCAATCTTTTAGCCCGCAGCACTTGGTGGGTCTGGTTGGTCTCGAACCAACGACCCCCGCCTTATCAAGACGGTGCTCTAACCAACTGAGCTACAGACCCAAGCCGGCCCCTCAAAGCACCGCACAGTTCACACTGCACCGCGCTTTCGCGACTTCTTCCAACAACCGATAAGTGTGGGCGTTCAAGGCCTTTGGCCAGTTTTCCAGAAAGGAGGTGATCCAGCCGCACCTTCCGATACGGCTACCTTGTTACGACTTCACCCCAGTCACGAACCCTGCCGTGGTAAGCGCCCTCCTTGCGGTTAGGCTACCTACTTCTGGCAGAACCCGCTCCCATGGTGTGACGGGCGGTGTGTACAAGACCCGGGAACGTATTCACCGTGACATTCTGATCCACGATTACTAGCGATTCCGACTTCACGCAGTCGAGTTGCAGACTGCGATCCGGACTACGACTGGCTTTATGGGATTGGCTCCCCCTCGCGGGTTGGCAACCCTTTGTACCAGCCATTGTATGACGTGTGTAGCCCCACCTATAAGGGCCATGAGGACTTGACGTCATCCCCACCTTCCTCCGGTTTGTCACCGGCAGTCTCATTAGAGTGCCCAACTAAATGTAGCAACTAATGACAAGGGTTGCGCTCGTTGCGGGACTTAACCCAACATCTCACGACACGAGCTGACGACAGCCATGCAGCACCTGTGTTATGGCTCTCTTTCGAGCACAATCGCGTCTCTGCGATCTTCCATACATGTCAAAGGTGGGTAAGGTTTTTCGCGTTGCATCGAATTAAACCACATCATCCACCGCTTGTGCGGGTCCCCGTCAATTCCTTTGAGTTTTAACCTTGCGGCCGTACTCCCCAGGCGGTCAACTTCACGCGTTAGCTTCGTTACTGAGAAAGTAAATTCCCAACAACCAGTTGACATCGTTTAGGGCGTGGACTACCAGGGTATCTAATCCTGTTTGCTCCCCACGCTTTCGTGCATGAGCGTCAGTGCAGGCCCAGGGGATTGCCTTCGCCATCGGTGTTCCTCCGCATATCTACGCATTTCACTGCTACACGCGGAATTCCATCCCCCTCTGCCGCACTCTAGCTATACAGTCACTAATGCAGTTCCCAGGTTGAGCCCGGGGATTTCACATCTGTCTTATATAACCGCCTGCGCACGCTTTACGCCCAGTAATTCCGATTAACGCTTGCACCCTACGTATTACCGCGGCTGCTGGCACGTAGTTAGCCGGTGCTTATTCTTACGGTACCGTCATGAGCCTTCTTTATTAGAAAAGACCTTTTCGTTCCGTACAAAAGCAGTTTACAACCCGAAGGCCTTCATCCTGCACGCGGCATGGCTGGATCAGGCTTTCGCCCATTGTCCAAAATTCCCCACTGCTGCCTCCCGTAGGAGTCTGGGCCGTGTCTCAGTCCCAGTGTGGCTGGTCGTCCTCTCAGACCAGCTACAGATCGTCGGCTTGGTAAGCTTTTATCCCACCAACTACCTAATCTGCCATCGGCCGCTCCATGAGCGCAAGGCCTTGCGGTCCCCTGCTTTCATCCGTAGATCGTATGCGGTATTAGCACAGCTTTCGCTGCGTTATCCCCCACTCTCGGGCACGTTCCGATGTATTACTCACCCGTTCGCCACTCGTCAGCCACCGAAGTGCTGTTACCGTTCGACTTGCATGTGTAAGGCATGCCGCCAGCGTTCAATCTGAGCCAGGATCAAACTCTACAGTTCGATCTTGTGTTTTTTGCCTCTCTCGAGGCTACTCAAAATTAAGAATTGAAGTGAACTTCACTTCTCTCTCATGAGCGTTTGAAAGCTTTTTACAGCCCTCGAAGCCTTTGACAGCTTCTTTTTGTTCCAAAGAACTTTAGG
>NZ_JBWKZM010000047.1:0-5445 GCF_059424465.1 Simplicispira sp. GW247-4R2A | reverse complement strand
ACAGCCTCACCCCCGCCGCACCACAAACTCCGCAAACCGCGCCCCCAGCCGCTCTACCTGCCCGGCGGTTAGCTCCCAGGTGGCCGCGCCCGGCGCACGGCATTCCTGTAGCGCCCAGTGGGCCACGCCTGCATCGGCCAGCGTGTCGGCCAGGGCGAACAGGTCATCCACACTGAACAGGCCCGCGTGCCAGGTGGTGCGGCATTCATGGGGCACGCCACTAGCGAGCAGGTGGCGCAATGATGCAAAGGCTTTGGCGCCGCTGCCGGGGGTGCGGGTGATGGCGTCGTAGGCGTGCAGCGGGCCTTTGATGTCCAGGCCCACCCAGTCGAGCAGGGGCAGCAGGGCTTGCAGGCGCTCGGGGTACATGCCGCCGGTATGCAGCGCAGTTTGAAAGCCCAGGGCGCGCACTTGCGCCAGTGCGGCGGGCAAGGCGGCTTGCAGCGTGGGTTCGCCGCCGGAGAAGACGACGCCGTCGAGCAGGCCCTGGCGGCTGCGCAAGAAGGCCAGCACCTCGGGCCAGGGCACGGTGGCGGGGGTGGTGGCGTCGAGCAGTTCGGGGTTGTGGCAGTAGCCGCAACGCCAGGGGCAGCCCTTGCCGTAGAGCACGGCGGCAAGGCGGCCGGGGAAGTCGATGGTGGTGAGCGGCGTGATGCCGCCGATGCGCAGCAACGCGGCATCGGCGTGCGCGGCGTGCGCGGCGTGCGCGGTCACCACGGGCACCGGCACAGGCCGGCGCGGGGAGCGGCTTTGCAGGTCAACGGCCACAGGGGGCTTCGGCAAAAAACTGGCGCTCGTTGTGCTCACCTTGTTTGCCGATGTTGAAGCTGGCCACAGGGCGGTGGTAGCCCATGACGCGGGTCCAGACTTCGCAGGGCTGGCGTTCGGCGTCGGTGAGCTGCACGTTGGCGGCGGCCAGGGTGGTGTGTTGGGTGGTGGTGGGGTGCATGGCGATCTCCTTGCGGTGGTTGAAAATGCTATTGAATTGATAGCTACTTGCGCTTATCCATCAAGCGCCAAGTGCCGTTTTTGCTTGAAGTTTTAAGCCCTCAGGCTGCCAGGCGCTCGCGCTTGGCTTGCAGGCGTTCTTCGTCGCAGCGGGGGCAGAACTTGTGCTCGCCCTCCAGGTAGCCGTGCGTAGGGCAGATGGAGAAGGTGGGCGTGATGGTGATGTAGGGCAGGCGAAAGCGCGTGAGTGCGCGGCGCACCAGCTCGCGGCAGGCGGCGCCGCTGGAGACGCGCTCGCCCATGTACAGGTGCAGCACGGTGCCGCCGGTGTATTTGGTTTGCAGTTCTTCCTGGCGGGCCAGGGCCTCGAAGGGGTCGTCCGTCCAGCCCACGGGCAGTTGCGAGGAGTTGGTGTAGTACGGCTGGCTGGCGGTGCCTGCCTGGGCGATGGCGGGCCAGCGCTTTTTGTCTTCTTTGGCAAAGCGGTAGGTGGTGCCTTCGGCGGGGGTGGCCTCCAGGTTGTAGAGGTGGCCGGTTTCTTCCTGAAACTGCACGATGCGCGCGCGCACGTGGTCCAGCAGGCGCACGGCAAACTGGTGGCCCTGGGGGCTGGTGATGTCGTGCGCGTCGCCGGTGAAGTTGCGCACCATTTCGTTGATGCCGTTCACGCCCAGCGTGCTGAAGTGGTTGCGCAGCGTGCCCAGGTAGCGCTTGGTGTAGGGGAACAGGCCCTGGTCCATGAGCCGCTGGATGAGTTTGCGCTTGGTCTCCAGGCTTTGCTTGCCCAATTCGAGCAGGCGATCGAGCGCGGCCAGCAGCGCGGGTTCGTTGCCTGCGTGCAAATAGCCCAGGCGCGCGCAGTTGATGGTCACCACGCCCAGGCTCCCGGTCTGCTCGGCGCTGCCAAACAGGCCGTTGCCGCGTTTGAGCAGTTCGCGCAAATCAAGCTGCAGGCGGCAGCACATGGAGCGCACCATGTTCGGCTCCAGCTCGGAGTTGATGAAGTTCTGGAAGTACGGCAGGCCGTACTTGGCGGTCATCTCGAACAGCAATTGCGCGTTCTCGCTCTCCCACGGGAAGTCTTTGGTGATGTTGTAGGTGGGGATGGGGAAGGTGAACACGCGGCCCTTGGCGTCGCCCGTGGTCATCACGTCGATATAGGCGCGGTTGATGAGGTCCATCTCGGCCTGCAGGTCGCCGTAGCTGAACGGCATCTCCTTGCCCGCAATCACCGGCACCTGCTCGCGCAGGTCGTCGGGGCAAATCCAGTCGAAGGTGAGGTTGGTAAACGGCGTTTGCGTACCCCAGCGCGACGGCACGTTGAGGTTGTAGACCAGCTCCTGGATGCACTGGCGCACGGCGGCGTAATCCATGGCATCGACGCGCACATAGGGCGCCATGTAGGTGTCGAACGACGAGAACGCCTGGGCACCGGCCCATTCGTTCTGCAGCGTGCCCAGGAAGTTGACGATCTGCCCTACGGCGGAACTCATGTGCTTGGGCGGGCCGGCCTCGACCTTGCCCGGCACGCCGTTCAGGCCTTCGTTGAGCAGGGTGCGTAGTGACCAGCCGGCGCAGTAGCCGCTGAGCATGTCGAGGTCGTGGATGTGGATGTCGCCATTGCGGTGCGCCTCGCCAATTTCTGGCGTGTAGACGTGCGACAGCCAGTAATTGGCCGTGACCTTGCCGGCCACGTTGAGGATGAGCCCGCCGAGCGAATAGCCCTGGTTGGCGTTGGCGTTCACGCGCCAGTCGGCGCGGGTGAGGTATTCGTTGATCGAGCTTTCCACGTTCACCAGCGTCTGGTGGTCGGCGCGCAGCGTGGCGTGGCGGTCGCGGTAGGCGATGTAGGCGCGGGCCGTGGCCAGGTGGTTGGCGGCGATCAGGGTCTGCTCGACCACGTCCTGGATCTGCTCGATGCCGGGCGCCTCGCCATGGAAGCGGTGGATCAGCACCTTGCCCACCTGCGCGGCCAGCAGGGCGGCTTCGTCGGCCGAAAATTCGCCCGTGGCGGCGCCTGCGCGCAGCAAGGCAGAGCGGATCTTTTCCGCATCAAAGGCGGCGCGGTGGCCGCTGCGCTTGAGCACTTCACGCGGCAGGGTGGCAAGGGTGGATACCATGCAATTCTCCAAAGGTCTGCGGCAGAAAACACTACCTATGGTGTTGAAGATATAGTTAAAACACTATTTGTAGTTTGATTCAACACAAACAGCGGAGCGGCTTGCGCGGCCTGGGCGCGGCGCACCGCGTTGCATCCGGTGACGGTTTGGGGGCCGTGCCGGTTGTCTTTCTCGGCGCTGGCGCGTTCTACGAAGTGGGGTAAAGAGCGCAGCTGCCCCACCACAGGCTGCGGGGGTCACAACGTGCATGCCAAGGCTTTTTTTCCAAACCGTGGGCGGCTGGCGCTGCTGTTGTTCATGCTGCTGGCTGCCCTGTGCGGCACGGGCGCCTTCGCGCAGGGAGCCGCTGGCGACCCGCCGGGGCGCGTGGCACAGCTCAACGCCTTTGACGGGCCGGTGAGCTTTGCACCCGCCGGGTTCGACCAGTGGGCCGGCGCGGTGCTGAACCGGCCGTTGACGCAGGGCGACCGGCTCTGGAACGACACGGGCGCGCGCTCTGAGCTGCACATCGGCTCGACTGCGCTGCGGCTGGATGGGCAGACCAGCCTGGCTTTCTCCGTGCTGGACGACCAGACCGTGCAGCTCGCGCTCACCCAGGGCAGCCTGATCGTGCGCCTGCGCAGCCTGCCGCCAGGCCAGCGCTTTGAGGTCGATACCCCCAACCTGGCGTTCACCGCCTCACAGCCGGGCGACTACCGGCTGGACGTGGACCCGAGCGACGGCACCACGCGCGTGACGGTTCGATCGGGCAGCGCCGTGGTGTACGGCAGCAACGGCGCCTCGGCCAGCCTGGGCGCGCGCCAGCAGATCAGCTTCGCGGGCGCGGACCTGGTGCAGGCCGCCGGGCAGACCGCGCCAGCGTTCGACCCGTTTGACCGCTGGGCAGAGGCGCGCGACCGGGCGGAAGACCAGTCGCTGGCGGCGCGCCATGTCTCGCGCGACGTGATCGGCTACCAGCAACTGGACAACTACGGCGACTGGGAGAGCGACCCGGTGTATGGCACCGTCTGGGTGCCGCACGTGACGGTGCAGGATTGGGCGCCGTACCGCGTCGGCCACTGGGCCTCGATTGCGCCCTGGGGCTGGACCTGGATCGACGACGAACCCTGGGGTTTTGCCCCATTCCACTACGGCCGCTGGGCCCAGCGTGGCGCGCGCTGGTGCTGGGTGCCCGGTGCCAGCGCCGCCCACCCGGTTTACGCGCCCGCGCTGGTGGGCTTTGTCGGCGGCAGCGCTGGGGGTGTGAACTTCGCCATCACGGTGGGCGGCGCCACGCAGCCCGGCGTGGCCTGGTTTCCGCTGGCGCCCGGCGAGGCCTGGCGCCCGAGCTACCGGGCCAGCAGGGCCTATCTGGGCCGCGTGAACCCGTTTGGGGGCCAATACACGCCGCGCAACACCGCGAATGCCAACAACGGCTACCGCTACCAGCACCTGCCGGCTGCCGTGACGGCGGTGACCGCAGCCGCGTTTTCCCAGGGCCAGCATGTGCGCGGCAGTGCGCGTCCAGTGGCCGCGCGCGAGCTGGAGCGCGCCCGCGTGGTGGCCCCGCCGACGCCGACGCGTGACCCGCGCAGCGTGTTCGGCGCCTCGCGGTTGACGCAGGCACACCCCGCGCCGCCAGCCAGCGCGGTGGAGCGGCGTGTGGTCTCCAACCCCTCCAACCCGGCCTTCTCGCGGGGCCGGGCTGAGGCCCCGTCGCGGCATGAGGCATTGCCCGGCCCGTCACAGCGCCCTGAACTGGCGCGCGGCGCCGCCGTGCCCAACGCTGCCCATGCCCCGGCCGTGCCGGTGCTGCGGCCCCCGCAGGCCAGCGCGCCGCCGTTTGCGCGCGAACGCCATGAGCCGCCGCCGCGCAACGCCGCCATGCCGCCGCCGCGCCCGGAAGTCGCAGCGCCGCAAGACCTGCGGCGCCCATCGGTCCGTCGGCCCGAGCAGGGGCAGCGTGAGCAGAACACCCAGCGCGATTCAGAGGTGCGCAATGAGCAGACCGCCCGCGCCGCCCAGAAGCAGGAACAGCGCGCGCAGCAACAGCAACAGCCCTTGCAGCAGGAGCAACAAATGCAGCAGCGTGCGCAGCAGGCGCGCCAACCCCAACCCCAGGCCCAGCGTGCGCAACAGGAGCCGCCAGTGCGCCAGGCCCCGAGGCAAGCGCAGCGCCAACAGCCCGCACAAGCGCCGCGTGGCGCTCAGGCGCCCGAGAACCGGGATCGGCACGGCGGCCCGCGCCGCGAGGAACACCGACCAGGGCAAGACAACTGAGTGCGCTGTCGGTGCTTGCCCCATGGGCACCGCGGTGCGCCAGCGCTAGGGATGCTCTGCTTAAAGCGACTTTGAGTGTGCTGATGGCTCCCAGTTGAGCCAATTTGCAGAATGGGCG
>NZ_JBWKZM010000046.1:0-8837 GCF_059424465.1 Simplicispira sp. GW247-4R2A | reverse complement strand
GTCTACCCAGACCACCCCCGCGCCAGTGCTAGCTTTGCGTACCGTCACTTATTGCACTGAAAACGAGGAGACCCCGATCCTGAAGATTGCTTGCGCCTTGAACTTGGAGGAGTCGACGAGGACATTGACGGACTGGGCCGCGTCCACGAAGGCTCGATTCATCGCTGACTCCTCGGGCGTCAGCATGCCGATGCCCCCGGTCGCGGAGATCCCGTGGACGCCCAGGAAGGCCGCTCTGACCGTGATGTCCTCGAATGCACCTGTTTCGAGGCGGCCCACACTCGTCATCTTCTGAAAGTCCACGGTGCCCTGCAGGAGATGGACAGTGGCGTTTCTGCTCTTGGCCAGCTCCATGGCGACGGTCAGTCCGTTGGTGACGACATGAAGGTGGTGATGACCTCGCAGAGCTTCCGCGAGGTGCCTGCACGTGGTACCGCCGTTGATGAGGATGCAGTCGCCGTCCGACACTGATTGCGCGGCCAGCTCCGCGATGGCTCGTTTCTCGCGGTAGTTTTCCCTCTCGCGCTCCGCGTAGCTAACACTCTCGTACCGCGCCCAACCCTCTGCATACACCTCATTGCCGGGAATCGCGCCCCCTCGCGTGCGGGCCAGCACGCCACGCTCCTGCAATTCGATGAGGTCACGGCGGACAGTGATCGGCGATGTCTGAAAACGCTCCGCCAGCACGCTGACTTCGACGACGCCGCCCCCTTGCAAAAGGGCGACGATTTCTTTCTGGCGAGCTGCTTTGAGCATCTGTTTTCTTGCATTTCAGGACGGTTGACGCGCCACGCGCGCACGGGATCGATGCGGAAACTGTACCGCCCGTATTTGTCATGAGTTTGACTCATCATGTTCGTAGCATTCAGGACATGAACACTAACGATCAAATACGAACAGTCGTCTTTGATGTCGATGGAACCCTTTTCGACACCTTGCCCACCCTCGCAGCCGCGGCCAATGAGGTGCTTGTGCTCGCCGGATTGCAGGCCGTCGAGCCGCAGCATCTTCGTCCTGCCTTGAGCCAGGGCATCACCGCCCTCTTCCAGAGCGCGCTCCGGCTTCAGGCCGCGTCTGTGCCGCTCGCGTTGGGGTCGCGACTCGAAGATGCCTTCGCGCACCGCTACGCATCGCACTGGCTGCACAAAACTGTGGCATACGACGGCGCTCTCGATCTGCTGTCGATGCTTCGTTCGCAGCGCATCGCACTGGGCATTTGCACGAACCGCGATCAAGGCTCCACACGCACGCTTCTGGACAAGGCAGCGCTGACCGGCTTCTTCGACGCGATCGTGGGCCTGGGCGACACCGAGCATCCCAAGCCGGACGCCGCGCCGTTGCACCTCGCACTGACCCAGTTGGGCGGGACGCCGCGGACAGCGCTGTTCGTCGGGGACTCCGGCATTGACGCAGCGTGTGCCCAGGCGGCTGGCGTACGGCTGGCGGCCCATCTCGGCGGCTACGCCGCGGCGCCCGACGACTTGCGCCCGTGCACCGTGGCGTTTTCGGGCTACGCAGAGTTTCACAGCTGGATGGCCGCCCGGACATCGACTCAGTCAACGGCGGAGACGAACGACCATGTCTGACATCCAGATTTCCGGCCTGACCAAACGCTTCGGCAACGCTGCCGTTCTTCAGGAACTCGACCTGACAGTGCGCGACGGCGAATTCCTCACCCTGCTGGGCGCGTCCGGTTGCGGCAAGTCCACCTTGCTGAAGCTGATCGCCGGCCTGGACACGCCCGACACCGGCACGATCCGCATGGGAGACCGCGACCTGCTCGCCCTGTCACCCAGCGCACGGGACTGCGCGATGGTGTTCCAGTCCTATGCGCTGTACCCGCACATGACCGTGCGCGAGAACATCTCGATGCCGCTGGTGATGCGCGGCCTGGGGTTCTGGGGTCGCCTGCCGGGGGCACGCCTGGTATCCCCCGGGGTGCGCCGCCGGCTCGCCGACATCCATGCCAGCGCACATGAAGTGGCCCGGCGACTCGCCATCGACGGGTTACTCGATCGTAAGCCGGCGCACCTGTCGGGCGGCCAGCGCCAACGCGTCGCCCTGGCGCGCGCGATGGTTCGCCACCCCTCCGTGTTCCTGTTCGACGAGCCCCTTTCTAATCTGGACGCCAACCTTCGCCATGCGCTGCGTGCCGAGATCCGGCAGCTTCACGACCAGTTGGGCGTGACGTTCATCTACGTCACGCACGATCAGCACGAAGCCATGTCCATGTCGGACCGTGTGGCGGTCATGCGCGAAGGCCGCATCCTTCAGGTGGCGCCACCCGAAGATCTGTACATGCGGCCACAAAGCCTCGAGGTGGCTCGATTCGTCGGCGCACCGCGGATCAACGTCGTGCCGGGCGACATCCTCGCCAATGGCGAGATCCATTGCCTGGCGCAACGCATCGCAGATACCGCGGGGAACGGCGGGCCCTGCCGTGTCGCCTTCCGGCCGCAGGCTGTCACCTTGGCAAAGGCGCCGGGCCTCACCGTGCGCGGCGTGGTTGGCCATGTGGAATACGCGGGTGCCGAATTGATGGCCACGCTGACCCTGCCGAGCCAGGGGGAAGCCTGCATCGTCTGCCTCCCGGCTGGCACGGCAGCGCACGCAGGGGCCGAGTTCGAGGTCACGGTCCCGTGGGAAGCCCTGCATGTCTTCGACGCCGGCGGCCAGCGCATGTCGATCGGTCGATGCGACACCCTGAAGCGAGTGGCCTGAAAGCCGAGCATGCGCGCCCATCCTCTTTCCACCGTTTCACTTCTCGCGCCCGCGGGCCTTCTTGCGACGCTTCTGCTGTTCATACCCGTCCTTGCCGTATTTCTGATGTCGCTGACCGATTGGCAGTTCGGCGCCACCACCCTGAACTGGGTCGGCCTGCAGAACTACGCCGAACTCTGGTCGGACGCGGTGTTCCGCAAGTCTGTGGCCAACACCCTTGTCTACCTCGTCCTGGTCACCGGGGGATCGATCACGCTGGGCCTGAGCCTCGCCTTGTTGATCGAATCCGATCGATCGGGACGCGGCTTCTACCGCACAGCCTTTTTCATGCCGGCCGCATCGACGCTGATCGCAATGGCGGTCGTGTGGGAATTCCTGCTGCATCCGAGCGCCGGGCTCGTCAATCACCTGCTCCAGCAGGTCGGCGTCGCACCCCAGAACTGGCTCAACGACCGCCACCTCGCGCTGTACTCGGTCGCCGCGATCGGCATCTGGCAGATGTCGGGGCTTGCCCTGGTGTTCTTCCTGGCCGGGCTGCAAGGAATCCCCCGCGACGTGCGAGATGCGGCGGAACTCGACGGCATCGATCGCCCCTTCGATCGATTCCGCTTCGTCACCTGGCCGTTGCTGGGCCCTACCACCTTGTTCGTCATCACTGTCTGCGCCATCCGCGCCCTGCAGGTCTTCGACACCGTCCATGTGCTCACCAAGGGCGGGCCGAACAAGGCCACCGAAGTGCTGCTGCACACCATCTATGCGGAGGGGTTCAGCTTCTTCCGCATGGGTTACGCCAGCGCCATGACGGTGGTCTTCATCGCCGGCATCTTCCTCTTGACCCAGATCCAGCACGCCGCGCTGGAGCGCAGGACGCACTACGCATGAAACCTCCTTCCCCTTCCTTTCGGATTCTTCGCCACGTGGTGCTGATGGCCGTGGCCCTGGTCTTCCTGATGCCGTTCATCTGGATGGTGCTGACCTCGCTCAAGCCTGCCGACGAAATCTTCGGCAGCGAGATTCATCTTTTTCCGACGCGCTTCGCTGCAGTGGAGAACTACACCCTCGCGCTAACCAAGGTCCCCTTGCTGCGCTACCTGTGGAATGGCGTGCTCGTCTGCGCGGGCATCCTGGTGCTGCAGATCCTGGTGGCACTGCCTGCCGCCTACGCCTTTGCCAAGCTGTCGTTCCGTGGCAAGCCGTGGGCTTGGCGCTTGGTGATGCTGGCGCTCATGGTGCCATACCAAGCCACGGCCATCCCCCTCTACGTAATGCTGTATCACGCCGGTCTGCTCGACTCGATGGCCGCGCTCATCCTGCCTTTCAGCGTGTCCGCGTTCGGCATCTTCCTGATGCGGCAGTTCTTTCGCACCGTGCCCGACGACCTGATCCACGCCGCGCGGCTCGACGGCATGGGTGAGTTGGAGATCGTCTGGCGCGTGATGCTGCCCACGGCCATGCCTGCCTTGCTGGCGTTCTCGATCTTCTCGGTGGTCTGGCATTGGAACGACTACTTCTGGCCACTGCTGGTCATCAATTCACCCCATCTGGCGACGCCGCCGTTGGGAACCATGTTCTTCCGCAATGAGGAAGCAGGCAGCGCGTTCGGTCCGCTGATGGCCGGCACGGTGCTGATCACGGCGCCGCTGGTGCTGTTGTTCGTCGTCGCGCAAAAGCGCTTCATCGAAGGTGTGACGCTCACCGGCGTCAAAGGTTAAACCGCAAGGAATCAAGCAATGAAACAACTGTTTAAGAAAACCGCCGCACTGGCCGTGTTAATGACCACCGGCCTGGCACAGGCTCAGCAACCGACTGAGATCGTGATCGACTACGCGTACGCTGATCTCTTCAAAGAGGTCCATGAATCAATCGCAAAAGACTTCATGGCGAAGTTCCCCCAGTACAAGGTCACGTTCCGTGCGCCCACGTCTGACTACGAGGTCGCGGCACAACAGGTTCTGCGCCAGGCCGTCACGGGCCAGCTCCCCGATGTGTCTTATCAGGGCCTCAATCGTCAGCGCGTGTTTGCCGACCGTGGGCTCGCTGTCGACCTGACGCCCTTCATCAAGGCGGAGAAGGGCTGGGCGGGGATGGGTTACGACCAAGCGTTGCTTTCACTGGGGCAAGTCAAGGGTCAGCAGGTCGGCATCGGCTTCGCGCTGTCTACACCCGTCATCTACTACAACGCCGACCTGATGCGCAAGGCGGGCGTGGAGCCCGATCGCTTTCCCATGAACTGGGATGCCATCATGAACGCGGCCAAAAAGTCGAAGGCGGCAACGCCCGGCACCGAGAGCCTTCACGTCGAGTGGGACATCACGGGCAACTGGATGTGGCAGGCGCTGGTCTTCAGCAACGGCGGCACCATGTTGACCGCCGACGAGAAGAAGGTGGCCTTCGACGGCCCCGCAGGCAAGGCCGCCATGCTGACCCTCGAGCAGCTCGTCAAGCAGGGTGAGATGCGCAACATCTCCTATTCGGCCGCCTTGCAGGACTTCGTGAGCGGCAAGCTCGCGGTACTGGCGACAACCACTGCGCGCCTGGGCAGCATCACGAAGCAGGTGGGAGGCAAGTTCGAGATTCGTACCGCCCGCATGCCCGTTGCCAAGGACGGCCGACTGCCGGCCGGCGGCAATGCAGCGATGATGTTTTCCAAGGATCCTGCCAAGCAGGCCGCTGCTTGGGAATACATCAAGTTCGCCACCGGCCCGCTGGGCGCGACGACCATGGTCAAGGCAACCGGCTACTTCCCGGCCAACACGTTGCCAGCGACCGACCCGAACCTGCTTGCGCCCTTCTACAAGGCAAACCCCAATCATCTGACCGCCATCGCGCAGATGCCGGTACTCACCGGCCCGTACGCGTTTCCGGGTGACAACGGCTTCAAGATTACCGACGTAATCAAGGATCACCTCCAGACCGTGGTTTCGCAAGAGGTGCAACCCGCCGTTGCCCTTAGCGAGATGAGCAAGGCCGTCCAGGCATTGCTGCCGCGCTGAGTGCAAGGCACGACCATGCACAAGTTCATCCACATCACGGACATTCATCTTGTCGAGCAGGGTCGCGCCCTCTACGGCCATGACCCCGGCAAACGGTTCGAGCGCTGCATCGACAGCGTGATCGCCGAGCACGCGGACGCAGCGTCTTGCGTGATCACGGGCGACCTCGCACATGTCGGGCACCCGGACGCCTACCGCCAGCTGTCGGAGCAATGCGCGCGGTTGCCAATGCCGGTTCATCTGATTCTCGGCAACCACGACAGCCGGACCAACTTCCGCGAGCGCTTCCCACAGGTGCCGGTGGACAGCAATGGGTTCGTCCAGTACGAGCAGGCCATCGGGAGGTTCAGGGGTCTGTTTCTGGATACCAACGAACCGGGAACGCATTGCGGCGTCTTCTGCGAGCAACGGGCAAACTGGCTTTCCCAGCGCTTGGCGGAGGATGATTCACCGGTGCTCCTGTTCATGCATCATCCGGCATTCCACCTTGGCATCCCGGTCGCGGATCGAATCGGATTGGTCGACAACGAATGGTTGCTGACAGCACTGAAGGGCCACGCGCATCGCATCAAGCACCTGTTCTTCGGCCACATCCACCGGCCCATCTCGGGCACCTGGCGCGGCATCCCCTTCTCGACTTTGCGCGGTACCAACCATCAGGTGGCACTGCACCTTGGGGAATCCGAAGACATCCCGGGAAGCTTCGAGCCACCACAGTACGCCGTCGTCCTGCTCGACGACGATTCGGTGATCGTGCACCTGCATGACTTTCTCGATCGCAGCGAGAGATTCTGGCTAGGCGCGTAGGCGCGGATGCAGAGGCGGCCCTTGGTCCAGTGCCGTGAAGTCGATCCTGCCGACTCTGCAGGCGATTCAAGCCTCAATCAAGGGCCGAAGCGGGCCCTAAGAAATCGTAGTGCACCTGCCGGACGGGCACGCCCAGCGTGCGCCGCGAGCGCTGCGCACGCTGCACGAAAGGCTTCGACCCGAGGAAATAGCTGTCGGTGCCGCACCCCCGTTGGCTCACTCTCCAGTCGGCGCCAACAACTCGACCTACGAATTAAGAGTCTTCGCTACCTCGATTTCTAAAGAATCTCAAAAAGTTGGAAAAATCCAGCATCCATGCGAGTTTGCGGTTGATTGAGGCTACTGAACTGTTCTCGCAGGTTCCCCTTTTATGTGAAGTATTCGCGGCATGATTACACGGGCTTTACACGTGAGCCGCGGGCGAAACCTGCTGCTGGCCTAATGGCACTCTCCGAGCAGAATCGAAGCGCTTTACCTTGCGAAAGCGGTGCTAACGTGCTTTTGTGTTCCAGATCTGTGAGGGCCATGACTCCAAACGGCCAACTGCGGGTCTTCGAAATTTGAAACTGGTTGATTGCTACCTGGGTCAAATAAGTCTCCCTGTTGTTCCCATTTCATTGCAGCGACAAATGCGACGGCAGGGCTTGACCTGCAGATTCAGGCCACTTCGAAATGCCTGTCTGAGATTGACTGGATTGACATGACACTCTTTCGGAACGTTGCAGTTTTAGCTGGGGTTTTGGGATCGCTGCTTGGTGCCGGCAGCTTTCCGGCGCAAGCGCAAGAGCTAGCGTACGTCGCTGGAGTGCCCAGCGCCGACGGCATCGGCAAACGCTACCTGGGTCGCGAGATCGCACAGGTCATGGGGTGGCAAGGAGCGCCATGGCTCGAACGCCAGGAACGGGAGAAGGAAGAACGTACCGACCTTCTCCTGGATGCGCTGGAGTTGAAGCCAGGCATGGTGGTTGCCGACATCGGCGCTGGTACCGGCTACCTGTCCCGTCGCATGGCGCGCCTGGTCGCCCCTTCCGGCAGAGTCCTGGCGGTCGATGTGCAACCCGAGATGGTCGCGCTTTTGCGCCAGGCTGCGGAAGCCGAAGGCATGCGCAATATCACGCCTTCATTGGGTACTGAAAACGATGCCCGTCTGGCGCCGGGGTCCGTCGACCTGGCGATCATGGTCGACGTGTATCACGAGCTGTCTGCTCCGTATGAGATGCTCAGGAGTGTGGTGCAGTCGCTCGCGCCCGGCGGGCGGGTCGTTTTCGTGGAGTACAAGGCGGAAGATCCCGCAGTACAGATCAAGCAGCTGCACAAGATGACGGAAAGGCAGATCCGCCGGGAAGCGGAAATCCTGCCGTTGCAGTGGGTGCGTACAGACGCGAGGCTGCCGTGGCAGCACGTCGTCATTTTCCGAAAGAAATCCTGAACTGCAGAGCTTTGGCGAGTGCAAGCTTCTTGGCCTTGGCGGGTAATCTTCAGTTCGTCGGATCGAGCACCAAACGCGCATTTAGGTCGTCGACGAGCCAAATGACGGCGGATCCAGGCGGATCCAATGCTTGATTAAACGCCGCCATCGTCAAGACGAAACCTGCCGGCTTGATGTCATCGACGTTCAGAGAAACCTAGATGCTGCGCACAAAGGCGCTTTGCGCCATGTGCGTACGGCAGCCGCCGCTCGCCACTTGAGGATCTATGCGGTACCCCTGTCGTCATCCTGATTGCCGACTTTCAGCAGTCAGTTTATGGGGCCAAATACATCGCCGCCGTCGAGGTTTGCAAGTGCCGGCACGGTCGCCTGACCTATCAATGTCGCGGATGCATGCTTTCAGCTTTGGTACAAACGAGTAGCGCGGCGGCCTAAAACTTCTGCCATCAGTCTGAAGCTGCCTTTAAGTCGACTTGTCTGCGTCTTCGTGGGGCGGCCTGAAGCAGCGGGGCTTACCGCCGTCGACAAGGTCCACAAGGGCAAGGGCCGCACTGTCAACGCGCGCTTCTCGGTGATGTGCGCGCACTACCTGTACGACCCTGACTTCTGCAACGTCGCGGCGGGCTGGGAGAAGGGGCGCGTGGAGAAGAACGTGCAGTACAGCCGTCGGCGCATCTGGATCGAGGCGGCCCGACATCGCTTCAGTTCCTTTGTCGAACTCAATGCCTGGCTGAGTGAGCGCTGCCGCGCCCTGTGGAACGAGATCCGCCATCCCGAACACAGCCAATTCAACGTGGGCACGCGCTGGTTGGGGTCTCCTCGTTTTCAGTGCAATAAGTGACGGTACGCAAAGCTAGCACTGGCGCGGGGGTGGTCTGGGTAGACCG
>NZ_JBWKZM010000045.1:0-10364 GCF_059424465.1 Simplicispira sp. GW247-4R2A | reverse complement strand
CACTAGAATCCACCCCGCACCGCCGCAAGGCGCTGCATTTGCTAGGGGTGCCCCACGCCAAAGCCGGCGCGTGGGCTGAGAGAGTCCCTTTGAACCTGATTGAGATCATCCTCGCGCAGGGAAGCCCGTCTGCCACTCCATGCACTTAGCCGGCGTGGCCGGCATCTTCCTTGCGCTGCTTTGCCCAAGGAGTTCCGCATGAGCAGCCGCACCGCATCCGCCAACGAGGCGCTGACCCCCATCTCCAGCGAGCAGCGGGTTTTTCGCCTGCGCGACCACGCTTCGCTGTGGTTCAGCCTGGGCGTGGGGCTGCTGGTGATGCAGGTGGGCGCCTACCTGATGCCGGCGCTGGGCACCAAGGAAGCCCTGCTCGCCATCGTCGGCGGTTCGCTGATTGGCGCCGGCATGCTCGGCTGGGTGGCCAAGATCGGCTGCGAGAGCGGCCTGGCGAGCGCCGGGCTGATGCACGCGGTCTACGGGCGCAGCTTTGCGCGCCTGCCCATCATCCTGAACATCGTGCAACTGCTGGGCTGGGGCACGTTCGAGCTGGTCATCATGCGCGACGCCACCGTGGCGATTGGCCGCCAGTCGGGCAGCCTGCTCGCGGGCTACTGGCCGGTGCTGGCTACCTTGCTGTGGGGCGGCGCGATCACGCTGCTGATCAGCGGCTCCATGGTGCAGTTGGTGCGCCAAATCATTTCCCGGGTGGCACTTCCGCTGGTGGTGCTCTCCTTGCTCTGGCTCACCTGGAAGTTTCTGGGCATGGCGCAGGCGCAAGGGCTTGAAGCCCTCTGGCAGCGGCGCGGCGAAGGCGGCATGGGCGTATTGCCCGCGCTGGATCTGGTGATCGCCATGCCGATTTCGTGGTTGCCTCTGGTGGCCGACTACGCCCGCCATGGCAAGAGCGGCGGCGCGGCGCTGCGCGGCACCTGGGCCGGCTATGCGCTGGCCAATATCTGGTGCTACGCGCTGGGCATGCTGGTGGCGCTGGTGCTGCCCAGCGAGGACCTGGTGACCGCGTTGCTGCTGGCGCAGGGCGGGCTGATTGCGCTCTCGCTGATCCTCATCGACGAGGTGGACAACGCCTATGGCGACGCGTATTCGGGCGCGGTTTCCACCCACAGCCTGCTGCCGCGCTGGAGCGTGCGCCAGTGGGGCCTGTTGATTGCCGTCTTGAGCACGGGCCTGGCGCTGGTGCTGCCCATGCACAGCCTGGAGCCGTTTTTGCTGTTGCTCAGCTCGGTCTTCGTGCCGCTGTTTGGGGTGATTCTGGGCTGCCTGGCAGGCCGCCGCGACGTGGCGGCTCGGGTTGCAAGCGCGCGCGCCGCGCATGCGGCGCCGATTGCCATCTGGCTCGCGGGCATTGCGTGCTACCACCTGCTGGCGCAGTTTGCGCCGGCGCTGGGCTCGGCGCTGCCGACGCTGGCGCTGAGCTTTGTGCTGGCTTGGGTGGCGCGCCCGCGCAGTGCTTGATCGCTTCGTTTTTGATAGCTTTAAACGCTTTACAGATAAGCGCTAGAGCCAAAAAAACCCTCAAACCTTGCTACCGTACCCGCTGCGCCACCGGCGCATAGCCATGGTTCAGCGGCCCGGCGCCCTGCCCGGTGCGCACCTCTGCGCCGGCGGCAATCGCGCCCAGGATGTAGGCACGCGCTTCTTTCACTGCCTGCGCCAGGGGCAGGCCCAGCGCCAGGTGCGCCGCAATGGCCGAGGACAAGGTGCAGCCCGTGCCGTGGCCGTTGCGCGTGGCGATGCGTGGTGCCTCCAGCCGGGTGAGGCGACCGCCGGTTTCGATCAACACGTCAATCACCGCGTCGCCCGCCAAGTGCCCACCCTTGAGCAGAACAGCCGGCGCGCCCAGCGCGAGCAGCTCGCGCGCGGCGGCATCGAGCGCGGCGGGGCCGCCAATGGCGTGGCCCAGCAGCAGCGCAGCTTCGTCCAGGTTGGGGGTAATGACTTCGGCCAACGGGAACAGCTCGCGCACCAGCCCACCCACCGTGTCGTCGGCCATCAGGCGGTCGCCGCTGGTGGCGACCATCACCGGGTCGAGCACCACATGCGGCAGGCGGTGGCGGCGCACGGCGTCGGCGACCACGGCGACGATTTCCGGCGAATGCAGCATGCCGATCTTCACGGCGTCGACGCCGATGTCTTCCACCACGGCGTCGATCTGTGCACGCAGCATCTCGGGCGGCACGCCATGGATGGCGCGCACGCCCTGGGTGTTCTGCGCGGTGATGGCGGTGATGGCCGTCATGCCGTAGCAGCCGAGCGCGGCAAAGGTTTTGAGGTCGGCCTGAATGCCCGCGCCGCCGCCGCTGTCGGAGCCGGCGATGGAGAGCACGCGCACATAGCGGGGGGCATTGCCTGCCGGGGTGGCTGTGGCGGTCTGGGTCAAAACATCCTCCTGAAAAAACCCGCATGCGCCGGGCCGGGCCATTGTGGCGCATGCGCCATGTCAAGCTTGCGGGTTTGGCGCTGTGCTTTAATTTGCGCAGGACGAAACAGGGGTGTCCCGCCAAGATCGGCGTGGACTGAGAAACACCCTGGGGCAAAGCCACATGCTGCACCGCGTGCGCGCCGCCCCGTTACCCGATCCAGGTCATGCTGGCGTGGGGAGTTTCCAGCGCAAAGCACCATCCCGGTGTGCCCGTTTTGTCCGTGAACCCTGGACGGAACACGATGACTTCACAACCAACCTCTTTTGCCATCCTGGGCGCCGGGCTCATGGGCCGGCTGCTTGCTGTCTCGCTGGCGCGCGCTGGCCACCAGGTCGCCATTTACGACCTGGGCGGGCCCGAGGGCGAGCATTCGGCCGCCCGCGTCGCCGGCGGCATGCTGGCGCCGCTGGCCGAATCGGCCGTCACCGAGCACGGCGTGGTGCGCATGGGGCGCTATGCGCTCACGCGCTGGCGGGAAATCCTGGGCACGCTGGCGAGCCCGGTGTTCTTCCAGCAGGAAGGCACGCTGATCGTCTGGCACCGCCAGGACGCCACCGACGCCGCACGCCTGCGCCAGCAGCTTGCCGCCACACGTGAGCAGGTGCCAGAACTCCCCGCCATGGAGCCGCTCGACGCCACGCGGCTGGCCGAAGTCGAACCGGCATTGGCGACGCGCTTTGCCAGCGGCATGCTGCTGCCCGGCGAGGGCCAACTCGACAACCGCCAACTGCTGGCCGCACTGGCGCTGGAAATGCAGACGCTCGGCGTGCAGACCCACTGGAACCAGGCCGCCGACCCGGCAGATTTCACGCCGGGCACCAGCGGCCAGCCCGGCTGGGTGATCGATTGCCGGGGCCTGGGCGCACGCAGCGCGTGGCGGGCGCTGCGCGGCGTGCGCGGCGAGGTGGCGCGCGTGCACGCGCCCGAGGTCACGCTGGCGCGCCCGACGCGGCTGGTACACCCGCGCTACCCCATCTACATCGCGCCCAAGGAGAACCATGTGTTCGTCATCGGCGCCACCGAGATCGAAACCGACGATCTCTCGCCCGCCAGCGTGCGCTCGGCGCTCGAACTGCTCAGCGCTGCCTACGCGGTGCACCCCGGTTTTGCCGAGGCGCGCATTCTTGAGATTGCAACGCAGTGCCGCCCCACCCTGCCCGACAACCTGCCCGCCGTGCGCGTGCGCACGCCGCGCGTGCTGGAAGTCAACGGCCTGTACCGCCACGGCTACATGATTGCCCCCGCCATGCTCGACGTGGTGCTGGAGCTGCTGGCCACGGGCGATTCGCCGCTGGCACGCAGTTTTGACCTGGCGGTGGACACCGCAGAGCCAACCGAGGCACTTGCCGCATGAACCTCACCGTCAACGGCCTGCCCCGCACGCTGCACGACGGCGCCAGCGTGGCCGATCTGCTGGCCGCCATGGACGCCAAGCCGCCGTTTGCCGTGGCTGTGAATACGGTGTTCGTGCCGGCTGCACACCATGCCACGCAGGTGCTGCAGGCCGGCGACCGCGTTGAAGTGATCTCCCCTGTCACCGGCGGCTGAGCCGCCTTGAACCCCCTTTTTGCCATGACCGCTACCGCATCCCCTGACACCCTCACCCTTTACGGCGAAACCTTCCAGAGCCGCTTGCTGCTGGGAACCGCGCGCTACCCCTCGCCCAGCACGCTCAAAGCCGCCGTGCAGCAAGCCAGGCCCGGCATGGTGACCGCCTCGCTGCGGCGCCAGACCAGTGGCAGCGCCGACGGCGGGCAAAGCTTCTTCGAGCTGCTGCGCGAACTCGGCGTGCCCGTGCTGCCCAACACCGCCGGCTGCCACAGCGCGCAGGAGGCCATCACCACGGCCCAGATGGCACGCGAGGTGTTCAACACGCCGTGGATCAAGCTCGAAGTGATTGGCGACGACTACACGCTACAGCCCGACACGCTGAACCTCGTCGCCGCCGCGGAAACCCTGGTGAAGGGCGGTTTCAAGGTGCTGCCCTACTGCACCGAAGACCTGATCCTGTGCCAGCGCCTGGTCGACGTGGGCTGCCAGGCGGTCATGCCCTGGGCGGCGCCGATTGGCACCGGCCGCGGCCCCGTCAACCCCTACGGCTTGCAGGTGCTGCGCGAGCGCCTGGCCGTACCCATGCTGGTCGATGCCGGCCTGGGCCTGCCATCACACGCCTGCCAGGTCATGGAGTGGGGTTTTGACGGTGTGCTGCTCAATACCGCCGTAGCGCTGGCGCAAGACCCGGTTGCCATGGCCGTGGCCTTTGCCGACGCCGTGCGCGCCGGCCACAGCGCGCGCCGCGCCGGCGCCATGCAGCCCCAGGCGAGCGCCCAGCCGAGCACGCCGGTGCTGGGCACGCCGTTCTGGCACCATGCACCCGCATGACCGACACCACCACCTTGGCGCACGACATCGAGCGCGCCCACGCTGCCAAATTCAGCGCTTTCGCGCCGCTGCCTGCCCCCGCGCCTGAGAGCGACGCGCCGGTGTACCGCGCCGCGCTGGCCGCCTGCAGCGCGCTCGGCTTCATCGCCCAGGATGCGCAGGTGCTGGCCCATGCCTGGCAGGCGCGCTGGGAGCGCACCGGCAGCAGCGCGCCCGAACTCTGGCCCAGCGCGGCGCAGGATTTTGGCCTGCAGCCGCGCCCGCATGCCGCCCCCTTTGCCGCCTGCCCGCAGCAGCTCGGCCTGTACGCCGTGCTGCCCGACGCCGCCTGGGTGGGCCGCATGGCGCGTGCCGGCGTGCCCACGGTGCAACTGCGCTTCAAATCGGACGATGCCGCCGCCATTGCCCGAGAAGTGCGCGCCGCCGTTGAGGCGGTAGCCGGCACATCGGCCCTGCTGTTCATCAACGACCACTGGCGCGAGGCCATCGCCGCCGGGGCCTACGGCGCCCACCTGGGCCAGGAAGACCTGGATGCGCTCAGCGCTGTCGAAGTGGACGAGCTGCGCGCGAGCGGCCTACGCCTGGGCGTCAGCACCCACGGCTACGCCGAGATGCTGCGCGCCGACGCGGTGCAGCCGAGCTACATCGCGCTCGGCGCCGTGTTCCCCACCACGCTCAAGCGCATGGCCACTGCCCCCCAGGGCGTGGCGCGCCTGGCCGCCTACGCGGCGCTGCTGCGCGACTACCCCACCGTGGCGATTGGCGGCATTGGCGCTGACCAATTTGCCGAAATTCTGGACACCGGCGTGGGCTCGATTGCCGTCGTGCGCGCGCTGGTGGCGGCACAAGATCCAGAGGCGGAGGCTGCGCGGCTGCTGCGCGCCATGGGCAGCGTGGCGCCAAATTTATAGAGAAATTGGCCTGATGGGCGATCCAAATCCCAGTACGGTAGCTTCACTCAAGCCAAGTAGTCTGCCGATCTGGCCGTAGCATCACTTTTTGCAGCTAGCCGCTGCCGCAATCGAGGTACCGTCCAGTCGACAAAGCTGCGCACCCGAGAAGAGAGCAATCGGGAGTGGGGATAGACGATCTGGACCGGAATCGGTGCCGGCTCGAAATCCTGCAAGACCCGCTGAAGCGACCCGGCGGCAAGCGCGTCACGCACCTGATAGTCGAGAAAGACGCCGCAACCCAAGCCTTTGATGCAGGCGTCAAAAGCGATGTCGATCTGATTGGTGGTCAGGACGCCCTTGATCGGCACCCGGATCGTTTTGCCATCGCTGCCGCCGTCCGAGAATTCCCATTCCGCTCTGGGCACCACGCCCAGAAACTGCAAGCAGCGGTGCTGGGCCAGATCCGCCGGCCGATCCGGCGTCCCTGCACGCCGAAGGTAGTCCGGGCTGGCGCAAACGACGCGTTTGGTCGTCCCCAGCGGCACGGCAATCAGGGAGGAATCGCGCAAATGGCCAATGCGGACCGCCACATCCATGCCTTCGTCGAGCAGATCCACCACCCGGTCGAACAGCATGAGTTCGGCATGGACGGCCGGGTAGGCAACGAGAAAATCGGCAACGACCGGCCCGACATGCAGCCGCCCAAACATCACCGGTGCAGTGATCGCCAACTTGCCCGCAGGCTTGGCCTGCCGCGCTGACAGTGCATTTTCCGCCTCCTCAACCTCGGCCAGGACACGGCGACAGCGCTCGAAATACTCTCGCCCTTCGTCGGTCACGGCGATGCGGCGCGTGGTTCGGTTTAGAAGCCGCGTTCCCAGCGCCCCTTCGAGCATCGCCAGCGAGCGCACCACCGAGGTGAGCGAGACATTGAGTACGCCAGCAGCAGCCGTCAGGCTGCCCGCCTCGACGATGCGCACAAAAACTTCCATACCGCGCAGTTTGTCCATGCCACCCACATTACACCGAATATCGGCATTGTGTATGAATTTTTTATCTATTTATTACGAAATACGCAGCTATTAGTATGACCTCTATCGGCCGCGCCTATTGCGCGAGCCACTGCCAACCCAGGAGATCGGTATGGCTAGACGCTTTGCGCAACTGACCTTCACCGACAACGTGAAAGCAGCGCAGACACATTACGGAACGCGATCGCACAACGAGCGCTATGAAGCTAGCGATGCTGCCAACGTGGAACTCGGCGCGCACGAGAGCGAATTCATCGCAGCGCGCGATAGTTTTTACCTGGCGACGGTGAGCGAAACCGGTTGGCCCTATGTCCAGCATCGCGGCGGGCATCCCGGTTTCCTCAAGGTGCTCGACACGAAAACGCTGGCCTTCGCCGATTTCCGGGGCAACCTGCAATACCAGAGCGTCGGCAACCTCCAGGGCAATGACCGCGTCTGTCTAATCCTTGTCGATTACCCGCAGCGCCGTCGCCTCAAACTGCTCGGCCACGCGCACAGCATCGACATTACCGAAGTCGGTGACCAAGCGCCGGCCCTGCTCGGCCAACTGCGCGTGGACGACAGTGGCGCCAAGGTCGAGCGGGTGCTGCTGATCGAGGTCGCAGCCTACGACTGGAACTGCGCTCGGCATATCACGCAGCGTTTCAGCGAGCGCGAAATGCAGCAAATAGTCAACCCCTTGCGCCAGCGCATCGCTACCCTCGAAGCGCGGCTGTATCCGTTCGGCTGCGATCTCTCATAAGGCAGTTGCAGGCATGAAACCCCGTAATCCCATCCATCCATCCATCCATCCATCAAGGATAAAAAATGAAACTGTACGATCTGGAGTTGTCGGGTAATTGTTACAAAGTGCGCCTGTTCGCTGCCTTGGCAGGTATTGCTCTGGAGATCACGGCGGTCGATTTTCTCGGTGGTGCGCACAAGCAGCCACCGCTCATCGGGCTCAATCCATGGGGTGAGATTCCCATTCTGGTCGACGGCGAAGTTGTGCTGCGCGATTCCCAGGCCATCCTCGTTTATCTCGCCGCCAAATACGCCAACGAAACCTGGTTCCCTCGCGACGCGGCCGGCATGGCGGAGATTGTGCAGTGGCTGTCGACAACGGCCAACGAGGTACAGAACGGGCCGGCAGCAGCGCGCTTAGTGGACAAGTTCGGTTACGCCATCGACAAGGCCGACACCCTCAAGCGCTCAGCGCGCATCCTGCCCCTGATCGAAGCGCACCTCGCCGGACACCAGTGGCTTGCGCTGGGGCGCCCCACCATCGCCGATTGCGCCGTCTTCCCCTACGTCGCCCTAGCGCCGGAAGGCGGCGCCTCGCTTTCGGACTACCCCAACATCCGGCAGTGGCTGGACAGAATCAAAGCGTTGCCGAACTTTCTCGCCATGCCCGGCGTTTAAAGTTGCCATCGAGGCCATTGCGCAGGACGGCAGAACGCTGTACTGCACATGATCTGACCTGAATCATGCCAGCGTGCACACGTCTGGTGTTCTGGCATGGCACATCAAAAAGCTGGCGGGCGTTTGGCAAGAAAAGCGTTGATGCCCTCGCGGTGCTCGGTGCTATCGGCATAGACGTAGGCGCCATTCACTATGCATTCCATAGCTGCTTGCGCATACCCTGCAAGCGTGGAAGGCGATTTCAGTGCCCGAAGCGTTTGCTTGTTCAGGCGTGCCGCCTGCGGTGCGAGCGCGGCGATGCGGCCCGCACTGGCGAGTGCCTCGGCCGCCACAGCTTCCTTGGCGACGACGCGCGAGAGAAAACCGCAAGCCTGCATCTCGGCCGCAGAGAACGTGGCGGCCTCCAGCAGCATCTGCCGCGCAACCGCCTCGCCCAGCGCACCCGCCACCAGTTGCGCCTCGCGCGGCGCCATGGGGAATCCCAACCGCGCAATCGGCGCGCCAAAGCGGGCCGAGGCGCCGGCAATGCGGATGTCGCAGCAGCTGGCAATCTCCACGCCCGCGCCCATGCAGGCGCCCGAGATGCCAGCGACCAACGGCACGTCGCAGGCGAGCATGGCGGCGAGTGCGCTCCAGACTTCCGTTTCGTGAAAGTCGCGCAGCGCTGCCTCGTCAAAACGAAACGCGGGGTATTCGGAAATATCGCCGCCGGCGCAAAACGCCGTGCCCGCGCCTTCCACCAGCACGCAGCGGGCGCTGGCGTCGGCATTGATCCGCTCGAAGACTGATTTCAACTCGCGCCACATGGCGCGCGACATGGCGTTGAGGCGGTCGGGGTTGTGCAGAAGTACGCGCCAGCCGCCAGAAATTGCGTCCAATGGTTCGACGCGAATGTGCCCCTGTTCCATGTGTGTCCTTGCTCTATCAGCCGCCAGTGGCCCATTTTCGACCTGGCGAGAAGCAGCAATTTTGCCTTGCGCCAACGGCGCTGCCGTGCGTGTTGAGATTGCTTCCAATCGTTGAGGGAGTTGACCACGAGGCCGCACGACTGCTTCTGGTGCAGTGTTTTGTGCTGGATGGCACAAATAAGAAGGATGGATTTTGGGTTCTGGAAAGGCGCAAACCGCAGCGATAGCCGCAGCTATCGCGAGGATTTGCAACGCAGCCAGGGCGCCAGAAATTGCCTGCGTTGGCCCGCCGATAGCGCGGTGCTATCTGACCAAAGATGACCAAAGGCCCATCAGCTTGCGTCCCGTGGCGGTAGCCCGAGATTTCCGCGCACATTGCTGTTGATGATGCGCAGCTCGGCCAGGCTGCTTTCGATGTGGGCGCGCTTTTGCTCCAGCTCGGCAATCGCGCCATCGGTGCGTTCCAGCACATAGCGCAGTTGCTGCTGACGGCCTTCGCCCGCCTGGCCGTACATGTCCAGGTACTGCTTGATTTCCGCCAGCGACGAGCCGATGGCCTTGGCCCGCAATATCAGCACCAGGCGCGCACGGTCGCGCCGGCTGTAGACGCGCGTGCCATTGACGCGGCGCGGGCACAGCAGGCCCTTGTCTTCGTAAAAACGCAAGGTGCGGGGCGTCACGCCAAAAGCCTTGCACAGCTCGGTGACACCGAAAAGTTCGGAATGCTTGTCGTCGGAGAAATGGTCGGCCAGCACCTGGCGCGCGGCTTCCGTGGCCGCAGCCTGGCGGTCGCCCGCGCCCTGGGTGTGGCCGTCGGACATGGTCAGATCACCCGCTGCAGCTTCATGGCAATGCCCATGTCGCCACTGACCTTGAACTTGCCGCCCATGAAGCCGGTGACCGGGTCGAGCTTGCCGCTGAGCAGGTTGTTGAGGTTGTCCAGGGTGATCTCCACCGTGCAGTCGGCATCGCGGTCGTGGTTGTCCACCGTGTTGGGCGTGGAGACGCCGTCGACGACGATGCGGCCATCGCCGCCGCAATCGAACTTGAGGACAGCGCCAAGGCCGCTGTTGTCGCCGACTTTGGCGCGGATCGCGTCGGTGCATTCCTGGATGTTCATGGGAATCCTTGCAAGAGTGGGTGGGAAAAGCCAGGTGCGCATCATAAGCCCGCACCCTATCTAAAACGAAAGGGTAAATGCGCATAAGAAAGCAGGTTGACGTTAACGTCACCATCCCATCTAATGGCGCATCTCCGCTGCAGCACCCGACATGCCCCAAGCCACCCCTCCCATTGCCGGTTCCATGC
>NZ_JBWKZM010000044.1:0-13014 GCF_059424465.1 Simplicispira sp. GW247-4R2A | reverse complement strand
GGGCTGTAGCTGGGTAGGTAGAACACCTCAATCTGGTTTGTTCGCTCGGCCAGCCAAGCCTTGACGGGCTTGCTGTGATGAACCCGCAGGTTGTCCAGAATCAGAAACACCTTCTTGCCCGCGTCCTTGATCAGCGCCCGCAGGAACTCGATGAGCTTGTCACTGTTGAAGGCCTCGTCAATGATCATCCAGCGCGCCTTGCCCCGGTTGGTCACGGTGGCAACGTTCTCACGTTATGGTTTCGTAAGCTAATGATTTCTTTGAAGAAATCTGGATTTCAGTCTAGTCTCGATTTGAACGTCGAGGGGCAGACTTATGGCTTTTTGCGCAGCTGCGTGAAGGGCCGGTATGCACCAAGGCAAGCTTGTGTTTTCTCAGCTCATGGCCTACCTGCCCATGAGTACCTTTCGCAGGTGCGTGGCCAGGCATCGTGGTGACTACAGGGTCAAGGACTTCTCGTGCCTGGACCAATTCTTTGCCATGGCGTTTGCGCAACTGACCTACAGGGAGTCCTTGCGCGATATCGAAGTCAATCTGCGGGCACAAGCCAATCGGCTGTACCACATGGGCTTTCGCTGCTCTACGATTTCGCGCAACACGCTGGCCAATGCGAATGCCACACGCCCCTGGCAAATCTATGCCGACTTTGCTCAACATCTGATCGCCATAGCCAGGCCGTTGTATGCCAAGGAGCCGCTGGGAATCGATCTGGATCGCGGCCATCTACGCATTCGACGCCAGCACCATCGATTTGTGTCTGTCGTTGCATCCATGGGCACCATTTCGTTCCACCAAGGCCGCTATCAAACTGCACACGCTGCTGGACCTGCATGGCTCCATCCCCAGCTTTCTTCATATCACCGACGGCAAGACCCACGAGGTCAATGTGCTGGACGACTTGGTACTCGAAGCAGGTGGGGTGATGAGACCGTACTGGTCAACACCGATGTGCGTGGCAGGAGCTACGCACCGGAGGGTCAAACGCCCGTGGCTTACACCGTGGGCAGCACCCGCCAGAAGTTATCCATGATTGTCACCGTGACCAACCGGGGTAATCACCATCATCGTCTCGGTGTCCACGCCGGCCTGCGCGTTGAAGCTTTGCTCGAAGCCACCGCCCGAGACGGGCATGATGCGCGACTCTTCATCCGTGAGGTTGACCTGGTCGCCGTCCTTGGGGGTAGTCTGCGGCGGCTCGGGGTCCTTGCCGCGGGGCTTCTTGCACGCGTCGCGCCGGGCCTTTCGTTTTGCCTGCTTGGCCTCGAACTCCTGCTGCTCGGCCTTGAAACGCTCGGCCGCGCGCTGCTCGATCTGGGCCTTGGCTTGTGCGATGGCGCTCAGGCGATCCTCGCGCCGGACAATCTCGGCGGGAACGTCCATGCCGTCGGGTTTGGCCGCGCGGTCGCTCGTCTCGGCCAGGGCCAGCAGGGTTTGCACCTCCTGGCGCAACTGCGCTTCGATCTTGTTGGCGTGCGCCCACGACAGCGCGCGGTGTTTGCTCGCGTTGGCGCCGATCTTGGTGCCGTCCAGCGCGATGTGGCCAAGCCGCAGCAGCTTCATCTCGCGCGCCAGCACCAGCACCTGCACGAACAGAGCCTCCACCTCCTTGAGGAAGCGGCGGCGGAATGTGGCCAGCGTGTCATGGTCGGGATGCGTGTTGGCCGCCACGTAGCGAAACGCTACCGAGTCGTAAGTTGCGCGCTCGATCTTGCGGCTGGAGTGCACTCCATTGGCATAACCGTAGATCAGCAGCCCCAGCAAAACAGCCGGGTGATGCGCGGCACAGCCGCGGCCCGCGTACTGCTTGACGAGGTCGTTCAGATCGAGCCGCTCGATCACTTCGACAACAAAGCGCGCCAGGTGATCATTTGGCAGCCACTCGTCTACCGAGGGCGGTAACAGGTAGGCCGTATCTCGGTCGACGGGAACAAAGCGGCTCATCGCGAAGTAGTCCTGTATGCACTGCCACAATTGTCTCGGATCGCGCTACTCTTGAGGAGCCAGGAAAGTCCGACAGACTCCTAGAGGGGACGCCAGCAAGGGTGGGCGTCCGCCGTACCCCACTGAGGTCATGGTGTGCTGGTCTTGAAGCACCTCTACAACCTCAGCGATGCACAAGCCGAGTACCAGCTCCTGGACCGCATGAGCTACCAGCGCCTTTGCCTGCTCACGGATACAAGTTCAGCATCAGCGTGGACGTGTGGCACAAGTTCATCCGCAAAATCTCCACTGGCATCTCCAGCGAGCATGACAGCATGCACCTTGATGAAGTGCTCGACGAGCACAACAAGCGCATTGCAAAAACCAAGGCCCGAGTGGAACACCCCTTTGCCCAGATGCGCCCAATGGGTGGCAAGCTCATTCGCACCATTGGCCAAGCTCGGAATTAATTTTTGAGAAAGTGATTGCAGGGACTTGCGTTTCAATTTTTATCCACTATCATTCGATGCATATCAGGGTGCCTGATATCATTGAACCAAGGAGGATGAGAATGAAGAAGTATGAAAGTCGCTGGAGTTGCGTGAAAGTCGATCTTGAGGAAGGCATCGCTTGGGTTACGCTGAACCGCCCCGAAAAACGCAATGCGATGAGCCCGACGCTCAATCGCGAAATGATCGATGTACTCCAGACCCTGGAACTCGACGAGGAAGCCGCTGTCCTGGTGCTGACCGGCGCCGGCGACTCCTGGACCGCCGGCATGGACCTCAAGGAATACTTCCGCGAAACCGACGGCAAGTCGGAAATCTTCCAGGAGCGTTCGCGCCGCGATGCCTGCGAATGGCAGTGGAAGCTTTTACGCATGTACAACAAGCCGACTATCGCGATGGTCAACGGCTGGTGCTTTGGCGGCGGTTTCTCGCCGCTGGTCGCCTGCGACTTGGCGATCGCCGCCGACGAAGCGACCTTCGGCCTGTCTGAGATCAACTGGGGTATCCCGCCTGGCAACTTGGTGAGCAAGGCGATGGCCGATACCGTCGGGCATCGCGAGTCGCTCTACTACATCATGACCGGCGAGCCGTTCGGTGGCCAGAAGGCCGCCCAGATGGGCTTGGTCAACAAGAGCGTGCCGCGCGCCCAACTGCGTGACGAGGTTAAGGAACTGGCAAACAAGCTGCTGGCCAAGAATCCGGTCGTGCTGCGCTACGCCAAGAATGGCTTCAAGCGTTGCCGTGAGCTGGATTGGGATCAGTGCGAGGACTACCTGTACGCCAAGCTTGACCAGTGCATCGGCCGCGATCCGGAGCAGGGGCGCAAAGAAGGCATGAAGCAATTTCTCGACGACAAGACCCTGAAGCCGGGCCTGCAAACCTATCGGCGCAAGTAAACCAAAACGCTGCGAAGAAACCGGCGGCCCGCCGCGGGCTCCGGGACTTGATCAAGGAGGAGACCATGAATAAAATTGAATTGCTGATCGGCGGCGTTAGCCGTCCCGCCACCAATGGCGCCACTTTCGAGCGCAAGAGTCCGCTCAGCGGCGAGGTGGTGACGTTGGCCGCCGCGGCTACGCCCGAAGATGCCGACGCTGCCGTCGCTGCCGCCGCCGCCGCCTTCCCGGTCTGGTCGGCACTGGCGCCGAGCGAGCGTCGCAAGCTGTTGTTGAAGGCGGCCGACGTGATGGACCAGCGTGCCCCGGAATTTGTGGCTACCGGGGTTGCCGAGGCGGCATCGACGCCGGCCTGGTACGGCTTTAACGCGATGCTGGCGGCCAACATGCTGCGCGACGCGGCCGGCCTGGTGACCCAGGTTGGCGGCGAGGTGATCCCCTCCGATGTCGACGGCAACCTGGCGCTGGCGATTCGCCAGCCGGCCGGCGTGGTGCTCGGCATCGCGCCGTGGAACGCGCCGGTGATTCTCGGCACCCGCGCCATCGCGGTGCCGCTGGCCTGCGGCAACACCGTCGTGCTCAAGGCCTCGGAACTGACCCCGGGCCTGCACCGGCTGATCGGCGAGGTGTTCCAGGAGGCCGGCTTCCCGGCCGGCGTCGTCAACGTCTTGAGCAACGCCCCGGCCGACGCGCCGGCATTGGTCGAGCGGCTGATCGCCAATCCGGCGGTCAAGCGCGTCAACTTCACCGGCTCGACCCACGTCGGCCGCATCATCGGCCGGCTCGCGGCGCAATACCTGAAACCGGCGGTGCTCGAACTTGGCGGCAAGAATCCGATGCTGGTGCTCGACGACGCCGACCTCGACGAGGCGGTCACCGCCGCCGCCTTCGGCTCGTATTTCAACCAGGGCCAGATCTGCATGTCGACCGACCGCATCATCGTGTCCCGCTCGGTGGCCGACGCCTTCCTCGCCAAGCTCGCGGCCAAGGTGGCCGGCATGAAGGCTGGCAAGCCGGGCAGCGAAGGTTGCATCCTCGGCGCCATGGTCAGTCCCGAGGCGGCGGCGCGCGTTGAACGCCTGGTCGCCGACGCGCTTGCCAAGGGCGCGACGCTGGTCACCGGCCCGGTGTGCGCTGACGGCGTGGTGCTGCAGCCGGTCCTGGTCGACGGCCTGACGGCGACGATGGATCTCTATCGGGAAGAAGCCTTCGGCCCGGTGGTTTCGGTGCTGCGCGTCGATAGCGATGAGGAGGCGATCGGCCTCGCCAACGATAGCGAGTACGGCCTGGCGGCGTCGGTATTCAGCAAGGACATCGGGCGCGCCTTGGCGCTGGCCAAGCGCATCGAGTCGGGAATTTGCCATATCAACTCGTCGACCGTACATGACGAGGCGCCCATGCCATTTGGTGGCGTCAAGGCTTCCGGCTACGGCCGCTTCGGCGGCAAGGCGGGGGTGGCGGAATTCACCGACCTGCGCTGGATCACCATCCAGACGACGCACCGTCATTACCCGGTGTGAGGGGCCGGCAGTTAATCAAATTTTCAGATTTTTTGGCGTGGGCCCGGCCCTCGCCTACAGTTGGGGAGGGACGAATGGATACCTACGGCGCACCCATGCGCGATATACGCTTCATCCTCGATGAACTGGTCGGCATCGACCGCATCGCCGCCTTGCCGGGCTGCGAGGCGGCCGAACCGGAGCTGGTGTACAGCATCCTTGAGGAAGCCGACAAATTTGCCGCCGGGGTGCTGGCGCCGCTGAACAAGCTCGGCGACGTCCAGGGCTGCCGGCTCGACGGCGACCGGGTGGTCGTTCCCGACGGCTGGCAGGAAGCCTGGGATCAATTCGTCGCCGCCGGCTGGCTCGGCCTCTCGCTGCCGTCCGAGTACGGCGGGCAGGGGCTGCCGAAAGCCCTCTGGGCGCCGGTCTGGGAAATGTGGTTCTCGGCCAACTTGGCCTTCTCCATGTTGCCGCAACTAACCCTCGGCCAGACCGAGGCGCTCGAAGCTGCCGCCAATGAATCCCTGAAGGCCCTGTACCTGCCGCGCATCGTCAGCGGCGAGTGGGCCTGCACTATGAGCTTGACCGAGCCGCAGGCCGGTTCCGACCTGGCGGCGGTGCGCATGCGCGCCGAGGCTGCCGGCGACGGCAGCTATCGCCTGTTCGGTCAGAAGATTTTCATTTCCTACGGCGACCATGAACTCGCCGACAACATCGTCCACCTGGTGCTGGCCCGCCTGCCCGATGCGCCGGCCGGGATCAAGGGTATTTCTCTGTTCCTGGTGCCCAAGTTCCTAGTCAATTCGGACGCCAGTCTCGGGGCCAAGAACGATGTACGCGCCGTCTCCCTCGAGCACAAGCTGGGCATCCACGGAAGTCCGACCTGCACAATGGCCTACGGCGACCACGGCGAGGCAGTCGGCTACTTGGTCGGCGAGCTCAATCGTGGCATCGAATATATGTTCGTGATGATGAACGAGGCCCGCTTCGGCGTCAGCCTGCACGGCGTTGCCCTCGCCGAGCGCGCCTACCAGCTGGCGCTGCGCTATGCCCACGAGCGCAGCCAGGGTAATGTGGCGGGCAAGGCCGGTCGGCCGATCGCCGGCCATCCTGACGTCAAGCGCCAGCTGCTGGCGATGCGCACCCGCATCTTTGCGATGCGGGCCCTGGTCTATCCTACCGCTGCTTGGTTCGACCATGCGCGCCACAATCCGGCGGCCGAAGTGGCTGACCGCTGTCGGCGCTATATCGATCTGCTGATGCCGGTGCTGAAGGCCTGGAACACCGAGACAGGCAATCTGGTCTGCGACGACGCAATCCAGGTTTTTGGCGGCATGGGCTTCGTCGAGGAAACCGGGGTCAGCCAGCACTATCGCGATTCGCGTGTGACCCGCATCTACGAGGGCACCACCGGCATCCAGGCGAACGACCTGGTCAGCCGCAAGATCCTGCGCGAGAACGGCGCCACCCTGCGCGAACTGCTGGCCGACATCCGCGCCGAAGTCGCGGCCCTGGCCGAAGTTGCGGAACTGGTCGCACATGCCGAAGCGCTGTCGCTCAATGTCGGCGATCTTGAACGGGCAGCCGAATTTCTGCTGGCGAACGGTAAGAGCGACCCCGGTACCGTCCAGGCAGCGGCCGTGCCTTTCCTACACCTGACCGGCCTGGTCTGCGCCGGTTGGCGCATGGCCCAGGCGGCCCGGGCGGCGCAAGCCGCGCTGGCCCGGAAGGCGGACAACGCCGACTACCTGCGCGGCGTGCTGGCGCTGGCAGGCTTCTGGTTCGCCACCTATGCGCCGCAAGTGCGCGGCCACGCCGAAACGGTGGCCGCCTCGGCCTGCGTCGGCCTGGCGCCGGACGCCGCCCTATGGGCCTGAATTCCACCGGCGTCCCGCGCTAACCAAGGTGTCTTGAACACCGCGCAGGATCGCCAGACCAATAACTAGAGGAGACAAGATGAACAATGCAGCTTTCAAACCGATCGTCGAAACCGATTACCGGCCGGTCAGCATCGGCCATCCGCCGGCGGACATCCGCCGCGACGCCGACGGCGTCTGGCATATCCGGCCGCTCGAAGCGCTCGGCGACTACCCGCTGCGCCTGACCGACCGCCTGGTCGAGGGCGCGCGCCAGTTCCCCGAGCGCACGCTGATGGCGGCGCGCGGCGCGGACGGTGAATGGGTCCGCATCGGCTACGCCGACATGCTGGCCCGCGTGCGCCGCATCGGCCAGTGGCTGCTCGACTGCGGCCTGTCGGTCGAGCGGCCGCTGCTGGTCCTTTCCGGCAACGACCTCGAACACAGCCAGCTGATGTTCGCCGCGATGTACGCCGGCATCCCCTATTCGTCGGTGTCGCCAGCCTATTCGCTGGTCGCCACCGACTACGGCAAGCTGCGCCACATCGTCGACACGGTGACGCCGGGCATGGTCTACGCGGCGGCGGGCGAGCCGTTCGCCAAGGCCATCGCCGGCGCCGTCGACGCCGATGTTGAAATCGTGCTAGGCAAGGGCGCGCTGCCGGGCCGCCCGACCACGTCCTTCGCCGACCTACTGGCGGTGGAGCCGTTAACGGTCGATGTCGCCAACGCCGCAGTCGGGCCCGACACCATCGCCAAGTTCCTGTTCACGTCCGGCTCGACCAAGCTGCCCAAGGCCGTGGTCACGACCCAGCGCATGCTGTGCGCCAACCAGCAGATGCTGTTGCAGACCTTCCCCTGCTTCGCCGAGGAGCCGCCGGTGCTAGTCGACTGGCTGCCGTGGAACCACACCTTCGGCGGCAGCCACAACGTCGGCATCGCCCTGTACAACGGCGGCAGCTTCTACATCGACGACGGCCAGCCGACCGCCAAGCGTTTCGAGGAAACCCTGCGTAACCTGCACGACGTCTCGCCGACCGTCTACTTCAACGTGCCCAAGGCCTGGGAAGACCTGACCGTCGTGCTCGAGCACGACAGCCAGTTACGCGAAAAATTCTTCGCCCGCCTGAAGCTGTTCTTCTTCGCCGGCGCCGGCTTGTCGCAGGCGGCCTGGGACCGCCTCGACCGCGTCACCGAGGAGCATTGCGGCCACCAGATCCGGATGATGGTCGGCCTCGGCATGACCGAGACCTCGCCGTCCTGCCTGTTCTCGACCGGCGGCGTGATCGGCGCCGGCTACGTCGGCCTGCCGGCGCCGGGCTGCGAGGTCAAGCTGGTGCCCACCGACGGCAAGCTCGAGGCGCGCATGCGCGGCCCGCACGTGATGCCCGGCTACTGGCGCAACCCGGAGCAAAGCCGCGAGGTGTTCGACGCCGAGGGCTACTACTGCACCGGCGACGCGCTGCGCTTCGTCGACGATGCGCAACCGGAGCTCGGCATGGTCTTCGACGGCCGCATCGCCGAGGATTTCAAGCTGTCGTCGGGCACCTTCGTCAATGTCGGGCCGCTGCGCGCCAAGGTCATCACGACCGGGGCGCCGTATGTCCAGGACGTCGTCGTGGCCGGCATGAACCGGGACGACGTCGGCCTGCTGATCTTCGGCCGCGTCGCCGAGTGCCGGCAACTGGCTGCACTGGGCGAAGAGGCCGACCTGTTCGAGGTGATGACTCATCCGGCCGTACGCGCCCACTTCAAGGAGCTGCTGGTGCGCGTCAACAGCACGGCGACCGGATCGGCCAATCGCATTGCCTGGGTCCGTCTACTGGAAACCCTGCCGTCGATCGATCACAGCGAAGTGACCGACAAGGGCTCGATCAACCAGCGCGCCGTGCTGACGCGGCGCGCCGATCTGATCGACGCCTTGTACAACGGCCAGGACGACTTCGCGATCAAGGCCTGAGCTGATGCCGAAGGTGTGCGCAATCTATTTTGAAGGACAAGTGACATGAACTGCGATGAGTTGATCGCCATCGATTTCCACACCCATGCCGAGGTATCCTGCTGCCAGGGGAACGACCATTTTGGCGATGAATTCGACCGCGCGGCCGACAAGTATTTCGGCTCGGACCGCCGGCCGACCATCGCCGAGACCGTCGCCTACTACCGGGAGCGCAAGATCGGCCTGGTGATGTTCACCGTCGATGCGGAAGCCCAGATCGGGCACCGCCGCATTCCCAACGAGGAGATCGCCGAGGCGGCGCGCGACAACAGCGACATGATGATCGCCTTCGCCAGCATCGACCCCCACAAGGGCGTGATGGGCGCGCGCGAGGCGCGCCGCTTGATCGAGCAGCACGGCGTGCGCGGCTTCAAGTTCCACCCGACCGTGCAGGGCTTCCTGCCCTACGACCGCTTCGCCTGGCCGCTCTACGAAGTGATCGCCGAATACGGCCTGTCGGCGATCTTCCACACCGGCCATTCCGGCATCGGCAGCGGCATGCGCGCCGGCGGCGGTCTGCGGGTGGCCAATTCCAATCCGATGCTGCTGGAGGACGTCGCCATCGACTTCCCCGACATGCAGATCGTCATGGCGCACCCAAGCTGGCCCTGGCAGGACGAAGCCCTGTCGCTGTGCCTGCACAAGCCGAACGTCTGGATCGACCTGTCGGGTTGGTCGCCGCGCTACTTCCCGCCACAACTGGTGCAGTACGCCAACACGCTACTGCGCGAACGCATCTTGTTCGGCTCGGATTTTCCCTTGATCACCCCGGACCGCTGGCTGGCCGATTTCGAGATGGCGGGCTTCAAGCCGGAAGTCGCGCCGCTGATCTTGAAGTGCAATGCGATGCGCCTGCTGGGCCTTCGCGGCGCGGCGGACGCGAGTGACAAACCAAACACTAAAGGACAGCCATGAAGATTCTGGTCCCCGTCAAACGGGTCATCGACTACAACGTTAAGGTCCGCGTCAAGGCGGACGGCAGCGGCGTCGAGCTGGCCAACGTCAAGATGAGCATGAACCCCTTCGACGAAATCGCCGTCGAGGAAGCGGTGCGCTTGAAGGAAGCCGGCATCGCGACCGAAGTGATCGCCGTTTCCTGCGGCGTGGCCGCCTGCCAGGAGACCTTGCGCAGCGCGCTGGCGGTCGGCGCCGATCGCGCCATCCTGGTCGAGAGTGGCGTCGAACTGCAGCCGCTGGCCGTCGCCAAGCTCTTGAAGGCGCTGTGTGAAAGGGAAGCGCCGCAGTTGGTGATTTGCGGCAAGCAAGCCATCGACGACGACGCCAACCAGACCGGCCAGATGCTCGCCGCGCTGGCCGGCTGGCCGCAGGCGACCTTCGCCTCCAAAGTCGAGATCGCCGACGGCCGGGCGACGGTCACCCGGGAAATCGACGGCGGCCTAGAAACACTGGCCGTTGCGCTGCCGGCCGTGGTGAGCGCCGACCTGCGCCTGAACGAACCGCGCTACACGACCCTGCCCAACATCATGAAGGCCAAGAAGAAGCCGCTGGACACCTTGACGCCGGCCGATCTCGGCGTCGACGTGACGCCGAGGCTGACGACGATCCAGGTCGTCGAACCGGCCAAGCGCTCGGCAGGGGTCAAGGTCGCCGATGTCGCCGAACTGGTGAACAAGCTCAAGAACGAAGCCAGGTGCTCTAAGCACCCTCTCTAAAAGGAATCCTCATGACCATTCTTGTCATCGCGGAACATGACCACCAGAGCCTCAAGGCCGCAACGCTGAATACCGTCGCCGCAGCTCGGGAAATCGGTGGCGACATCCACATTCTGGTAGCCGGTGCCGACTGCGCCGCTGCCGCCCAGCAAGCCGCGACGCTGCAGGGCGTCGCCAAGGTCAAGTTCGCCGACGCCGGCCACTACGCCACCCAGACCGCCGAGAACCTAACGGCCCTGGTCCTCGCCAACGCCGCCGGCTACAGCCACGTTCTCGCCCCGGCGACGGCATTCGGCAAGAACCTGCTGCCGCGCGTCGCCGCCTTACTCGACGTTGCCCAGATTTCCGAGATCACCGGTGTCGAGTCGGCAGATACCTTCGTCCGCCCGATCTACGCCGGCAACGCGCTGGCGACGGTCAAGAGCGCCGATGCCGTCAACGTCATCACCGTCCGCACCACCGCCTTCGATGCGGTCGACACTGGAAATAACGCCGAAATCGAAGCCATCGCCGCAGCGGCCGATACCGCCCAATGCTCGCTGACTCATCGCGAACTGATCAAGTCGGAACGCCCGGAACTCGGTGCCGCCAAGATCATCGTTTCCGGCGGCCGTGGCTTGGGTAGCGGTGAGAACTACCACGCCCTGCTCGAACCGCTCGCCGACAAGCTCGGCGCGGCGCTGGGCGCGTCGCGCGCCGCGGTCGATGCCGGTTTCGTGCCCAACGACTACCAGGTCGGCCAGACCGGTAAGGTCGTCGCGCCGCAGCTCTATATCGCAGTTGGTATTTCCGGCGCGATCCAGCACCTGGCGGGGATGAAGGACTCGAAGGTGATCGTCGCGATCAATAAGGACCCGGACGCGCCGATCTTCCAGATCGCCGACTACGGCCTCGTCGGCGATCTTTTTGAGATCGTACCGCAACTGCGCGCGGCCCTCGCATGAAGAAGCGGCGCAAATCCATGCAATTCGATGTCGTAGTCATCGGCGGCGGACCGGCGGGTTTGGCGTCAGCGATCCGGCTCAAGCAACTGTTTGCGCAAGAGGGTATCTGGATCACCCCGCAGGGCGGTGAAGGGCCGACCTGTCCGAACATGTGATCCAGGATGCGCCGGCTTTTGATCCAAGTGCCCCACTGCTTTATCGATTGAGATTCAGGCAGTTTTCACAAGTCACACCACAGCTAAAAACAGGAGACATACCATCATGCATCAGAACCAGATAGTCGATATCCAGAAATTTATCGACAACAACAAATTTTCGGGT
This sequence comes from Simplicispira sp. GW247-4R2A, assembly GCF_059424465.1. Lineage (NCBI taxonomy): Bacteria > Pseudomonadati > Pseudomonadota > Betaproteobacteria > Burkholderiales > Comamonadaceae > Simplicispira > Simplicispira sp. GW247-4R2A. The sequence goes on along the minus strand of NZ_JBWKZM010000044.1, from coordinate 1,394 downwards.
TTCCAGTGGGTAATCTTCATCTTCAGCTTCCTAATCATCTTGCTCGATGGTTTCGATACGGCATCAATCGGTTACATCGCGCCGTCGTTGCTCAAGGAGTGGGGAATCGCTAAGCCGCAGTTGGCGCCCGTGCTCAGTGCAGCGCTTGCTGGCCTGGCTTTCGGATCAGTTGTGATCGGTCCCTTGGCCGATCGGCTGGGACGAAAATTCCTGCTATGCGGCGCGGTTGCGCTCTTCGGTGCGGCCAGCCTGCTCGCATCCACGGCGGCCAGCCTGAATGATTTGGTGGCTTGGCGCTTCATCACCGGACTCGGGCTCGGGTCGGCGATGCCTTTGGCAGTGACCTTGGCCAGTGAGTTTGCACCGACCCGCCGGCGGGCGCTTTTGACCAGCACGATGTTTACCGGGTTTCCGTTGGGCGCGGCCCTTGGTGGCTTCTTGTCGGCCTGGATGATTCCGCAGTGGGGCTGGCGTAGCGTTTTTGAGCTCGGCGGCATCCTGCCGATCTGTCTGGCCCTGGTCATGCTGCTCGTGTTGCCTGAGTCGGTCCGCTACCTGGTTGCCCGAGGCGCTGCGGCCGAGCGTGTCCGCTCCATCCTGTCGCGAATTTCGGCCACGCTCGGCGACGCAAATCAGTTCGTCCTTGGTGAAACGATGTTCGCCAAGGTCGCGGCTGATCAGGGCAAGTCCGGCGTCGCGCTGATTCTGTCGCGTTCGTACGTGATGGGGTCTGTCATGCTCTGGGTGACCTACGGCATGGGTATCGTCATCTTCTATGCACTGATCAACTGGATGCCGATCCTACTCAAGGATGCCGGCTTCGAGTCGAAAACGACGATGTTGGTGACCTCGCTCTTTCCGCTAGGCGGCGTCGGGGCGATCGCCTTCGGCTTCTTGATGGACAAGTTCAACGCGAACCGGGTGATCATGGTCGGCTATCTGCTTACTGCCGTATTTATCTATGGAATCGGTCAGGCAGTCGGCAATCTCGGCTGGCTCGTCGTGATGGTTTTCCTCGGCGGCGCCGTGATGAATACTACGCAGACCTGCATGCCCGCTTTGTCCGCCGCTTTCTATCCGACGGCGGGGCGTGCTACTGGGGTTTCCTGGATGATGGCGATTGGGCGCATCGGCGCGGTCGCCGCGCCGTTTCTGGTCGCCGAGCTGCAACGCCGCCAATTCAGTTTTGACCAGATATTTGCCGTGCTGGCCATTCCGGCGGTTATCGCCGCCATAGCAGTCTACGTCAAGAACGCATTGCATGCGGAAAGCAAACCGCTGGCACTCAAGCCGGCCGATGTCTGACCTGCACCGCACTTAGGATTTATCCGTAAATAATATTAACTGGCAGCTCGATCTTGCGCAGGGCGATGATGGCTGCAGCGAGGTGGTTG
>NZ_JBWKZM010000043.1:0-24610 GCF_059424465.1 Simplicispira sp. GW247-4R2A | reverse complement strand
AGCCCCCACCCCCTGCCCGGCCAGGCTGTCCACCCAGTCGATCTGAGCTTGTGCATGCGTGGCACTGCGGGTTTCAGTCATGAGCAGCCCCCGTTGTCAGAGGCAGCGCATGCCCCATCACTGCGCAGTTCATTGGAGTACGCAGCAACAGGCCCGTACGAGTTAGCCCGTTATGAGGGCAAGTTGCAAGAACACGGGAGATGCCCTGTGCATGCTGGGGCTTCGGCTTCCTGAGCCTGACAGTATGGTGTTTGTGTGTATGCGCGGTGTGCAAGGGCATGGGTGCAAGCCTTTCAGTCCTTGGAAGATGTAGGGGGCCGGCAATCAGCCGGGCAAGCGCTTGAGCAGCTGGCTGACGGGCGTGCGCATCTTGGCCAGCGGGCTGTGTTCATCCACGATGCGCACCTTCTTGCGAATGCTCAGCTCGGTATAGATGGCGGTGCTCTTGGGGTCGGCATGGCCCATGAGGTTCTGCACGCTCAAGGTCGGCACGTCGCCCTCGGTCAGCTCGGTGCCGAACAGGTGGCGCAGGGCATGCGGGTGCAGCTGCGCCTCGGGTATCTCGCAGGCGCGGCCATAGTTCTGCACCAGATCATGAATGGACTGCCGGCTCAGCCGCCGCTCCTCGCCGTGATAGGCATGCGCGCCCACCGTAGGGTTGCGGGTCGACACGAACAGCACCTTGTCGGCGCGGCCCTTGCGGTTCAGCGTGGCGCGGTTCACCGTGGCCAGGTCCTCATGCGCCAGGTACACCAGCAGGATGGCCTCAGCCTCACGCGGCAATGGCACCAGCCGTTCCTTGTCACCCTTCTCGGTCACCCGCAGGTACATGCGCTGTCGGCCATCCAGGGTGTCGCGGTACAGATCCCCCTCATTCAAGGCCACCAGCCCCGACACCCGCAGGCCGGCGCCCAGCAGCACATGCAGGATGGCCGAATCCCGAATCCCCTTGAACGTGCCCAGGTCAGGCGCGCACACCAGCCGCTCGGCATTGGCCAGGGTGATCATGTTGGGCAGCGTGCGCGCAGTCTTCGGGTGCTCCAGCACCTGCGCCGCATTGGCATCGATCAGCCCCCGCTCGCGGCACCACTGAAAGAACCCGCGCACCGCCGATATGTACGGCTTGCGGCTCAGCGCCACCACGCCGCGCTTGTGCAGCCAAAGCCCCGTGAACATCTCCAGCTCATCGCCAGACGCTTCAAGAATCGACTGCCCGGCCATGAATTCCTTCAGCCTGGCCAGCGCCAGGCGGTAGGCCTCAAGCGTGCGCGGGCTGCGGTTCTGGTTGAGCTGCAGATATGACATCCACGCATCAATGGCCTGGTCATCGGTCCAGCGGCTCATAGGGGCGGCCTTTCTGGGGAGTAGTGCCTGCCCGCATCAATCTCATCGCTCACCAGGCCAAGCAACGCGCGCGCCGCTTCGCCGCTGCGCGTCAGCGCCATGTTGCGCACGGCCGGCAGACTGAACACGCGGCGCGTGTGCTGCGGCCCCTCGGCCAGGCGCAGGCGACGCGTGAATTCCCCCCCGTCGAGCTCGGGGTGCAGTTGCCGCAAGCGCCAGGTGCTCGCACCCAGCAGCGGCTCAATCTCCAGGGCAAGCAGCCACACCGCGCTGTCGGCGTAGTACCGGCTCAGCGCCAAGCCGTATCCCAGCAGCGGCTTCAACCGAATCAATCGCACCCGCGCCGGCGGTGGTTGGATGGGCCGATTCACGTTCGTTTTAGTCATCAATCGCTCCTGCAGCATTGGCGGAAAGTTTCCTCATGCAGACCATCCGATCCACGAAAAAAAGGGGTACCAGGGCATTTCCACAAAAAAACCCGTGGATGAGCGCCGTTACTCACTAACCCATTGTTTTTATTGGCGTTATATCGGGCGAGCCATCCACAGATTGGCCGAAAATTCGCCCGCGTTTTGTGTTTACATTTACACACGTAAAACCCAACTTGTGGAAATGGTCTCTGCACCCGCCGCGCCTTATACCCCTCTCTCTCCCTCTTAAATAAATCAAAAAAGAAGAAGAAAGGGGCCGAAATGCGAAAACCGTGCATATGTAGAAAACAGGCCAACTTGTGGAAAAACAGGGGTGACCTGTGGAATCTCCACAAGTCGAATCGGCCCGCAGACATAGAACCACGCCATTCCGGTGTTTTTGAGGGGGCCATCCACAGGTTATTGGAGGTGTGCCCCCTATCCCCCTTTGCCAAAATCTATCGCGCCCCTCCCGCTTCCAAGGGTTTCCCCGAACTTCGGCGGCGCCTACGTGCTGGGGGGTGCGGGGGGAGCGCAACGGGCATTGATGCGCCGGCCGCATCAATGGGGGAACAAGCCAACCAGGCGCCTGCCGGCGCTGCGAGCCCGTAGAAAGCCCTACAAGGCCCGAACGGGGGTCCAGGCTGGGGTAGCCTTGGTCAAAACGGCGCTCAGACACCAAACGCCCCCGGTTCGTCGCCGTAGCCATCCCCCGCATGCGCATGCCCCTTCGACGGCACAGCCGCATGCAGCCCGTACTGCCGCAGGCCGTCGAGCTTGAACGCCACCATGTTCGACACCCGCGTGTGCCCCACCGTGCGCTCCACGGCCAGGGGCTGGCCGTCCTTGCCCTCCAGCAGCACGCCGGCGCTGGCCAGCTGCTTTTTGTAGACGCGGTCGCTCTTGACCGGCAGGCCGTCCCAGAACTCGCGCAGCGTCGCCGTGGTGCTCATGTGGCTCATCACGTGGGCGGTGCGCACGCACAGCACCGGCACCATGTCGATCTCGTCGAACTCGAACGGGTAGCGGAAGTTGCGCTGCGCAATCTCGGAGAGCAGCTTGTCGGTAATCCAGGCCCACGGCTGGCGGTCGCTCACGCTCTCGCCGATGTGGCTGTTCATTTCCGCCGTCAGGTCGTAGATGAAATTGCCCTGCTCCACCCGCAGCCCGGCAAACTCGCACAGCAAATGCCACGCGGCCGCCAGGGCGGCGTAGTTGTGCACCATGCGCTCTGCGCCGGCGTCCTGCGTGCTGGCCACGCAGTTGGCCGCCAGCTCATCCACCATGGCCGCATGCAGCGCCTTCACGCGCGTTTTGTCCTGGCGGGCCAGGAACTGCAGCCACTGCTTCACCGGGAACACCGGCAAGTCCTGCGCCATCTCCTTGCCGCGCCGCGCTTTCGTCAGCTCGCTGCGCACCACCTTGCCCTGCAGGCTCTGCACCGGCACATCCTCACCGGCCAGCAGCACCGGCGCGCACAGCAAGAAGTCGATCAGCTCGGCCCCGCGCCGCGTGTGCTCGTACTGGTAGCTCTCCTGCAGGTTGTGCACCGCCTTGTTGATGATGTCCTGCTTGTTCGCGCTCATCTCGCCCCAGCCCACCGGGTGGCTGGTGTAGCTCAGGCTGGTGAGCTGCCTGAACTCGGTCTGCAGGCTCTGCCGGCTGCTCATCACCATGGCAATGGCCCGCTCCAGGCGCTTGACCAGCGTGCTCTTGCCGGTGCCCTTCTCGGCCTGCATCACGAAGTGTGGCCAGAACCCCAAAAACGCCTTCAGGTGCGCCCCCAGGCCCCACACCAGCGTCAGCATCGCCGCGTTCTCGGCGAACGTGCTTTGGAACTGCGCCAGCACCTCGCGGGCATCGTCCATCGTCCCGCTCGGGAACACCAGGTCGCTGTACGGGCACTGCTGGCGGGCATCCACAAAAAAGCAGTCCGGGCCTTCATTGACCACCGGCCGCCCATCGCGCCAGGCCAGCCCCACGAAGTTGATCGCCTCACGGGCGCCAATGCTGCTCGCCCGCTCCCACACGTTCACCAGCCGGGCAAACGGCGTCGGCGCGTAAATCGGGCCCAGCTTCTTCCACACGTCCTGGTTGTGCAGCCGCTCATCGTCCACCACACGCCGCTGCAGCACCGGGCCGTGCCGCGCCACCTGCACGCTCAGGGCAAACACCGTGCGCGGGCTGTTGTCCGGGTCGCCCGTCATGGTCGACGTGGGCGATGCAATCTGTACCCGGCTCACCGCCGCAATGCGAAAGCCGCAAATGTCGGCATACGACGTCTTCTCGTTCCCCTCTTCGTCGCGCTCCACCGCCTTCACCGCCCGGGTAAAGTCCGGCTCCACCCGGTATTTGCAGTACGCGCTGAAATCGTGCGTCGGCAGAAACAGCCGGCTGCGCCCCGGCCGGTAGCTGCGCGTGGCAAGGCCGGGTATCGCGCACTCCTCCAGCACCTTGAGCGCCTCGGCCAGGCCCGTCTCGCCGCGCAGCTGCAGCAAATCGTTCAGATCGTTGATCGGCTCCTCGCCATGCGTCCACAGCGCCTGCTCCACCAGCAGGCAGCTCACATCCAGGCCCGTGAGGATCTCGTGCATCCGCCACGCCGCCAGCGGCCCAGGGCAATAGCCCTTGTTCTCGCCCTCAGCCAGGGGCTTGTGGTCGTTGTCAAACGCCAGCACCACCTGCTTGCCCCGCAGAAACGACCAATCGCCCCCCGCCAGCGTGGCCGTGCCCCGCACCGCCAGCGCCGCCGTAGAAGGCAGGCGGCACGAATCGACCGACAGTGCATTGATCGCGCTCTCCACCACCACCACCGTGCGCGCCGCCAGCAGCCGGCGCCAATCCGCCGTCCACGGCGCATTCACCTTCTCGCCCTGGCTCTGCGTCTTGCCCCCGCCGTTGGCCTGCGGGTCCAGGTAGCGCATATCCACCCCCACCACCTTGCCATCGAGCCGCGATCGGGCCAAAAACGCCGCCGCCAGCCCCCCATAGCCCAGCTCGCCCGGCGCAAACTTCGGGTTCGTGTACGTGTTCAGCCCCACCGTGCCGCGCTTGATCGCCGCCTCCACCACCGCCACGCTCAAATGGCGCTGGCCAGCCTCCTTGCCGCACAGGTAGTCAATCAGCAGCTCACGCTGCTCCCCTTTGGCCGCCTGCATGCAGCGCTCGCCAATCCACTCGGCCAGCGTCGGCTGCACACGCGGCCCCGGCGCGCTCGCCGGCGCCGGCACGCTGATCGCAAACATCCGCGCCAGCTCCTTCACCGCCTCGGGGAACTCAAGCCCCCGCGCCCACATGAGCATGTCCACCGGCCCGCCGCCAACCCCCTCCTGGCTCCAATCCTTCCAGCGTTTGGGCCCCCCGCCGTCTGGCTGGTACACCGAAATGCTCGGGCTCTGGTCCGGGTGGTGCGGGCTGCGGTAATTGCCGTTCTGCTGCGGCCGCACCAGCCCCAGGCGCTCGGCCACGTCCTCGCAGCAAATCTCGGCGTTCAGCTTCGCGGCCAGGTCAGGCCGCTTGCCCGCTCCCCCTTGCGTTGGGTAATTCATTGCTCTACTTCTTATAGCTATCAGCGCTTGCTAGGCAAGCGCTGGAATCAAAAAACAGGCGAAATTTCAGGCATACCCTGGTACATCACCGCCAGGCCCAGGTGCACCGCCAGCGCGTGCTCGATACACGCGCCGCGCGAGGCCGTCCAGCCCGGCAGCAGCCACACCGCATCGCACCGCACCAGCTGCGCAATCGCCAGCCGCATGTAGCCGCTCCACGAACCACACGCCGGCGCCGGGTTCTCGGCCGGGTTCTCCACGGCGAAGCCCAAGGCGCGCAAGCGCGCCGCCTCCTGGTGAAAAGCGGGGTAGTTGTTGCCGGGCAGGCCCGTCATCGGGCCGGCGAGGTAGATGCGCTGGGGCATCTCATTCGCCGCACAAGTTCGACAAGTGCCACTGCAGCCTGCAGCGGTACGACGCCATTTCCGACTTGGCGCAGCTGGTGAGCGCGGGATTCGTCCACCAGATAGGCCATCCCATCAGCCAGCATGCGAACGCCGGGTTCAACCGCCGGGGCAAGGTCCGGGCGGTTGGCGACAATGGCCGTCCATCGAGGATCGAGTGGACCGGGTGCAAAAAGTGGTGCTCCACGAAGTTCGGCAGCTGCTCGCCCTTCGTGCCCTGCCCACGCTCCTGCAGGCTCTGGCTGTTCGGCGTGCGGTAGTCGCGGCTGGCTGGGGTTGGCCACTGCGCTGCTTCCGTCGGCAGCCCCGTAGTGCGCTTGGTATCTGCTCTCTTCTGTAGTTCCGGGTCTATTTTGCTCATGTCCCGCGCCCCGCTGCACACATCCGGCGTGGTCCACAGCCCGCCATGCAAAGCAAAACCACCGCGCCCGCCCATGGCTGGCGCCCACGTCGGACGCGGAAAGAGTGATCCACTCCGCGTTCCACCCGCGGTCGGCCAGTTCTCCCACGACGCGGGCAGCCGCGCGTTCGTCGAGAGCCCCTTCGGCTTCGTCCACAGCGGAGGCGGTGGCAGTAGCGATGGCGCTGACGTTCTCCAGAACAAGCCCCCACGCTCCGCAAGCATCGGCAATGTCGAGGATGTTGAAGAAGAGGCCCGAGCGCTTGCCATCAAGCCCTGCACGCCGCCCGGCGATGCTGATGTCCTGGCAGGGGAACCCCGCAACGAGGAAATCCACGCATCCGCGCCACGCTGCGCCGTCGAAGGTGAGCAGGTCAGACCAGACAGGCGCCGGATCAAGGGCTCCCGCTTCCATAAGGCGGGCAAGTTGCGCGGCTGCAGGAGCTTCCCGCTCCACGTAGCAAACGGTGCGGTGTTCGTGTCCCAGAAACTCGAATGCGGCGCGTGCGCCTTCTCCGAGCATGCCGACGCCGGCACACAGTTCGATGGAATGTAGAGCCATGTCATGGTGCCTCCACACCGTCAACCGACAAGGCCACAGGCGGATGCGTGCGCCCCCAGCACGAGAAGCGAATCGGCGCCCCGGCCGCAATGGCAGCGCGCTCGGCCGGCGACGGGTTCCAGAACGACCACACCGCCGGCATGCCGTTGCTGTACGTCACACGGGTGATGGCCAGCGGCTGGCACTCCTCATGGGGCACCCCCGGCGGGGCGCGCAGCACATCGTTGTTGGAGGGGTGTTGGGTGGGCCTCATGCTGCACCGCCTTTCTGCACATCGGCTTCAGCCCAGGCATTCACCTGATCCAGTAGTGTCTCGATGGGGTTGGGGTGGCCCAGCTTGTGCAAGCTGCGCGTGGCCTGCATCTCGCGGATGAAGTAATCAGGGCCTGTCAGAGCCTGCAACAGCTTGGCCAGAGCGAACACGTCCACGCTGATGAAACCCGGCGCGCATGCCGGGACAACAGGGACAGCCTCCTGCGGCCAGTCCTTCAGCTTCTCTGCCACCGAACCTCCATGGTTGGCGTACCAAGTCACCATCTCCACCACGCGCGTGGCGGCCTTGCGGTCCACCCGCTGCTCATCAGCGGTTTGCGGGAACATCTCTCCCCTGCGGCTGGCTTCGGCATCCACTGCCAGAATTGCCTGAATCACGGACTGCCAGGGCACAGGCTTGTAAAGGTGATCGCTCATGCGGCACCGCCTTCCTGCAATTGCTTCGCCGCCTCATCGCGCGCCAGGTTCAGTTCCGCCATCGCCTGTGCATCGCCGCCCCGATCGGGATGGCACCGCGCGGCCAGGCGCCGGTAGGCGTAGTCGATGGCCTCTCGCCCGCTGTTCGGACTGCAATCGAGCACCACATACCAGGGCCGTTTCGCAGCGCCCGCCACAGGTGCAGGCAGCGCCGCAAAGCCGGTGAAAGCCCGGTCGAGAATCGCCGCGCCACCGTGCCGCTCGATGGAGCGCATCGCCTCCAGCGTCGCCGCCACGGCGGCCAGGTTGTCCTGCACCTGGTCGTAGCGGTCCACCGCCATGCAGCGCATCGGCTCCTTGGCCGACTTGCGCCAGTACACGCACACGCCAGGGTCGGCGGGCCGTGCCTGGTTGCTGCGCGGCAAGCCATCGAGCCGCGTTTGCAGGTTGGTCGACACGATCACATCGTCCTGGTGCACGCCCAGGCGCTCCAGCTCGTCGAGCACGCGCTGCACACCGTCGAACACGGTCAGGGCCTTGCCCTGGCGGCTGAACGTGGCGGTCTTGCGCTGGTAGCTCTGCATGCGCTTCCAGCCCTCGGGCCAGGCCAGGGGGTAACGGGTCGGGGCGCTCATGCGGCACCGCCTTCCAGCGTCACATCGTGGTAGTCCACGCAAGACACCTCGGCGGCAACAATCAGAATGCCCAGGCCTTCCCAATCCGGCCAGCCCTCGCCCTGGTCGCGAATCACATTCTTGGTCCAGTACCAGTCTTGTGCGGGGCCGAAGCTCGCGCCACCATCGGCCATGAAGTAGCGGATCGCCACCGAACCGAACAAGCGGATGACAGCGCGCACCACATCACCGTCTTCATGTCCAAGGCGGTTCGTCGCATCCGACCAAAAATCGTTGATCTCAGCGGCCAGCTCTTTCGTCAGCACATCGTGGTCAACGCGCAGGGTGACTTCCGCATCGTCAAACGAGTCGGCCTTCACGCGGTAGGTTTTCAGGTTGCTCATGCCTTACTCCCTTTCCACTCACACGGCCGCAGCAGCCACGTCCACACCCCATACCCGCTCACCAGCGTGAACACCGCCTGCTGCGCAAACAGCGCCCACAGCCCGCGCTCGGCGCTGAAAAACAGCCAACCGGCATTGCTCACCAGGTAAGCCACAAATCCCCAGCCCGCAAAGCGCGAACGCCCCGCCAGCAGCAGCGTGCCCAGCACCCCGAAGAACGCGGCAGACAGCTCGATGTAAGGCAGGCCGTTCATCGCGCACCTCCCCACACCTTCGCCATCTGCGCGCAGCTCCAGCGCGCCGCCTGCTCCGCATACCCATTGCGGTCCAGATCCAGCAGGCTGTCGAACACCTGCGCCGCGGCGCGCGCCACCAGCAGCTGCTCGGCGTCGAACCCCACCCGCCCCGTGCGGGCAAAGCGCGCCACCACGCCCTCGTAAATGGCGAGCTGCTCGGTTACCGCCTCCATGGCCTCCACGGTGAAGGCGGTGCCGTCCGCGTCCAGGTAGCGCATGAACTGGTGGTAGGTCAGGCCCGTCTCCATCCAGTCCCACAGCGCATCGCGGTCGGCGCTGCCGTCGGTAAAGCGGGTCAGCAGATCCCAGTGAATCGTGCGGCAGGCGAGCTTTTGCGCCGCGTCCAGGCGCGGGCGCCAGAACTTGGGCAATGGCTTGCGCGCCGCAGAGTGGAAAACAGTGGTCAGAGCCATCACGCACCCCCTTCCATCGGCACCACCAGGTGCTCAAGCTGCCATTCCTTCATGCCGCCAGGCTCGCAGCGCGAGACCACCAGGCCCAGGCGTTCGAGCTGGCTGAGCTGCTCGCGATTCACCAGTGCCCGCTTGTGCAGCTCAGCGGAACGCATCCACTGCCCCTCGCGCAAATCACCCAGCACCGCCAGCACCCGTGCGCGGGCGCGCGTTTGCGACAGCCCCTGGCGCGCCCTGGCCAGCAGCCCCTCCGCGCGCCGGCAGCGCGCCTTCCAGTAATCCACATCAGCCATGAACCAGCCCTCCTTGTGAACAAAAAGACATCCAGGCCTGCGCCTGGGCCAACGCCGCCGCCGGGCTCTCGCACACCGGCAGGGCCATCTCGTACGTCACCACCCGCCCGCCCAGCGCCGCGCAGCGCTCGGCCACGCCAAGGCGCACCTGCGACTTGCCGCGTTTCTCAATGGTTTTGCCCTCTACCGCACGCCGCAATTGCGGTTCATGCTGCAATTTTTGTAGCGCCTCGCGGACCAATGGGCTCAGCGCCAGGCGGTAGCCCACCAGCCGCTGGTGCTCGATGCGCTCGGCCACCACCAGGTCGGCCAGCACATCGTCCAGCGCCGGGCGGCACGTAGTCAGCGCATCCAGCGCCTCGCGCGGCACCCAGGCGCCGGACTTGGCCAGCACATCCAGCACCCGGTCTTGCAGGCCCGCGCTCATGCCGCCTCCCGCCCCGCGCCATCCAACGCCCGCATCTGCCAGGCCAGCTCCCACTCCGGGCTCCCCGGCGGGAACGACACCAGCAGCGAACACACGCAGTCCACGCCCACAAACAGCCGCGTCTCCTGCTGCAGCACCCCAGCCACGAAGCGCAGCGGCCCCGGCTCGATGCGCTCGGCCACCAGCGAAATGAAGGCCTGCTTCATGGCGCATCCCCCTTGCCTGCCCGCAGGCGCTTGGCCCTGATGCGCTGCTCCGTCAGCGCCAGCAGCATCTCCACCTCGGCATCGTCCGCCGCAGTGGCCAGCCAGCGCATGGCCTGCACCACCGCACCGGTCAACAGCTGCACCGGAGCCAGCAGCAGGCACAACAGCCGCCAGCGCAGGCGCCACGCCAGGGCCTTCATGCGGCACCGCCTTCTGGCAGGGCACCTAACACTGCGTGGCGAATGCACACCGGGCAAGATGATCGGGGCATTGGATCGCCCTCGAAGCGCTCGATTCGCCGGACTGAAAGGCCCTCATTGCCGCGCAGCATCCCCAGCGCCCACCTTGCCGTTAGAGCCTCTTCTCCCTCGTCATCCCAGGAATACCCGCACACGCAGCCGCAAGGCCGGTAGGCGATCAGCATGGACCCAAGCGTTTTCTTGGGCTCGGCGCCAGCGCCCAGCCCCTGCGTCCGCAGCGACTCCAACTGCGCCCGCAGCGACTCCACCACCACCTGCTCACCAGCGGCCACCTGCGCCGCGCGAATTTTCTGCATCAGATCGTTCATGCCGCACCGCCAATCCGCACCGCAACAAAGCCCCGGGCCATGCCGTAGAGCTGCTCCATGAACGCCACCGCCAGCGCATTGCTCGCGGCATGCACTACCTGCCGGTGCCGGCGGCCATCGGCCGCCACGTGGGTCACTTGGAAGGTCATGAGGTCCTCTGCACAAAAGAGCCGCACACCGCCATGGCGTGCGTAACGAACTTGCCCACCGTGCAATGCAATCGCGAGTTTTCAGAGGTAATGACTGCTGCCGGTGAATAGGGGTAGTCGGGCCGGCAATACAAGCACCGGCTGCAAGCAGGCCGCGCCAGCGCCGCCTGCCAGCGCTGTTCTTTCTTCGCTTGCGCGGCGCTCATGGGGCCACCGCCTTGGCAGGCTTGGCCGGCTTCGCATCGAGCTGCTCCTGCACCAGCTCGGCCTCATCCGCCGCCCGCAACAAATTGGCCCCCAGGTCGCGGGCGGCAGCGGGCGACAAGCGGCCATTGAAGGTGAAAGGCTCGGCAGCAGCCTCCAGCACCACATGCACCCGGCCACTGCAAACGCGTGGGTCGCGCCACGAAAATATGCTCACCACCCGGCTCAGCTCCGGCATCGAAGCGAAGCGCGGGGCCAGTGATACCGCCTGCCCCTGCTGTTTGAAGTGCAGACCGTGGGAGTCGATTCGGGGCGCGCTCATGCTGCAGCCCTCCGCCACAGGTCTTCCACGTCCGCCTTCTTGGCCCGGCCCTTCAGGCCCAGGTCGTAGGCCCAGCGCTCAAACATCGCCTGCACCGTGTGGTCAGACAACAGGTAGCGCAGGATCACATGCACCTCTGCCCGGCAGCGGGCATCCATGCGCAGCACCGTCAGCGCATTGTTCAGGTTGGTGCCGTCGAGGCGGCGCAGGTCGGTCAGGTCGAACGGGAAGCGGGTGCCGTTGTAGCAACCCAGCAGCACCCGCACGCAAACGCCGCCACCGCCCGTGTCCCACAGCCGCTTGCCCGTGGTGTACAGGGCCTCCAGCGCGGCCAGCTCATCCTCGGAGAAATGGGCAAGGAATTCTTGGGTCGCGCTCATGCTGCCACCCCCTGCGCCATCCGCCGCGCCACCGCCTTGGGCAGCCGCCCGCCGTCCACCAGCTGCACCTCGCGCTCGAACTCCTCGCGGCTCATTTGCAGGTAAATGCCCGTGCTGGCCAGGCTCGCATGGTTCAGGGCCAGCTGCGCCACCTTCAAAGGGTTCTCGCCCCGGCTGCGCCGCATGATGTTCATGCCCCGCGTGTGGCGAAACCAGTGCGGGCTGATGCGCGCATCGAGCCCCGCGTGCGCCACCCACATCTTCACCCGCGCCTCATAGCTGCGCACCGAAAGCGGCCCGGCAATCCCCGCGATATCGCGCCCCCACACCAGCGGCTGGCCAGCCTCTGGCACCGCGCAGCCCTCGCCCAGCGCGTAGCTCAGGTGCACCAGGGCTTCCAGGTGCGAGCGCAGCCGCGCAGTCACCAGGTACTCATTGCCGCGCTTGTTCTTGCAGTGGTCCTTCGGGCTCACCAGCCAGCCCGTTTGCAGCGCCTGCCGCACCATCGGCACCGTCAGCCGGCTGAACTCCTGAATGCGCATGCCCGTCAGGATCAGCGCCGCCATCCAGTGAAAGTCCCGCTGCGCCAGCGGGTCGGCCACCTTCGATACCCCAACTAGCAGCCGTGACTGCTCCAATTCGGTCAAATACTTTTTCTGCATTGCGGAACTCCATGGTTTGTTTTTCTGTTGCGGCGTGCTCATCGAAATCTGCGGTACTGGCGCACACCAAAGCCACCCACAGCACCACCAGCACGGCGTCCAGGGGCGCCAAGCCAGTCAGGTCTTGAAAACTGCGGCGCCTCATCGCCGCCCCCGGCGCGCCGCCCGCCCTGCCGGCGCCAGCGCATGCGCCGCGCCGTGCTGCACAGCCAACTGCAGCAGCCGGGCCGTCACCGGGTCAGCCACGGCCGCCTCGTAGCTCTTGCAGCGGTGCCAACGCGACCACTGCCGCTCGAACAGCGCGCGCATCGCCTGCTCCTCGCTCAGCTCGAAATCCAGCGGCAGCGCCGCCTGGGCTTGGTTGATTCGCATGGCAACCCCCTGGAAGAGAGGAAGACGAACGGGCCGCACGGGCCATGAGCACGTCGACAAGCTCAGCGCCAAACAGCGCCGCCAGCGCCTGGCCCGCAGCCGGGCCCATGCCATCGGGCAAGCGGTGCACAGCCGGGCGGCCAATGCCGGCCGGGGCCATGCTTCGGGGGCGGTCAAACCTCGTCATCGACCAGCCCCTCCAGGCGCTGCACAAAGCACAGCACCGACGACACCAAATCGAACGCCTCGGCCCGCACCGCCAACAGGTCGGCCTGGGTAAACCGGCCATCGGCCAGCGCCACGCCCACGGCCGAATGCAGCGCCCCGCTGTCGCTGCCCACCTTGCACAGCAGCTCCAGCAGCGCCGCATCGCTCACCGCGCCCGGCGTCACGTCGTACGAAGCGCGGTCGAACAGGCGGTTCAGGCTGTCGAGCACCCGCATATCGCCCGACTCGCGGGTCACATCAATCACATCGCTCAGGGTGGGCTGGTGGTGGCTCTCCACATCGGCGTCGCACTTGTTCCACAGCGTTCCGGGCTTGCGCCCAATGCGCTCGGCCATCTCCTTCACGCCGTAGGTGGTGCACACCAGGCGGAAGGCATCGAACGGGCTCACCGGCACTGCGGTGTTCATGGGCAAACGGGGCATGCGCATGGCGGCCTCACTTGCCCATAGCGCAGCAGGGCTGCACCATCGGGCTATGTGTATGGAACGAACTCATGCTGCAACCGCCGCTGCTGCCTTCTTCAGGCTCCTGTCGAGGCGCATGCAAAGCTCCGCCGAACGGCTGCGCCGCTCGGCGCGGGCCTTTGCGTCCAACTTCTTGAGCAGAGGCTCTGGGATGGTGACAAGCACCTTTTTCACTGGCTTCTTCATCTTGGATATCCATGGATGTACTTCACTGATACGAAATATATCCACGGACAGCCAAAGTTGCAAGAGGTTTCTTAACTTCTTGCAACTGCCTCGATAATTTGCCCGTGATCGATACCAACCCCACCGCTCAGGCCGACAAGAAACGGCCACCTAGATTCCTGCTGGCGATGCCAGAGGAAACGCGGGTCGCCATTGAGCGCGCGGCATTTGTCAACGGCCGCACCGTGACTGCAGAAATCAATCTGCGGTTGAAGGCCACATTGCAGGCAGAGGCAGCGGCATCAAAATCCACCCACACAGGCACCAGCTACAGCGCGGCCAACACCCCTACCGTGGTGCACACCGCAAACGACAATGGCCCGGCCAACCCCCTCTCGGGAATCGACCAGGCCATGCTCGAAGTCTTCCGCCGCCTGCCGGCTGAAAAGCAGCTCGCGCTGCTCAGTTTGTTTCGCTAAAAATAGTTCGCACCATGATCAAGCTGCAAACCATGAAAGCCTGCGCACAGCTCGCGCTATCGGCCACAGCGCTCGCCCTGGCCGCTGGGTGCGTATCGGTCCCCACCGGCCAGGTGCTGCAAGAAGCCGGCCCCAAGCCCACCAGGGAACAGGCGGAAGCCGCCATTCACGCCCACCTGCAGCGCGCCCTGCGCGACCCCGCCAGCTTGAAAGACTTCGCCGTGCTCTCCGGCCCCGAGCTGGTCACCGGCACCAACGCCGGCCAGAACTACGAAAAGGCCTGGCTGGTCTGCGTGGAATACAACGCCAAGAACGCCTACGGCGGCTACACCGGCATCCAGTCAGAGGGCTACCCCCTGCGCTTCTCCGGCGCTGACCTAGTGATCGTCTCGCGCATCAACTGGATTGGTGCCGATCGGGGCTGCTGAGCGTCAGGGCGCCAACAGCGCCCTGTCCGCGTCAATCTGCCCCCGCAGCAGCACTACTTCGGCATCGCGCCGTCCAAGATCGCCTCGGAGCGCTGCGACCACGCCAACCCCTGCGACAAGCTGGCGGTCGAAGGCCGCAAGTCGATCTGCTGAATCGCCGCAGGCAGCGGCGTTGGCCTGGGCTTGCGCGCGATAGGTGGCGGCTCTGCGCTCGGCGGCGAGCCGCAGGCGGTCAACGCGAGCAGCATCAACGCGAGCAATGGTGTCGCGGGTAGCCTGTGAAATCGTGAATGCATCGCTGTTCTCCTGGGTGGCGGTGGCGTGGGTGGTTTCTTTGGCGGCGGTGTGCTGCTCATCTGCCAGCACGGCGGCGGTGCGTTTCTGCAGGTCTTGCGCCACCTGCAGCTTGAGCGCGTTGTGCGCCGTGCGCTCGCTGCTCAGTTGGTAGGTCTGCCAGGCCAGGGCGGCGGCCAGCAGCAAGGCCGCAGCGCCGGCGATGGCGGAAATGATCTTGTCAGTCAGTCCGAACATTTCCAGTACCTCCACCAGTAGAAAAGCATCACAAAAAGAAAGGGGTTCATAGTCAGTTGTCCTGCGCGGCGTACCGCAAATTGGCCGCCACACGGCGCGTCCACCCCCTGCCAAAGGCATCGAAGGTCTGCAGCTTGGCGTAGAACTCCAGGCGCTCTGCGTTGAATGCGAGCACCAGGTCCGCAGGGTCAGCACGCGACACCGCTGCCAGCGTTGCCGGCCCAATCACCCCATCGTCGGCCACGCAAGCCGCACGCTGCATCCATCGCACGGCGTTGCCTATGCCGTGGTTCACCGCAGCATCCAGCGCCTGGAATGCGAACTGGTGCGGCAGGCTATCGCCCTGCACGCGCTGCCAGAAGTCGCGCTGATAGATGGCAATGGCGCCGTCCCGCGTGAGGTTGCGAATATCCACCGTCGGGTAACTGCGTTTTGCAATGCCGAACTTGGTCTCTCCGCCTGGATCGCTCGGGTTGTTGACATAGCCGCCCTCGTTGGACAGCACGCGGTCAATGAAGTCTAAAAATTGCGACATAGCTCAGCCCTCTTTAATCCGTGTCCGAACAATCAGCACCGCGAACCCCAGCACCACGCACATGTCTTGCAGGGTAGGCGCTTCAAACGGCAGAAACGGGGTCACGAAAGCCCCGGCGCCCCCAATTGCGAGCAATGCCCAGGCAATGGCTTTGAGCCATTCGGTGGCCCGCTCGCGTGCGCCAAGGCCACGCCTGCAGGGCTGCGTGCGCTCCAATTTGTTGAGTGCCTCTGCTAGCACTACCAGGCCTGCCAGCCAGTGCACGAAATGGACAAGAGCGATCACGATCCACCCCCTTGCGCATCGGGCGGCGGGCTGCCTGGTGGCGGCTGGTTACCCGACAGCCGGCGAATCGAGAACAGAAGCACTTGCTGCGCGCCCCCGCCCACAGCGAAAGCGCTACCGAGAAGCAGCGCCTGCGGCAGTTGGGCCACCAGCATGGCCAGCGGTGTCAGATAGCCAGCCGTCAAGCTAGATGCGCAGGCGAACGCCATGCGCCGCAGCGTGGTGCGAATCAGGTGCTGCCAGGTGTCGCCCGAGCTGGGCACCGTATTGAGCAGGATGATGGCGACCAGCGAGCCGGCGAACCCCGCGATCAGCAAATCAGCGCGCAGCCCGAGAGGCACGCCGAACGCCGTGATGGCCGTGGTGCTCGCAGCGGCTGCGGCAACGGTGGCAACCGCTGCAACGGTAGTCGTTGGCTCAGGCATTGGGCTTCCAGTGCGTGTACGTGCCCCCAGTTGCCAGCGGCGCAGTTGGCTCCCAGCGCTTGGGCGAAAGATTGATACCACCAAGCGCCGGCAGCGTGCTGTACGTCACCGTGGCGCGCAGTTGGTAGCCGTCGATCGGCCACCACATTTGCGGGCTGTAGTCGCCCGCGAACACGTTGTCGAGCTCGAACCCGACGCGCGTATGCCAGTGCAGCGATCCAATGAGCTTGCGGCTCGCGTTGATGAGCCACACAGCTCCGCAGCGCCACACGATCACGCTGGTTTTGCCGTCCGATCCGCGCCAGATTTCGATGCCCCGCGATGGGTCTACGATGGCTCCCATGCGCCAGGCGCGGTACTCGCCCGCGTTGCGCTTGTACCAAGCCTTCACCGAAGCCTTGCTGCGCGGGTGCGTACCGGGCAACCAGTAGTTGCACGCCACGGCTGCCTTGTATTCGTCGCTCGCCGGGTCAGAGTTCAGCCAGTAGTTCGACAGTGGTCTGGAGCCATCCGGCGTCCAAGGCCCGTTGTCGCCATGTGAGGTGATGTTGACCATGGGCGCGATGTCCCAGTCTGCGAGTTCCGGGTGCTTGATGCACAGGCGTTCGTCCTCCCATGCCAACAGGCCCGCGATCTTCCCGGTCTTGAACAGCCGCACGCGCCACTTGGCCAGCGTCAGGCCGCCATTGTTTTGCTGCGCCAGGGAGGCGCTTGCGAGCGCTTCTGCGTGCAAATCGGCAGGCACGCCAGCAATGGTGAGCAATCGGGTCAAATTCATTTCGCACTCCTGAGCGCAGCGCGCAGGCTGCAAGGGTCAAACCGCCACGCATCTTCAAAGCACAGCATTTCCGCGCAGGCCTCGCTGCATCAGGGCTTACGCCCTGAATCTCTCTCTTGATCCAGCCGCCCACCATCCGCCCCAGCTCATCGCACAAGCGCGAGATGGTCAGAAATCGGTGGTTGCCCGGCAGTTTGTCGTCCCGGCGCCCCGCGCTGCAGTCAAAGAGCTGTAGCTCGTGGGCCAAGACCAGCAGCATGCGAAGCTGCTCGTGCCGAATGTCCAGTTGGATCAACGTCGTTTTCTTGTGATAGCGTTTTTGCGCCTCCGTTACCAAGTTGTAGATGTCGATGTAGGCCTGTCGAATTTGCTGCGTCAGGGTGTACTTGTGGCAGTTTGGAAAGTGCGCCAGATACAGCTCCAGCTGCTGGGCGAAGAGCACCAGCTTGCGGTGCAGCCCCGCCTCGGCGTGAATGGATGTTGTGGTTTGCGCCATAGGATGTGCCTGCCCTTCGCTGCCGCTCGGGCCTACAGATAACGCGAGGCGGCGAACCCCACGCCGCCGGACGCGTACGGGCGGACGCCGTACAGAAAGCGCGCCCGGGACCCGGCAGACACGCCGGCGTTCCAGCCGCGAGAAATCACACAAAGCTGATCGACAGTGTGCTGGTAGTAGAGGTCCTGCCCCATTAGATTGGTCCCGGAAGTGCTCATGCCGCCGGCCGCTGGCATGCCAGCCATCGTGCGCGCGCGATCGGCAGACGTGGCCCAGCCAAACACCGCATTCGCCCCATTGCCGTAGCACTGCGAGAAGCCATTTCCTGGATACGCAGTTGCGAAATTGAGCGTGATCTCGTCGAAGAGCGCTGCCGCGCCAGCCGCGCCCCAGTGGTCCGTAGCCGCTGCTGCCCCGCTCGTGATCGCCGCGACATCGGCAGTGGTCTTGAGTAAATAGAAGCGCGCGTGGTAGAGCAGCCCGCCGCTCGTGTACACGCCGAGTGCAGTACCGTCCACACCGTCCAGTGAGAGCGTGTTGGCATCCACCACGGTCACTTTGTAGAACTTGTCGTTCACCTGCGTCATGCCGCCGACCGAAAAAATCCCCACGGTGTCGCCCGTGGTACGGCCATGGCCTGCAACCGTGATCTGCACCGGGTTGGTCTTGCTTGCGCCCGTGATCGCTGCGGTGGTCAGCAGGCTCGTGAGGCCAGGATTGATCTTCCAGACGTTCCCGTTGACGTCGCTGATGCCGCACGCCTGGCCGTTGTGCGTGGTCTTTGCAAACGGCGCGCCGCTGCCGGCAAGCGCAAAGGCGGCGTAGGTCGCATTGCCGGCGGACGTGAATGTGACGCCGGCGTCGTTGGCGTCTTTCAGGGCGTTGTTGTTATTTCCTTTCGGGAAATTCGTCACGCCGGCGGCGTCGTACCAGGCGCAGTACGTGGTCGCCGTCGCAGCTTGCGCATGCGCTTCGGTGAGCGTGCAAATCGCGTCGGCCATGAACACCGTCTCGGGAAAGAACTTGCTGCCGCGCGAGCGTGCCGCATTGATCGCCCCCCAGCACGCATTGCCAGGCGCCTGGCCGTTCGCGGTGCAGCTCGCAAAACCCGCCTGACCGGCGGCGGGGCCGGAGACGAGTGGCTGCACGCCCTGGATGCTGCTGGCGATGGTGCCGTTGAGAGAACAATCGTACTTGTCGCGGAAGAAGCCAAGCTGCACAACGCCAGCATTGACGAATGCGCGGTGCAGGTAGAAGCCATCTGCGTTCGCCGTGGCCTCGTCGGGGTGCGCGCTGACGGGCACAACGCGCACCGTATTGGCGCCATAGGTCGCATACCCAGGGTCCGCAGCATTGCCACGGCGCAGGCGGAACGCGGGAATCCAGCACATGACCGATCCGTCGCTGTACTGGTAGTTGCCGTAGTTGGCGCTTGTGGGGTCTGTGCAGCCCGCCATGGGAGTGAAGCCAGGCGCTGCTGCCGGGCAGACGCCAACCCCCGCTCCGGCAGTCCCCATGGGCCTGAAGTGGTGCCCCGAATCCGCAGGCAGGATGTATTGCCCCGTGCGCCACATGTTCATCACGCGCAAGTGCAGTCTCATGCCGCACTCCCCGTAGGTCGCTCTTGATCTGCAATGGGGGCGTCCAGAATCTCCAGCGCGCGGCCAGCAGCCAGGATTCCAGCAGCTTCCAGGGCCTGCACGCCATCGCGCGTGTCGGGGCGGTCCAGGTCGATATAGCTGGCAGCGTTGACTTTGCTCAGATACCGGCGCATGGCTGCTGCTTGCTGCGTGGCGCCAATGCTGGCCAGGTCAATAGCGATGGCCTCGGGGTCGGTAAAGCGATTCAGAAATGCAAGCTGCGTGATGTGACGAGGCGCAGGAACAGGCTCCGGCGGGGGAACGGGAGCCGGCGGCGTCAGGGTTGCCGGTGCGCCGCCCTCGCCCGCCTGCCAGGCCCAGCCAATAGCCACGCCAAGGCCCGCATCGTCTGCGGCCTGAAGGGATTCCACAGCGTCCCACTCAGGGGCTATGAGAGCGGCAAAATCTGCGTCTGCGACGATAATGTTTTCAACGCGGCCAGCGCGAATCAGTGCGTAGTGCATGTGGGGCTCCTTTATTCAAACCAGGTTGCGCGCAGCCAGCCGCTTGCGCCAGGGCCAGAACTGACGGTGAATGCGGCGGTGGTCTGCTGACACACAACGCCGCCGCCGCCTGCCCCGCTGTTGGCGGATGCGGCGTTACCCACCACATTTGCTGTGACTGCGGATGCGACATACATGCCGGCGCCACCCCCGTCTGTGGCGCGCGACACGCCTGCCGTGGCCGTCACGGTGCTTGCTGCAGCCCCACCGCCGGCGCGGCCATTGATCCCCCTGCCGCCGTGCGTGTCGATCAATAAGCCGGTCGAATTGACAAAATAACCGCCGTCAGACAGCGCCCCGGCGCCGCCTTTTGATATATATAGAGTCCCCGCCTTGATCTGCCCGCAGACCCCGCCTTTCGCAGTGACAAGTGATCCGAATGTGGTATCGCTCCCAGGATTCCCGACAGCCGACGCGCCGTAGCTGACACTGGCACTTGCCCCGCCAGCACCAATGGTTACTGTCACAGGGGCGGAGACGGTGACGATGGTTTCGACATACTGCCCAGCATCGCCGCCGGGCACTCCGGCGTCTGTGGCAGATGTAACAGTTGACCACTCCACCGCGCCAGATGCGCCCCCCGCCACAGCTTCAATCAGCACTTTCCCGCCAAGGGCGAGCAGACGAGTCGATGGAGTAAACGTGCCGGACGCCAAAAACTCCTGCGTGCACAGCTTGCCGCCGCCGATAAATTGAGAAAGATTGCTCATTGTGTTTTCCGGTTAGGAGGCAAGCACCCAAAATGCCTGCGTGGCACTCTGATAAGTACATTCAAGCGCGAGGCTCGGAAGTGGCAAATCGATGTTCAGCGAGGCCGCTACGCCTTGGATATAAACGCCCGATTCATATTGGGAAATAACAAATGCGTTCGGCGCTGCCCAACTCATTCCGACATTGATAAATTCGACGCGATCACCCACTACCGAGTTTGCAATTGAGGGCGTTTTGACCGTAATCGCAGCGGCGCTGGTGTCTGCTTTGTATTTACCGCCAGAGAGCGCGGTGGCGCCATCAACTGCAGTCAGTGCGCGGGCGCGGCCAAGGTCCCGCGCAAGGGTGATGGATGCCCAAATGGGAGTCCAATTCGTCACGTCTGCTGACGGGTCTGTAGTGCCGGCCCCGGCAACGATTCGGCGGTACGTCACGTAGTTGGCCGGGCTCCAGACCTGCGCGCCTTGCGCATACGTGGTGCCGCTCACCCACTGGGTAACGCCAGCCGCAAAGGCGGACTGCGCGGCGGCGGCTTCTGCGGCTACCTGGGCTGCTGCGGCGTCGTCGGCGTGGTCTTGAGCGGCGGCCTCCAGGGCGGTGACGTTGGCTTCGAGAGCGTTGGCTTCGGCGACGAACACGCTGAGCGCGGCGACGGTGGCGAAGGCCTTGCCTTGGAAAACAGCTCTGCTATCGGTCGGCGAAGGCTCTGGCGGCATGGGGGTCATCGGCATGATCAGGTCGCTCCAAGGATGTCAAATTGCATAGACGATTCGGTTGCGTTGACGAGTTCTGCCTCGCTCGTCTCAGCGCTGCCAAAAAGGATTGCGCTCTCGTACATGGCAGCAACCACGAACAAGCAAAGCTCGGCATCAACGTCTTCTAAAAAGTCGAGGATCGAGTCCACCTCGCCGTTGTTCAGCACCAGCTCAAAGCTGGCGTTTTTGGCGGCAGGGCGTTTGGTGAATTCGATGTCGCCAAAATCGTTCACATCGCGCCGGCTGTACCGCTTGCGGCCCAGGCGCGCACCATAGTTCACGCCCACGCCCCAGACGCGGTTCTGGCCAAACTGAAACTGGGCGATGGCCATTTCTGCCAGTCCAGTAAGGTCGATTTGCAGCGAGGCGTTGGGGAAGCTCGGCACGTCAGGCAACAGCACCGTTTTCACGCCGCCGGACCACGTGCCGAAGAAAAATTCCCACCAATCCGGAAGAACCGGGACTGGGCCAGTGATGGCGGTGTGGTCGTACACCGTGCCGTAGGTCGGATCAATCAGGCGTACGCGCAGCTGGTTGCAGGCCACCAGCCCGAGCGCAGCCACCATGGGCACAGAAGCGCCCGGCAAGAACGTGTAGCTCATGCTGGTGGCTTGCTGGGTGCGGCTGCTGTTGGTGCGGTCGAACAAGCGCCACCGGTTCGTCGCGCGAATACGGGTCCACAGGCTGGGGTAGAGGTCGGGTCGCTTGCCCAGGTTGGCCGGGTCGCCGCTTTCGTACACCGAGTGCGCAGAGGTCAACTGCACGATGTCGCCCAGGCCGTAGGTAGTGGCCGGGTTGTATTCGGGCGCGTCGGTCTCGGGCACGTCGCAGGCCGTGAGGATGGCGTCCGTCATGTCCACGGGCCGTAGAACCAACAGGCCGACGCCTTCGGAGAAGTCGCTCATACCAGCGCTCCTTCCGCACGCACCGCGATACCGGCGCCGTCCATGCGTTCGACAACGCGCAGCAGGCGCTCGCCAAGGCGTTTGACGTCCTTCTGGTGGGCCTGCTGGTCGGGCTGCTGCAAGGTCTGGATGTCGCGGCGCATGGCCTGCAGCTCGCTCACCACCTCCCGCCAGCCGTCGCGCCCGCCAGCGGCAGGGTTCCAAGCCTTGGGCGTCACCTCCTCACCTTCGTGCAGCATGGCCAGCCCGGTTTTTGGCACGTAGTTGGTGCCTTGCTCGTAATACGGGAACTTGTCGTGCAGCTCCGTGTTGTTCGGATCGTCATAGCCACCGCCAGTAAACGGAGCTTGGGGGAAAGCAAAACCATCACCTGCTGGGTCGTGCGGAGGTGGAACGCCAGGGGAATATCCAAAGAACGTGTCGCGCAGTGGCCGGCCTTGGGCGTCAGTGTGGCTATATCCGGTAGCCGGGCCGGCCCACTGATCGCTAGCTCCCGGAGGGGGAAGCGTTGGGTCTAGGCTGAGACTGCTGGGCGGGTTATCCACGATGTGTTTAGCCAGCGCGTTCGTCTGCTCCAAGCTACCCGCAAGCCAGCCGCGCATGCGGGCGAGTTCCACCGAGCTGCCAGCCGTCAACTTCGTGGCGGCTTCCAACTGCTGGCTCAGCTCCGGCAGGCGCGCCAGGGCGGTCTGGTCGCCGGCGCGGGCCGCTGCCGTCGTAGTGGTGAAATCGGCGAGCAGGAAGTCCCGGCCCTTGCTGGGAGAGTCTTCGACCATCATTCCGCGCAGGCGCTTGACTTCGGCGTCGAGCGTGTCGCCAAGTTGGGATACAGCGCTCGACATACCGCCAGCAGAACTGCCGGCACTGCTCATAGCCGAAGAGACAGACGACGCGCCACCCGTCAACCCTGGCATGCTGGCTGCGATGTCGCCAAATCCCGCTGCAATCTGGCTGATCGTGTCGCGCACGGTCGGGTCGGCCATGATCGCGGCGAACCCAGCCATGTAGGTTCTAGCCTGGTCAATGGTGCTGGCCACAGCCGCCCCGGCCATGGCCCCGCCCTGCGCCATGGCGGCCCCTGCAGCAGCGCCGCCCGAGGCCACTTCGCCCCCGGCAGCCGCACCGCCCGCCGCAGAGCTTGTCCCCCCCGCAACACCGCCAGCCGTGAGGGCAGCGGCAGACCCAGTGGCCCCGGCAAGCAGGCCGTTGACAAGCGGGCCAACCACGGCATTCATGATCATCTGGCTGAGGCCTTGCGTCATCGCGCTGCCAAGGCCGCTGTAGATGCTGTCCTCAAACCGTTTGCTGGCTTCGGCAGGCGTTGCTGCCCCCTTGCGCACGTCGTCGAGAATTCCCTTGAGGCTGTCTGCGCTCACCCCCATGGCCTGCTCAAGCTGGCCGATGGTCCCGTGGATCTGGGCAAACGCGTCGTTTACTGCCAGCAGTGCAGCCGCACCGTCTTGCCCAGCCACGCCCATCGCCAAGAACTGGTCCATGGCCGCCTTGAATTCGGCGGCAGTGTGTGGCATGGCAATGCCAGCGTCATTGAGCTTTTTCGCAATTTCGTCTTGCGCGGCCTGGTACTTCTGGGCCGATGTGTAGTAGTTATTGAAGTAGCTGCTGGCCTGCGAATTGAAAGCGTCTTGCCCCCCGGTTTTGTCGATGAAGTCAGACGCCTGCGATCCCCCCGCAAGGCTCTTGTCAAACAGCGAGGCGCCAAACCGCGTCAGCCATGTGTTCGCTGTTTCCAGGCTGGTCGCCAGGCGCTTGAGGGTGTCAATGGCTTTCTCGCCCTCATGCGCGAATTCGCTCGGCTTGTAGACGCTGGTGGTCTCTGATGACGTGACGCTGTTGGTCGCGCTAGACCCCGCTTCCATTTCTGCTGCAGTCGCCTGCACCTGGCGCACGACGTCCTGCGTCGTGGAAACCCAGGTGCCAATGACTTGCTGCGCAAGATCGTTGTTCGCAGTGGCGAGCGCTTCCTGCAACTTCTTCTGCGCGTCGGTGTCGCTCAGGCCCTTGAGCGAAATCTTCACATCGCTGGTGAAGCCCTTGAGCTTGTCGGTCGATAAGCCAAGCGCGGTCGCAAAATCGC
Source organism: Simplicispira sp. GW247-4R2A (assembly GCF_059424465.1). NCBI lineage: Bacteria > Pseudomonadati > Pseudomonadota > Betaproteobacteria > Burkholderiales > Comamonadaceae > Simplicispira > Simplicispira sp. GW247-4R2A. Next base: position 519 of record NZ_JBWKZM010000043.1, on the reverse strand, counting down.
TGACCTGAGTTTTCATCGCATTGAACGTATCGCCAAGCGTCTTGCGCACCGATTCATCGAGCGCGCCATAAGTGGTCTTGTCGCTGCTGAACAGCCCGCCCTCATAGAACTTGTAGCTGCTGCCTTCAAAGCCCGAGGTGCCACCGAACGTTCCCTGGATGCCGCTGTCTTTCAGGGTGTGGCCGAAGAGGGAGGGGAGCAAGGCAAGGCCAGCCAATGCCCATCCCCAGCCTGGGATAGCTCCAAGCGCGCCCATGATTCCGGAGGATGCACCTGCGGCGCCGCCGAGCGATCCGACCGCGCCGATGCCAGGCGCCGCATAGCTGCCTGCCACCGCCGCGCTGCCCCAAGCGCCAGCCCCCACGGCGCCGCCAGTGGCGCCCAGGCCGAGCCAGTTGCCCACTGTGCCCAGCATGCCGGTTCCGCTGGTCAGGCCGTTGTAGAGGCCCACGCCCTGCATGCCCATGCCGAGCAGGCCGCCTGCGCCGCCACCCTGCCCCGCCATCGCCCCACCCATGC
>NZ_JBWKZM010000042.1:0-24745 GCF_059424465.1 Simplicispira sp. GW247-4R2A | reverse complement strand
TTTGATCTGCTCGTATGTTTTCTTGCTCATGGATACCTCAATTCTGGAAGGTGTTGCACTTCAGATTTGAGGTCGCCGGTTCTTGACACCACCCATCGAACCAATTTTCTCTCTTTTGCTTCAAGTCTGAAAGCCAATAATAGCACACCATCCCACAAGATGATGAAGCAGACGTACGATTACATGAAAACCGGCAAGAGCATCAACAGCCCTTGGGCCTACACGCCTGGTGTAAAAGAAACTCCTTATCTTGGATGCCGCCGCGCTTACCATATTTTCCTGACGGATGGTGGATGGAACGGATATACCACCAGTGTGCTACCCGGAAATGTGGATAACCAAAATATCACGCTGCCAGATGGGGCTGTCTATGACACATCATCCAGCCAAACCAATGTGTACCGTGGAAAATCCAACAACCTATCAAATTTATTGGCCGATTGGGCCATGAAAATGTGGTCCGAGGATTTGCAGCCGAGTATCTCCAATGACATCAAGGAGAGCACGACCGACGGGATTCCCAGCACGGAAACCGTTGGATCCGTATCGCTCCAACGGTACTGGAACCCCAAGCATGATCCGGCATCCTGGCAACACCTGGTTCAATACACTATCGGCTTTGGAGCAGATGCTTACACATGGCCAAGCGAGCCCAAATGGTCATCCGTAGATGACGACAATTACGGTGCTGGGGGAGACTATTCCAAGCTCGTCAATGGAACCTCTAACTGGGCTCCAACCACCTTCGGAAATCTTAATGCTAATAATCCGGCGGAGCTTTGGCATATAGCCATCAACAGCCGAGGTAAATTTTATCCGACGGGTCCAGGTCGCAAGTACAGTTTGATGACAGCCTTTCAGAAAATTGTCGAAGATATCAATCTGGCAAATACGGCGGATGTGGCCAGCATGGCCGGGAGTGCCAGTACAAATATACGCACTGATCTGAACGTGTATACCGCTGGTTATGATCCAAAAAGATGGTCTGGGTATGTGAAATCCAGCACCATCGACACAACGGGAGCCGTTACGCCCAATACGGATTGGGGTACGACGGGCGGCGGCACGCCCAACACCACAGCCAATCTTCTGGATTTGGCGAATATTACGACCCGTGTGGTTCTCACCACCAACGACGAAGTACCCAACAAAGGCGTTTCATTTGAATGGGACACCGGCACCACAAAATTGAGCGCAGCGCAAAAGACACTACTCAATGTTGACGGTCTTGGACAAGATCGGGTGAATTTTCTGCGTGGTGACCGTACCAAGGAAGGCGGCACTACCTCCCTGCCGTTCCGGGTGCGCGATTCTCGCCAGGGCGACATTGTCAATTCAAAAGTCTGGTATGTAGGTGCTCCTCCCAGCAACTATTCGTTCACCGGCTACAAGTCTTTCTCTTCTGCCCAAAGAAATCGCCTGCCCATGATCTACGTGGGCGGCAATGACGGCATGTTGCACGGCTTCTCCGCAAAAAATGGACAAGAACAACTTGCCTACGTTCCCAAGGCAGTCATTCCAGACCTGCCTAAGCTGAGCGACCCCAGTTATACCCACCACTACTTCGTTGACGGTTCCCCGTTTACCGGAGACTTGGATGTGGCGGCCAGTGGCAATCCACCGGACTGGCGCACCTTCCTGGTGGGCTCGCTGGGAGGCGGAGGAAAGGGCTATTTCGTTCTGGATGTCACGCAGCCTGGCAGCAAGGATGGCAGCGTGGCGTCCACCTTCACGTCCACCAACGCCAGCAACCTGGTGGTGCTGGACAGAACCCTCAATCCGAGCCAGACACTGGCTTCGCCGAGCGACGATGAGGACATCGGGCATATTTTTGCGCCCCCCGTGGTGGACGACACCAATCCGTTCAAGGCAAGCCAGATCGCAAAGCTGAACGATGGCCGCTGGGCGGTAGTGATGGGCAATGGGTACAACAGCAAGAATGAACGGCCCGTATTGCTGATTCAGTACCTTGATGACGTCAACAAAGTCAATGGTGTCAGGGAGCTCAAGCGCATCGTCGCCACGGGCACTCAGACACTAAGCAGCCCTGTCAACACCACCACTGACACGAATGTGCTCGCCAATGGGCTTTCTGCGCCAAGGCTGGTGGATATTGACAGCGACGGGCGGGTGGATGTCGCTTACGCTGGCGACCTCAAGGGAAACCTGTGGAAATTTGATCTCACCAGCACTTCTGCCTCAAATTGGGGCGTTGCGGTCTGGGGCACAGCAAGCACCACTCCCTGCACCACAGCTGTATGCACACCTCTCTTTACTGCCAGTTATCTCGGCAAGCGCCAACCCATCACGGCCCCCCCTACGGTCAAAGCGAACGACCGGGGTGCCGGAGGAATGATGGTGGCGTTCGGCACCGGTGTTAACCTTACCGACAACGACCGCAGCAGTGCGGACGTGCAAACGGTTTACTCCGTGCTCGACAACACCAAATACCGGTTGGATTCTGGCCATGTTGTCGTCAACACCAATACCTCCCCCAAGACTGCAGCCAATCCCGATGGTGGCGGTGCCATACCAAGCGCAGTCACAGCATCAGCCCTGGTGCAACAGGACATGACCGGCGGGCCTATTGCCGGCGCGGGCAAGAGCGCCGCACGCACCTTCTGGCAAATGACCCAACACGACGTCAATTACGCCGACACCACCAAGCCTTTGAACAAGGGCTGGTACTTCAACTTCCAGGTAACGGGCGAGAGGGTATTGGCACCCATGAGTTTCTTCGATGCCAGCAACAATCTGATGGTGTTTTCCACTACTCCAGCGTATGGCGGCAATGGCACTTCAGATGAATCCTGCGAACCTGCAGGCACGCCAGAAAAAGACTACCTGACTCTCATGAACATCATGGACGGCAAGAAACCCAGCGTCCAGGTGATGGATACCAATGGGGACGGCCTTTACAACAGCGATGCAAGCAAGGATCAGGGCGCATCACGCATGACCTTGCCGCCTGGCGCCATCAACATCGTCACTGGCAAAGATAAAATCACGATTACCGGTGGTGACGGCAAGCCCGACGAATTGGCCCGCATGCCCGAGCAACCGATGCGTCCGAGCTGGCGCCAACTGCAATGAAACCGGGCTTTACCATGTCCACCGACTCAAGGTTCTCCGTACGACGCGCGCAGCGAGGTTTCACGCTGATTGAGGTCATGATCGTGGTGGCCGTCATTGGCATTCTCACGGCCATTGCGGTGCCCAGCTACAACGAATACATCCGGCGCGGACACCGGGCCGATGCGCGTGCCGGCTTGCTGCAGGCTCAGCAGTGGCTGGAGCGTGCCGCCACAGCCACAGGAACCTACCCCACAACCCTGCCGAGCAATATGACCTGGACCACAGATGCCAGCAAGCGCTACACCATTGCGCTCAATCCGGCGACTACGAGTTCTTTCACGCTCACGGCTACGCCCAAGGCGGGAACACCTCAAGTCGGCGACAAATGCGGCAATTTCACCCTCACCAACACGGGAGTGCGGGGCGCATCACCCTTAACCATGGGGGCCACTGTAGACGAGTGCTGGCGCAAGTAATCCTCGCGCTACTATCGGGGGCGCCATGACAACCACCGCGCCCCTCATGAACCAAGCGCTTGGGCTCGCCGCCCAGGCGCTTTTTCTTTCCAGCCCCAATCCGCGTGTCGGCTGTGTGATTGCGACGCCCGGCGGCCAAGTGATCGGCCAGGGCTTCACCCAGCAAGCGGGCGGCCCGCATGCCGAGGTCATGGCGCTGCGCGACGCGGCGGCCGCCGGCACGGACGTGCGCGGTGCCACCGCGTACGTCACCCTCGAACCCTGCGCCCACCAGGGCCGCACGGGGCCTTGTTGTGATGCACTGATTACCGCGGGGATCGCCAAGGTCGTCGCCTCGCTGGAAGACCCGAACCCCCTGGTCGCCGGCCAGGGCTTTGCCCGCCTGCGCGCTGCGGGGGTGGAGGTAGAGGTGGGGCCTGGCGCCGTCGAATCGCGTGAACTCAACCTCGGTTTTTTCAGCCGCATGCTGCGTGGCACGCCCTGGGTGCGCATGAAGGTGGCAGCGTCGCTCGATGGCACCACGGCGCTGGCCAACGGCGCCAGCCAGTGGATCACCTCCCGCGAGGCACGCAGCGACGGCCACGCCTGGCGGGCGCGCGCCTGCGCGGTGCTGACCGGCATTGGCACGGTGCTGGCCGACAACCCGCGCCTGGACGTGCGCGAGGTCGCTACACAGCGCCAGCCGCAGCTGGTGGTGCTCGACAGCCGTTTGCAAACGCCTCCAGACGCTCATCTATTTGTAGCTGACCGCGCATGCACCATATGCGCTGGGAGCCTTTTTGATTCGAACTTTTCGGCCCGCTGCGCCGCGCTGGAGGCGCGTGGCGCCACGGTGCTGCATCTGCCGGGGCAGAATGGCAGGGTGGACCTGCCCGCCATGCTGCGCGCGCTGGCGCAGCGCGGCACCAACGAGCTGCATGTGGAGGCGGGACATCGCCTCAATGGCGCCCTGTTGCAGGCGGGCCTGGTGGATGAGCTGCTGCTGTACCTCGCACCCAAGCTGCTCGGACCAGGGCGCGGCATGGCAGACATGGCGCCGCTTGCGGCCTTGAGCGAGGGTGTGGCGCTGGAATGGCGCGACCTTCAGCGCGTGGGGCCGGACTTGCGCGTGCTGGCCCGCGTGGCGGGGCGCGACCAGTTCTGAGGCTTCCTGGCACGCTGGCCCCACGTTCCCCTGCGACAATCGGCCCCATGTTCACCGGAATCATCACCCATGTGGGCCGTATCGCCCAAATCGAGGCGCTGGGCGCCACCAGCGCCCACGGCAAGCGCCTGACGCTGGAATGCTCTCCCGCCTTTCTTGAAGACGTGGCCTTGGGCGACAGCATTGCGCTCAACGGCGCCTGCATGACCGTCACCCACCTGGAGGCAGGCGCAGGCCGTTTCACCATCGACATTTCGGCCGAATCGCTCGGCAAGACGGCGGGCCTGGCGGAGCCTGGCGCCGTCAACCTGGAAAAAGCCTTGCGCGCCAACGACCGCCTGGGCGGGCATCTGGTCTCCGGCCATGTCGATGCGGTGGGCACCGTGAGCCACTTTGCACCGGTGGGCGAGAGCTGGGAGCTGCGGGTGCTGGCGCCACGCGAACTGGCGCGCTACCTGGCCTACAAGGGCTCGATCACGGTCAACGGCGTCAGCCTCACCGTGAACCGCATCAGCGACCTGGAGCAGGGCTGCGAAGCCAGCATCAACCTGATTCCGCACACGGTCGAAAACACCGCGCTGGGGCGGCTGGTGGCGGGCTCGCCGGTGAACCTGGAAGTCGATCTGATCGCTCGCTACGTGGCGCGGATGATGGATGCCCCTGCGCCTGCGCGCGACCAGTAGTAGCGGGCGCGGCTCAAAGCAGACACTCGACCCGGCAGCCCTGCCCTGCAGGATTGGCCTGCATCTGGCCGATGGCTGCGGCCCGCGCAAAACCCGCAGCGCGGAAGGCGCCAAGCACCACGGGCACGGCCGCTTCGCTGCAACTCACCAGCAAGCCACCGCTGGTCTGCGGGTCGGTGAGCAGCGTACGCTGCCACTCGGGCGCCGCCTCGGGCCAGAGCACTTCCTCGCCATAGGCCGCCCAGTTGCGGGCCGAAGCACCGGTCGCGATGCCGGACTGCGCCAACTGGCGGGCTGCGTCGATCAAGGGCAGCTCGCCCAGGCGCAGTTGTGCCGAGAGGCCCGAGCCGCGGCAGATTTCCAGCAGATGGCCAGCCAGCCCGAAGCCGGTGACGTCGGTCATGGCGTGCAGGCCATCGATGGGCGCCAAGGCCTCACCCACGCGGTTGAGCTGCGTGGTATGGCGCAGCATCTCGGCGTAGCCGTCCGCCTCCAGAAGGCCCTTTTTCAGGGCGGCCGAGAGCACTCCCACGCCGAGCGGCTTGCCCAGCACCAGAACATCGCCCGCGCGCGCATCGGCGTTGCGGCGCACCTGATCGGGGTGGACCAGGCCCAGCGCCACCAGGCCATAAATGGGTTCGAGCACATCAATCGAATGCCCGCCGGCGATCGGAATGCCCGCCTCGCGGCAGATGCTGGCGCCCCCTTCCAGAATGCGGCCTATGACCTCGGGCGGGAGCTTGGCGATCGGCATGCCGACCAGGGCCAGCGCCAGAATCGGCCGCCCGCCCATGGCGTAAATGTCGGACAACGCATTGGTCGCCGCGATGCGGCCGAAGTCGAACGGATCGTCGACGATGGGGGTGAAGAAATCGGTGGTGGCCACCAGCGCCTGCTGGTCGTTCAGGCGGTAGACGGCGGCGTCGTCGCTGGTTTCGGTGCCGACCATCAGCTCTGGCGGCACGATGCCTTGTGGCGCGCGTGCCAAAATCTCACGCAGCAGGCCCGGCGCTATCTTGCAGCCGCAGCCCCCACCATGTGCGAATTGGGTCAGTTTTACCGGTTCGGAGGAAGGCGGGGTTACAGCTTGCATAGTGCGTCCGATTGTGCCAGCCACTCCATTCACGCCTCACCTTTCACCCTTCTGGCAGGAGCCTTCATGAGCCACCGCGGCCCCGTCCCCGTCTCCGAGCGCCATGCGTTCGACACCGTGATCGACGCCCGTTCACCGGCGGAATTTGCCATTGACCACATTCCCGGCGCCATCAACTGCCCAGTGCTGGACGACGACGAGCGCCGCATCGTCGGCACGCTGTACAAGCAGCAAGGCGCGTTCGAGGCACGGCGCGTGGGCGGCGCTTTTGTAGCGGCCAACCTGGCGCGGCATTTGCAGGGGCGTTTTGCCGAGCAGCCGGCGCGCTGGAAGCCGCTGGTGTACTGCTGGCGCGGCGGCATGCGCAGCGGCTCCATGGTGACCTGGCTGCGCATGGTGGGCTGGGACGCGCAGCAACTTGCCGGCGGCTACAAGACCTGGCGGCGCCATGTCATGGCGCAGATTGCCGTGCTCTCGCCGCAGCTGCAGATGCGTGTGGTCTGCGGCCCCACCGGCAGCGCCAAGACACGGGTGCTTGAGGCGCTGGCGGCGCAGGGCGAGCAGGTGCTCGACCTGGAAGCGCTGGCGCGGCACCGCGGTTCGGTGCTGGGCGCGTGGCCAGGCGTGGCACAGCCCTCGCAGACGGCGTTCGAAACGGCACTGGCGGCCGCGATGGAAACGTTTGATCTCGCCCGCCCGGTGTACGTCGAAGCAGAGAGCAGCCGCATTGGCCGCATCAGCGTGCCGCCCGAACTGCTGCAGCGGCTGCGCGCCAGCCCCTGTGTGGAGATTGTGGCCAGCCCCGCTGCCCGGCTTGATTTTCTGCTGCGCGACTACGCCAACCTGGGCGACGACCCCGAGCGGCTGGCCCAGCAACTGCATGCACTGCGCGAGCTGCATGGCCGCGAGGTCATCGAACGCTGGCAGGCCTGGGCCCACGAGCGGGCTCTGGCGCCGCTGTTTGGCGAGCTGATGGCGCTGCACTACGACCCGCTGTATGCGCGCTCGCAGAGCACGCATTTGTTCCAGTGGCCCAAGCGCCTGAGCGTGAGCGCCGAGGCGCTGGCTGCGGCGGACATTGCGCTCCTGGCGGCGGCGGTGGTGCGCCTGCCTTGGCCTGCACAGGCTCTTGAACTGCCACTTCCTTGACAGAAAACTTCAAGTAAAAATGGCTGCTAGCGCTTATCCAGTAAGCGCTAGCAGCTCATTTATTAATAGCAAGTTACGAAAAAGCGTTGTTCACACCCGAACGAAGTCAATGACGATGGCGCCTGGGTCGCGCTGCTGGTAGGTGATCTCCACCGCGCTGCCATAACGTGCCTGCAGTTGCTGCAGCAGCGGCAGCGGATCGTGGTCGTTGACGAAGCGCATGGTTTCGCCAGGGTGCAGCGAATCGAGCGCACCAAAGATGGCGGCGTGGCGAAAACGCTTGGCAACGCCGCGTGCATCGAAGGGGTAAATGGCGTCAGGCGAGGTGTGGACGTGAGCGTTCATGGTGCGGGAATTTAAAGATTCATGAAGGAGGAATCTTTAGTGTACCGCTGGTCGGCACCCGCGCCTGCGTTGGCCCTGCCGGCAATGGGGCCGAATGGTGCCTGGCCGCTACACCATGTCCTGCGGCCGCACCCAGGCGTCGAACTGCTCCCCGGTCAGATGGCCGCTGGCCACCGCCGCTTCGCGCAGGCTCAACCCGCCCTTGTGCGCGGCCTTGGCGATCTGCGCGGCCTTGTCGTAGCCGATGTGCGGGTTCAGGGCGGTCACCAGCATCAAGGACCGTTCCAGCAGTTCCGTGATGCGCTCGCGCCGTGGCTCTATGCCTTGCGCGCAGTGGTGGTCAAAGCTGGCCATGCCGTCGGCCAGCAGGCGCACGCTTTGCAGAAAGTTGTGGATCACCATGGGGCGAAACACGTTGAGTTCGAAGTTGCCCGAAGCGCCGCCGATGTTGATCGCCACGTCGTTGCCCAGCACCTGGCAGCACAGCATGGTCATCGCCTCGCACTGCGTCGGGTTCACCTTGCCGGGCATGATGGACGAGCCTGGCTCGTTCTCGGGAATGGAGATTTCGCCCAGCCCGCTGCGCGGCCCGCTGGCCAGCCAGCGCACGTCGTTGGCGATCTTCATCAGACTGGCGGCGAGGCCCTTGAGGGCGCCGTGGGCGTTGACCAGCGCGTCGCACGTGGCCAGCGCCTCGAACTTGTTGGGCGCTGTGACGAGCGGCAGACCGGTCAGATCGGCCAGCTCCTGCGCCACGGCCTGGGCATAGCCCTCGGGCGCATTGAGGCCAGTGCCCACGGCCGTGCCGCCCAGCGCCAGTTCGCCCAGATGCGGCAGCGCCGCGCGCACATGCTGCTCGGCGTGGTGCAACTGCGCCACCCAGCCTGAGATTTCCTGGCCGAGGGTGATGGGGGTCGCATCCTGCAAATGGGTGCGGCCGATCTTGACGATGTCGGCAAACGCCTCGGCCTTGGCCCCCAGCGTCGTGCGCAGGGCCTGCAAAGCCGGCAGGAGATTGCGCACCAGCGCGTGCATGGCGGCGACGTGCATGGCGGTGGGGAACACGTCGTTGCTCGACTGGCTCTTGTTCACGTCGTCGTTCGGGTGCACCAGCCGCGCCTCGCCGCGCGCGCCGCCAAGCAGCTGGCTGGCGCGGTTGGCCAGCACCTCGTTCATGTTCATGTTGGTCTGCGTGCCCGAACCCGTCTGCCAGACAACGAGCGGGAATTCGCCCGCGTGCGTGCCGGCGATCACCTCGTCCGCCGCCGCGACGATGGCCGTGGCCTTGGCCGCATCGAGCAGCCCAAGCGACTGGTTCACGTAAGCGCTGGCGCGCTTGACCTGCGCCAGCGCGCGCAGCAGTTCGGGCGCCATGCGCTCGCCCGAGATGTCGAAGTGCTGCAGCGAGCGCTGCGTCTGGGCGCCCCATAGCCGCTCGGCCGGGACGTCAATGGGGCCAAAGGTGTCGCGCTCGGTGCGCGTGGCCTGGAGGTGGGATTCCATGGTGAACAAACTCCTTCTCGTGGCAGGTAGGGGCCGCAGGCCTGGGGCGCAGCATAGCGCCGCAAGGGTTTCGCTGCGCGGTGGCCGCTGTGCGGTGAGTGCTGCGCCGCCCGCGGGGACGACAGGACCGTGCAAGCCGGCAGCGCGATAATTTCAACTTTTCGCGCACCCCACAACAGCCCCGCCATGACCACCAGCATCCGCCAAGAAGACCTGATCGAATCCGTCGCCGCCGCGCTGCAGTACATCAGCTACTACCACCCGGCAGACTACATCGCCCACCTGGCACGCGCCTACGAGCGCGAACAAAGCCCCGCCGCCAAGGATGCGATAGCGCAGATTCTGACCAACAGCAAGATGAGCGCCACCGGCCACCGGCCCATCTGCCAGGACACCGGCATCGTCAACGTGTTCCTGAAAGTCGGCATGGACGTGCGCTGGGAAGGCTTTACCGGCAGCCTGGACGACGCCATCAACGAAGGCGTACGCCGTGGCTACAACCACCCGGACAACACCTTGCGCGCCAGCATCGTGGCCGACCCGCTGTTTGCCCGCAAGAACACCAAGGACAACACGCCGGCCGTCATCGTCACCGAGATCGTGCCGGGCGGCAAACTCGACATCACCGTCGCGGCCAAGGGCGGCGGCTCGGAAAACAAAAGCAAGATGATCATGCTCAACCCCAGCGACAGCGTGATCGACTGGGTGCTCAAAACCGTGCCCACCATGGGCGCCGGCTGGTGCCCGCCGGGCATGCTGGGCATCGGCATCGGCGGCACGGCGGAAAAGGCCGTGCTGATGGCCAAGCAAAGCCTGATGGACGACCTGGACATGTACGAGCTGCAGGCCAAGTCCTCGCGCGGCGAGCCGCTGACGCAAACCGAGGAGTTGCGCCTGGAGCTGTTCACCAAGGTCAACGCCCTGGGCATTGGCGCGCAAGGCCTGGGCGGCCTGACCACCGTGCTCGACGTGAAAATCAAGATGTACCCCACGCACGCCGCCAGCAAGCCCGTGGCCATGATCCCCAACTGCGCCGCCACGCGCCACGCGCATTTCGTCATGGACGGCTCGGGCCCGGTCTACCTCGATCCACCGTCGCTCGACCTCTGGCCCAAGGTGCAATGGCTGCCCGACACGCAAAAGAGCCGGCGCATCGACCTCAATGCACTGACCCCTGCCGAGGTGGCAAGCTGGAAGCCCGGTGAAACGCTGCTGCTCAACGGCAAGATGCTCACGGGGCGCGACGCCGCGCACAAACGCATTCAGGAGATGCTGGCCAAGGGCGAGAAGCTGCCCGTCGACTTCACCAACCGCGTCATCTACTACGTGGGCCCGGTGGACCCGGTGCGCGACGAAGTCGTCGGCCCTGCAGGCCCGACCACGGCCACGCGCATGGACAAGTTCACCGAGATGATGCTGGCGCAAACCGGCCTGATCGCCATGATCGGCAAGTCCGAGCGCGGCCCGGTGGCCATCGAAGCCATCAAGAACCACAAGTCGGCCTACCTCATGGCCGTGGGCGGCGCCGCCTATCTGGTCTCCAAGGCCATCAAGCACGCGAAGGTCGTGGGCTTTGAAGACCTGGGCATGGAAGCCATCTACGAGTTCGACGTGGTCGACATGCCCGTCACCGTGGCCGTCGATGCAGGCGGCACCAGCGTCCATACCACCGGCCCGGCCGCATGGCAAAAGCGCATCGCAGCCGGTGAATTCATCGAGCTGACGAGCGCCTGAACGGGGTCAGTCCGGCGTGTCCGCGCCCTCTTCCGTGGCCGCTGCGTCCGATGCACCCATAGGCGTCTTCGACAGCGGCGTCGGCGGCCTCAGCGTGCTGCAAGCCCTGCGCGCCGAGCTGCCGCACGAGCGCTTCGTCTACCTGGCCGACAGCGCCAATGCGCCCTACGGCGACGCGCGCGGCGATGTCTTCGTCGCGGCGCGCACCCATGCCATCACCGCGTACCTGAGCACGCAGCACCACATCAAGGCGCTGGTCGTGGCCTGCAACACCGCTACCGCCGCCGCCATCCATGAAGTGCGCGCGCGCCGCCCCGATCTGCCGTTGGTCGGCGTCGAACCAGCACTCAAGCCGGCCGTGGCGCTCAGCCAGACCGGGCACATTGGCGTCATCGGCACGCGCGGCACGCTGACCAGCGCCAAGTTCGCCAAGCTGCTGGCCTCGCTGCAGGGGCAGGCAGAGTTCACGGTGCAGCCCTGCGACGGCCTGGCCCATGCGATCGAGCGCAGCACCGCGCAAGACCTGCCCAGCGACCCGTTTGCTACAGAAACAAGAGCGCTGTGCACACGCTACACGGGCGCCATGGGCCGTTTTGGCAACAAGCCGGGCGAGATCGACACCCTGGTGCTGGGCTGCACGCACTATGTGTTCGTGCAGCACGAGCTGCGCGCGCTGCTCGGCCCGCAGGTGCAAATGATCTCCACCGGCGAACCCGTGGCGCGCCAGACGCGGCGCCTGCTGCAAGCCGCCGGCGCCCTGGCGCCGGAGAGCGCGGTGGCGGCTGCGCCCCTGCTCATGACCACCGGGCCGCTGGCACAGCTGCAAACCGCCGCAGCACGCTGGCTGCAGCTGCCGGCAGCGTGCTGCCACAGCATTGCCGTGCCCAGCGTCTAATTCTGGTTAAATCGGCCTCAAACGCTTACCCAGTAAGCGCTGGCAGCTATCAAAATAGAGGTTATGCGGCCGCCCACAGGCGCTCGCCTGCGCGCTCGATGTGCGTGAGGTAGAGGCGCAGGTCCAACTCGTACTGGTGGTAGGCCGGCTCCATGTGCACGCACAGCTGGTAGAAGGCCTTGTTGTGCTCGCGCTCGCGCAGGTGGGCCAGCTCGTGGACCACGATCATGCGCAGGAACTCGTCGGGCGCCTGCTTGAACATCGCGGCCACGCGGATCTCGTGCTTGGCCGCCAGCTTGCCGCCCTGCACGCGCGAGACGCTGGTGTGCAAGCCCAGCGCGTTGCGCACCACGTGGATCTTGTTGTCGAACAACACCTTGTTGATCGCATCGGCATTGCGCAGATAGCGGTTCTTCAGCTCGGTGGTGTAGTGGTACAGCGCCTTGTCGGTGCGCACGCCATGGGCCTGCGGGTACTTGCGCAGCAGCAGCACGGCCAGGCCGCTGCCGCCCTCACCCAGCAGACCACGCACCTGGTCCTGCAGGGCCTGCGGGTAGGCGCGCAGATAGGGCAAGTCGCTGTGCATGGCCGTTCAGAGTGGCTGGCCGCAGGGCTGCGGTCAGCGCTTTCAGGGGAAGAATCAGTGCAGATGGCGCGGCCGGCGGCCACCGCTGCCGCCATGGCTGCCCCCCGCGCCGCCGGGGCCGCGCGGCGGCTTGCCGATTTCGAGCGAGTTCACAAGGGCGTCAAAGCGCTGCGTGAACAACTTGTCGATCTCGGCCACAACGCCGCCCAGCTCTGCGCCGTCGAAATGGCGCTCCATGGTGTTGACCACGTCCTGCACCAGCAGGTCGCGTTGCACCTGCATGATGGCGGCCGGGGTCGGGCCGACAAACACAATGGTGAAGTCGTCGCGCGAATCGCCTTCTTCCTCTTCATCGTCCTCATCGAATTCGACGTCGTAGAACGTCACTTCAAGCGCAGCCCCTTGCTCGGCCAGCTCGTTGAGGTTCATGCACATTTCGTCAAGCGACTGGCGGAAATCGTCGTCACCGCGCACCGTCCAGCACATCTGCAGCGTATGGCGCTTGGCGTCGAACTCAATGCCGGGCTCTTCTTCGTACGCGCTGGCAGCGCCATCGGCAAGCGAGCGGGCACCAGCATACTTCCAGAGGGGTTTGAGCGCCTCTTGCAGCTGCTCATAGGCCACATCTGCACGGAGCGACACGTCGCCGTGCAGGTGGATTTCGAGGGGAGCGTTGAAATTAGACATTGTTGATCCTGGTGGTGCCCCGAGCCGGGGTCGAACCGGCACGCCCTCTTGCGAGAAGCGGCGGATTTTAAGTCCGCAGTGTCTACCAATTTCACCATCGGGGCGCTCGATTGCCCAAGCCGACTGCAGCGTAACGCCGCAGCCACAGCCGCGCAATGAGTCCTGCGCTCCAGATGCATTCGTTTTTGAGACAGGCAAGAAAAAAGGGAAGCCTTGCAGCTTCCCTTTTTGAAATTGGAGCGGGAAAAGAGTCTCGAACTCTCGACCTCAACCTTGGCAAGGTTGCGCTCTACCAACTGAGCTATTCCCGCATGACCTGCTTGACTACCGAATACCCTAAAGCTTCGAAAGTTTGACAGCTTTCAATTATAACTCACTTTTCCACATCGACTGGAAAAACAAGAAAAAACCAGAGCCCTGGAGGCGCGGTCCGGAGTCGAACCGGACTAACCGGATTTGCAATCCGGGGCATAACCGCTTTGCTACCGCGCCCAATTTTCGCCACCACAAAAAAGGGAAGCGGACGCTTCCCTTTTTCGCCAAAACCTGGAGCGGGAAAAGAGTCTCGAACTCTCGACCTCAACCTTGGCAAGGTTGCGCTCTACCAACTGAGCTATTCCCGCGTTTTCTGCAGCCTATTATTCTAGAACAAAAACGCTGCGATGGGTGAAATTGTAGCGCAAGTTTTGGGCCCTGCGCCACCTCGGTATCAGTGTTTTACGGCTCCCTCGATCGGCGCCTGCGCCTGCGCCGCCCGCTCCGCCGCTACGCTGGCCGCAGCCACCTCTTCGTCCGTCAGCGGGACAGGCTTGCGCTCAAGCGCCAAATCCAGCACCTGGTCAATCCACTTCACCGGGACAATCTCGAGATCCCTCTTCACATTGGCGGGGATTTCCTGCAGATCCTTCATGTTTTCCTGCGGGATCAGCACCGTCTTGATGCCGCCGCGCAGCGCCGCAAGCAGCTTTTCCTTGAGGCCACCGATCGCCGTGATCTCCCCACGCAGCGTGATCTCGCCGGTCATGGCAACGTCGCCGCGCACCGGAATACCGGTCAGGGCCGAGACGAACGCGGTTGCCATGGCAGCGCCAGCACTCGGTCCGTCCTTGGGCGTTGCACCGTCGGGTACATGGATGTGCACGTCGCGCTTTTCAAAAACCTCGTCCTTGATGCCCAGGGCCCGTGCCCGACTGCGCACCACGGTGCGTGCCGTCTCGACCGACTCCTTCATCACATCGCCCAGCGAACCGGTGCGCGTGATCACGCCTTTGCCGGGCATGGTGGCGGCTTCTATGGTCAACAGGTCGCCACCCACTTCGGTCCACGCCAGACCAACCACCTGGCCCACCTGGTTCTGCTCTTCCGCCCGGCCATAGGTGTACTTGCGCACGCCCAGAAAATCAGGCAGGTTGTCGGCGTTGACAACCACGAGCGGTTCCATGTTCTTGAGCAGCAGGCCCTTGACGACCTTGCGGCACACCTTGGAGAGGTCGCGCTCCAGCGAGCGCACGCCGGCTTCGCGGGTGTAGTAGCGCACCATGTCGCGCACGGCGGATTCCGTGATTTCGAGCTCTTCGTCCTTCACGCCGTTGTTCTTCATCTGCTTGGGCAGCAGGTACTTCATGGCGATATTGATCTTCTCGTCCTCGGTGTAGCCCGAGAGGCGAATCACCTCCATGCGGTCCAGCAGGGCCGAGGGAATGTTCATGGAGTTCGACGTGGCGACGAACATCACGTCGCTCAGGTCGAAATCAACCTCGACATAGTGGTCGCCAAAGGTGTGGTTCTGCTCGGGGTCCAGCACTTCGAGCAGCGCGCTCGATGGGTCGCCGCGGAAGTCTGTTCCGAGCTTGTCGATCTCGTCGAGCAGGAACAGCGGGTTGCGCGTACCGACCTTGGAGAGGCTTTGCAGCACCTTGCCCGGCATCGCACCGATGTAGGTGCGCCGGTGACCGCGAATCTCCGCTTCGTCGCGCATGCCGCTCAGCGCCACGCGCACATACTTGCGCCCGGTGGCCTTGGCGATCGACTGGCCGAGCGAGGTCTTGCCCACGCCAGGTGGCCCGACCAGGCACAGGATGGGCGCCTTCACCTTGTCCACCCGCTGCTGCACAGCAAGGTATTCAAGGATGCGGTCCTTGACCTTGTCCAGGCCGTAATGGTCTTCGTTCAGCACTTCTTCGGCATTGCCCAGATCGTGCTTGATCTTGGTTTTCTTGCTCCACGGCAGCGCTGTGAGCACGTCGATGTAGTTGCGCACCACCGTAGCCTCGGCGGACATGGGCGACATCAGCCGCAACTTCTTGAGCTCGCTCTCGGCCTTCTTGCGCGCCTCGGCCGGCATCTTGGCGAGCTGGATCTTCTTCTCGACTTCGTCAAGATCGGCGCCTTCTTCGCCTTCGCCCAGTTCTTTCTGAATGGCCTTGACCTGCTCGTTCAGGTAGAAGTCGCGCTGGTTCTTTTCCATCTGGCGCTTGACGCGGCCGCGGATCTTCTTGTCCACGTTGAGGATGTCCACCTCGCGGTCGAGCTGCTCGAACAGGTTTTCCAGCCGCCCTTTGATCTCGGAAAGATCCAGCACGGCCTGCTTGTTCTCAAGCTTGAGAGGCAGGTGCGCGGCAATCGTATCGGCCAGGCGACCAGGGTCGTCGATGCTGGAGATCGAGGTGAGAATTTCCGGCGGAATCTTCTTGTTGAGTTTGACGTACTGGTCAAACTGCTGCATGACCGCGCGGCGCAATGCCTCGATCTCGCTGGGTTTTTCCGCGTCGTCCACGGTTTCAAGTGGCATCACCGTGGCCGTGAAGTGCGTTTCGTGGTCTTCGATTGCACCGACACTTGCGCGCTGCTGGCCCTCGACCAGCACTTTCACGGTGCCATCGGGAAGCTTGAGCATCTGCAGGATGGTCGAAACGCAGCCCACAGCAAACATGTCGTGGACCGAAGGCTCGTCCTTGGCTGCTGTCTTTTGGGCGACCAGCATGATGCGGCGGTCGCTCTCCATGGCGAGCTCCAGCGCCTTGATGCTCTTGGCGCGCCCCACGAACAGGGGAATCACCATGTGGGGAAAGACGACCACATCGCGCAGCGGCAACAGCGGCAGCGCCAGCGCTTGTGCAGGAAGTTGGGGGTGTCCGGACATCGGGTTCCTTAATAAGAGTCCTGGAATATGGTCCGCAGACACGCGTTTTCAAGCCACCCCGAGGGGCAGCCAGTGATTTACGCTTTTTTTGCGGTTTCCCGATAGACCAGTAGCGGCGGCTTGTTTTCTTCGACAGTGGACTCGTCCACAACGACCTTTTCCACGTTGCTGCTGTTGGGCAGGTCGAACATGGTGCCAATGAGCGTTTGTTCGAGGATGGAGCGCAGACCGCGCGCGCCAGTCTTGCGTGCCAGGGCTTTGCGTGCGATGGCCTTGAGCGCTGCGGGCCGGATTTCCAGCTCGGCACCTTCCATCGCCAACAACTTGCTGTACTGCTTGACGAGTGCGTTCTTGGGCTCCGTCAAAATTTGCACCAGGGCCTCTTCGTTCAGCTCGGCGAGCGCCGTGACCACGGGCATGCGGCCTACCAATTCGGGGATCAGGCCGAACTTGATCAGGTCTTCCGGCTCGATGTCCTGAAACACCTCGGACAGCGCACGCTGCTTCTTGCTCTTGACGGCAGCGCCAAAACCGATGCCAGACGCCTCGGTACGGTTTTCAATGACTTTTTCCAAACCGGCAAAGGCGCCGCCGCAGATGAACAGGATGTTGGTCGTGTCGATCTGCAAAAAGTCCTGGTTCGGGTGCTTGCGCCCACCCTGCGGCGGCACGCTGGCCATGGTGCCTTCAATCAGCTTGAGCAAGGCCTGCTGCACGCCTTCGCCTGAGACGTCGCGCGTGATGCTGGGGTTGTCGGATTTGCGCGAAATCTTGTCAATTTCGTCGATGTAGACGATGCCGCGCTGGGCGCGCTCCACCTCGTAATTGCAGCTCTGCAGCAACTTTTGCACGATGTTTTCGACGTCTTCGCCCACGTAGCCGGCCTCGGTCAGCGTGGTCGCGTCCGCCATCACGAAGGGTACGTCGAGCATGCGCGCCAGGGTCTGGGCCAGCAGCGTCTTGCCCGAACCCGTCGGGCCGATGAGCAAGATATTGCTTTTGGAGAGCTCAACGTCGTCCTTGCCTGCCTTGTCTTTGTAGCGCAGGCGCTTGTAGTGGTTGTACACCGCCACCGCCAGCGTGCGCTTGGCGACCTCCTGCCCGATCACGTAGCTGTCAAGGTTCGCCTTGATATCAGCAGGCGTGGGCAGTTCGCTGCGGACCAGCAGCGCGGCATCGGCGGACGGCAGTTCGTCGCGGATGATCTCGTTGCACAGGTCGATGCATTCTTCGCAAATAAAGACCGATGGTCCGGCGATCAACTTCTTCACCTCGTGCTGGCTCTTGCCGCAAAACGAGCAGTAAAGCGTTTTTTCGCTGGAGGAGCCTTTTTTCTCGGCCATGGGAACGTTGCCTTGTAGTCGGTGAAAAGTGAAAGGAATGATAACCAAATGCAAACGGCGCTTCCCAAGCCAGGAAACGCCGTTCTAGCAGCAGGGAAAAGCGTTCAGGAGCGCTTGGAAATCACCTGGTCGACCAGTCCGTAGTCCTTGGCTTCATCGGCGGTCAGGAAGTAATCGCGCTCGGTATCTTGCTTGATCTTTTCCAGTGTCTGACCGGTGCGCTCGGCCAGGATGCGGTTCATCTGGTCCTTGGTGCGCAGAATGTCGCGCGCGTGGATTTCAATATCCGTCGCCTGGCCGCGGGTGCCGCCCAGCACCTGGTGGATCATGATTTTCGAGTTCGGCAGCGACAAACGCTTGCCCTTGGCCCCGGCCGCCAGCAAAAAGGCGCCCATGCTGGCGGCAAAGCCGCAGCAAAGCGTCGAGACATCGGGCTTGATGAAATTCATGGTATCAAAAATTGCCATGCCCGCCGTCACGCTGCCACCCGGGGAGTTGATATAGAACGAAATGTCCTTCTCCGGGTTTTCGCTCTCCAGGAACAGCAACTGCGCCACCACCAGATTGGCTGTCTGGTCGTTGACTTCGCCGACCAGGAAAATCACGCGCTCCTTGAGCAGACGCGAATAAATGTCGTAGGACCGCTCGCCACGGCCCGACTGCTCGATCACCATGGGAATCATGCCCAGGGCTTGTGTTTCCAGTGCGCTCATTGTTTCTCCAAATCAGGCGGGTACTGTACCCAGAAACGAATTGGGGCCGGTGCCCGAAAGCACAAGCCCCTATTTACCTGACGCTCGCATTCGAGCGCCCGCAGCCGGCTGCGGTCAGCCCTGCTGCCCCATCAGCTCCTCGAAGCTGACGGTCTTGCCGTTGACCTTGGCCTTGGCCATCACATAGTCGGCCACGTTGGTTTCGATCACCACGGCTTCGACTTCAGCCAGGCGCTGGCGATCGCCAAAGTACCAGCGCACGACATCTTCAGGCTTCTCATAGCTGGCGGCCAGCTCGTCGATGTGGGCTTTGAGCTGCTCGGGCTTGGCGTGCAGGCTGTTGGCCTTGACCAGTTCGGCGACCACCAGACCCAGGCGCACGCGGCGCTCTGCCTGGGGGCGGAATACGTCGGCGGGGATCTCGGCCTTGTCGGCATCTTTCATGCCGCGCTGCTTGAGGTCGGCACGTGCTGCTTCACGCAGGCGATCGATTTCGGCTTCCACGCTGGCGTTGGGCAAATCAAGCTCGGCCTTGGACAGCAGCGCGTCCATAGCGGCCTGCTTGTTGCGTGCCAGCAGGCGGAACTTCACCTCGCGCTCCAGGTTGGTCTTGATGTCGGCGCGCAGGCCGGCAACCGTGCCGTCGGCAATGCCGAGCGACTTGGCCAGGGCGTCGTTCACCTCAGGCAGGTGCGCCGCTTCGATCTTCTTGACCGTGACCAGGAAGTCCGCCGTCTTGCCGGCCACGTCCTTGCCGTGGTACTGCTCGGGGAAGGCCAGCGGGAAGGTCTTGCTCTCGCCCGGCTTCATGCCGCGCACGGCGTCTTCGAATTCCTTGAGCATCTGGCCTTCGCCGACCAGGAACTGGAAGTCTTCGGCCTTGCCGCCCTCAAAGACTTCGCCATCGATCTTGCCTTCGAAATCCACCGTCACGCGGTCGCCTTCCTGGGCGGCTGCGTCCAGCGCGCGCTGGGCGAAGCTGCGGCGCTGCTTGCGCAGGATGTCCACGGTCTTGTCGATGGCGCTGTCGGTCACTTCAGCGGAGAGTTTTTCCACTTCGGCGTCCGCCAGGTCGCCAATTTTCACTTCGGGGTAGACCTCGAAGATGGCGTCAAAGGACACCTCGCCCTCGGGTGCATCCTGCTTCTCGGTGATGCGCGGCTGGCCCGCCACACGCAATTGCGCTTCGTTGGCGGCCTGGGCAAAGGCTTCGCCCACCTTGTCGTTGAGCACGTCGTACTGCACCGAATAGCCGTAGCGCTGCGAAACCACGTTCATCGGCACCTTGCCGGGACGGAAACCGTCCATCTTGACGGTGCGTGCCAGACGCTTGAGGCGCGCCTCCACCTCGCCCTGGATAGCCGACAAGGGCAGATTGAGGGTGATCTTGCGTTCGAGCTTGTCGAGGGTTTCAACGGTGACTGCCATGGCTGCTCCTGTAGGAATTTCGTTCGTGCGCCGGTGTCAGCCGGCGCGTATTGCGCTCGTGCGCAAAGTTTTCAAAGATGGTGCGCGGAGCCGGACTCGAACCGGCACGCCCGTGAAGGCGTCAGGACCTAAACCTGGTGCGTCTACCAATTTCGCCACCCGCGCACTTCAAACAGACAGGCGCCGAAAAATGCTCCCGGCGCCCGCTTGAAACTGGTTAGCCCGCGATTTTACCCTGCGCGGGCCCACCCATTTCACGCAAGCACCTCGGGCTCGGGGCGGCGCACCCGAAACCACGCTGCGTACATGGCTGGCAGCGCCAGCAAAGTAAGCACCGTGGCGACGATCAGCCCGCCCATGATGGCCACCGCCATGGGCCCCCAGAACACGCTGCGGGACAGCGGAATCATCGCCAGCACCGCTGCGGCGGCCGTCAGCACGATGGGGCGCAAGCGGCGCACGGCCGATTCGACGATGGCGTCCCACGCGGGCACACCGCGGGCACGGTCCTGCTCGATCTGGTCGATGAGGATCACCGAGTTGCGCTGGATCATGCCCATGAGCGCAATCACCCCCAGCAGCGCGACAAAGCCGAACGGCCGCCCCAAGACCAGCAGCGCTCCGGCCACGCCGGCGATCCCGAGCGGCCCGGTCAGGAACACCAGCATGGCACGGCTGAAGCTGTGCAGTTGCAGCATGAGCAGCGTGAAGGTGATGAACAGCATCACCGGCAAGCCGGCGGCAATCGAATCGGACCCCTTGGCGCTTTCTTCGACGGCGCCCGCCACCTCGATGCGGTAGGCGTTCTGGCCGGCGGCGTGCCAGCCGCTCTCGATCTTGCGCAGGCCCGGCAGCAGCGCGTTGGTCACCGTGGCGCCTTGCAGGCCTTCCATCACGTCGCCTTGAACCGTGATGGCGTAGTCGCGGTTCTCGCGCCACATCACGCCGGGTTCCCAGGTAAAGCGGGGCTTGGCGATCTGGGTCAACGCAATCGACTGGCCCGAGGCCGTCGGCAAATAGGCGTTGGCAATGTCGGTGATGGCGCTGCGCTCGTCCGCTGGCTGGCGCAGCACGATATCAATGAGCTTGTCGCCCTCGCGGTACTGCCCCACCGGCATGCCCGACTGCATCACACGCGACGCCTGGGCGATGGACTGGCTGGTGACGCCCAGCGCCCGCGCCTTGGCCTGGTCCACGTCAAGCCGCATGACCTTGACCGACTCGTTCCAGTTGTCGTTCACGCCGCGCATCTGGGGGGAGGCGCGCAGTGCGGCCTTGACCTCGTCGGCGCGCACGCGCAACTGCGCCGGGTCGGGGCCAATGACACGGAACTGCACCGGGTAGGGCACGGGCGGGCCGTTGGGCAGCAGCTTGACGCGGCCGCGTACCTCGGGGAACTCGGTGGCCAAGAGCGCCGGGAAAGCGACGCGCAGCTTCTCACGCACCTTCAGGTCGCGCGCGACCACGATGAACTGCGACACATTGGTCTGCGGAAACACCTGGTCCAGCGGCAGATAGAAGCGCGGCACGCCCGAGCCCACCCAGGTGCTGACGCTGGCCACCCCCGGCTCGGACCGCAGCCGCGCTTCCACGCGCTTGGTCACTGCCTCATTGCCGGCGAGCGAGGTGCCTTCGGGGAACCACACGTCGACCATAATTTCCGGCCGGCTCGAATCGGGGAAAAACTGCTGCTGCACCCGGCCCATGCCCACGATGCCCAGCGCAAAGATCGCCAACGTCACGGCTATGGTGATCCAGCGGTGCTCCACGCACCAGTGCACGGCGCGCCGAAAGCTGTTGTAGAAAGCGCTGTCGAACACCTCGTGCGGGTCCAGCGACAGCTCACCGGCTGCCGAACACGGCTGCACATGCGCCGGGGTTTTCAGCAGCAAGGTGCCCAGGTAGGGCACGAAATACACCGACACCACCCACGAGATCACCAGCGCAATGACGGTGACGGCAAAAATGGCGAAGGTGTACTCGCCCGTCATCGACTTGGCCAGGCCAATGGGCAGAAAACCGGTGGCGGTGATCAAGGTGCCCGTCAGCATGGGGATGGCGGTGATTTCGTAGGCGAAGGTCGCGGCGCGCACCTTGTCGTAGCCCTCTTCCAGCTTGCGCACCATCATCTCGACGGCAATGATGGCGTCGTCCACCAGCAGGCCCAGCGCAATGATGAGCGAGCCCAGCGATATTTTGTGCAGGCCAATATCCCAGTAGTGCATGGCCAGGAACGTGACGGCCAGCACCAGCGGAATGGTGATGCCCACCACCAGGCCCGGTCGCGGGTCCACGTACCAGCGGCGCCACCAGCGCTGCTCGCCGCTGCGTTGGTGCAGGCCCAGGCTGATGAAGCTGACGATCAGCACGATCACCACGGCCTCGACCAGCGCGCCGACAAACTCGTTCACCGAACTGGCGACCGACTTGGGCTGGTCCTCCACATTCACGAGCCGCACACCGGCGGGCAATTGCGTGTCGATGCGGGCCACGGCCGCGTGCAGGGCTTTGCCCAGCGCAATGATGTCGCCCCCCTTGGCCATGGAGATGCCAATCGCAATCACCTGCTGGCCGTCGTGCCGCACCTTCACCGTGGGCGGGTCCACATAGCCGCGCCGCACTTCGGCAATGTCGGCCAGGCGCAGTTGCCGGCCCGATGCGGCGCGAATCGGCATGGCGCGCAGGTCTTCAATGGCGTGGAACTGCCCTTGCACGCGCACCTGCAGTTGGTCGGTCGGCGTCTGCACCACGCCGGCACTTTCCACTGCGTTCTGCTGGCCCAATTGCGCCAGCACCTGGTTCATGTCGAGGCCGAGCTCCGCCAGGCGCTTTTGCGAGACCTCGATGTAGAGTTTTTCGTCCTGATCGCCAAAGAGCTCCACCTTGGCCACGTCGGGCACGCGCAGCAGTTGCTGGCGCACGTCGTCGGCAAAAACCTTGGATTCGGCCATGCTGAAGCCTTCGGCCTCCAGCGCGTAGATCACGCCATAGACGTCGCCGAAATCGTCGTTGAAGAACGGCCCTTGCACGCCCTGCGGCAGGGTATAGCGCATGTCACCGATCTTCTTGCGCACGGCGTACCAGACGCCCGCCACCTCGCTCGGCTTGGACGAATCCTTGATCTGAAAAATGATCTGCGACTCGCCCGGCTTGGAGTAGCTGCGGATCTTGTCGGCATATTGCACTTCTTGCAGCGTGCGCTCGAGCTTGTCGGTCACCTGCTCGGCCACCTGCTGCGCCGTGGCGCCGGGCCAGTAGGTGCGCACCACCATGGCGCGAAAGGTAAACGGCGGGTCTTCGTCCTGCCCGAGCTGAAAGTAGGCCAGCACCCCCATCAGCAGCAGCACCACCATCAGGTAGCGGGTCAGCGCCGGGTGGTCCAGCGCCCATTTCGACAGGTTGAATCTGGCTGTGGGCTCGCCCGAGGGCACGCCGGCGCTCATGGCTTGGCGGCAGCGGAAGCTGCGGGCAGGGGTTGATTCACTATCACTTCAGTAGCTGCTGGCGCTTGTCGTGTCTGCGCTGGAGCGTATTTTTCCTGATAAATCGTCACCTTCTGGCCGGGCGAGAGCACATGCACCCCCGTGGCCACCACCTGCATGCCCGGCGCCAGGCCGCTGGCGATCACCGCCTGGTTGCCGTCGGCCGTGGCCACCTGCACCGGCTGCGCGCGCACCGTGCTGCTGGCGGCATCGAACACCCACACCGCTGTGCCGCCGCCGTTTTGCATGAGCGCGGTGGTGGGCAGCAGGATGGCCTGCACCCCCTGCGCCGAGAGTGCGGGCGGAAGCACGCTGACCGTCGCCCCGAGCGGCGGGACCTTGTCGCCCGCGAGGGCCGCCTTGACGGCAAAGGTGCGCGTCGCCGGGTCGGCACTGGCCGCCACCTCCCGCACCGTGGCCGACAGTGGCTCGCCACCCGCCCAGTTGTGTACGGTGAGCACCTGACCAACCGCCAGGCGACCCACCTTGTCCTCGGGCACGGAAAACACCACGTCGCGGGCGCCGTCGCGCGCCAGGCGCACCACGCTGGCGCCTGCGGCCACGACCTGGCCGGGCTCGGCATCGATGCCGGTCACCACGCCATCGGCATCGGCCACCAACCGGGTGTACGCCGCCTGGTTGCCTTGCGACGCCGCCTGCGCCTGGGCCTGCTGGAGCGACGCCTGCGCGGCCTTGAGCGACGCCTCACGGCGCTCAAGCTCGGCGCCGCTGATGAAGTTCTGCGCCTTGAGCGCTTCGTAGCGCCTGGCGTCGGCAGCCGTCAGATCGCGCTGCGTCTGCGCCGCGCTCACCTGCGCGCGCGCCGCCGTGGCGGCGAGCTCGAAATCGCGCGGATCGAGTTGCGCCAGCAATTGCCCGGCGCGCACGCGCTGGCCCAGCTCGGCCTGGCGCTGCAATATCTTGCCGGGCACACGAAACCCCAGGCGCGACTCGGTGCGCGCCCGCACCTCGCCGGCATATTCCACCTGTGCCGTCAGCGGGCTGACCCCTACGGTTAACAACTTGACGGCACGAATCGGCTCGGGCGGTGGCTCGCTGCGCGAGCAGGCACCCAGCGCCAGCACCGACGAGAAGAGCACAAGCGCCGAAAAGCGCCCGCGGGTGGCGGCGTGTGGATGCGACATGGATGGGAATGCGTGTTGTTTGAGTTGCGCATTATTACTGACTGACTGGTTAGTTATCAATACCCTTGCGCAAAAACTGCAGGCGACAATCGCTGGGTGCCGCTAGACCCCAGCCCCAACCC
>NZ_JBWKZM010000041.1:0-28523 GCF_059424465.1 Simplicispira sp. GW247-4R2A | reverse complement strand
GGCTCGGCGCGGGCGAGGCTTTCTTGTGGGGGGGGGGCGCACCTTGGTTCGTGCCGCCGGCACGGGTGCTGCAGCAGGCTCCGGTGCCGCCAGCGCGACGGTACGCGTCTCGAAAACCTGTGGCTGTTCCCTGCTGCCGGGGAATGCGCTGTGGGCGGAAATACCAGCGAGCACCAGGGCGTGCAGCGCCAGCACCAGCGCGACGAGAAGCAACAGGGGTCGGCGAGGAATCATGGATACCGGCAACGTTACCACTGCGGGCCCGGCGCAGACCGGCGGCTCGGCTACCATCCCCGCGTTGCGGTCGGCCATTGGCGCCGCAGGGCCCTTTCACCTGTCAAGACATCCATGAAACTTGCCACCCTCCAAGACGGGTCGCGCGACGGCCAACTGGTGGTCGTCTCGCGCGATCTGGCCAGCGCGCACTACGCCACTGGCATTGCCAACCGCCTGCAGCAGGTGCTCGACGACTGGGGGTTTTTCGCCCCGCAGTTGCAGGATCTCTACGACGCGCTGAACGCCGGCCGCGCCCGCCACCCCTTTGCCTTCGACCCGCAGCAGTGCCTGGCGCCGCTGCCACGCGCTTTCCAGTGCCTGGAGGCGGTGTCGCCCTTGCCGGACGGGCCCGTGGCGCCCGCCGCAGCGCCCGTGCTCCAGCAGCTTGCGGGCGATGCGCTCGCCGGCGCCCGCCACCCGCTGCCCGCCAGCGCCGTCGGCATGGAGCTCGATTTCGGCGCTGGCCTGGCCGTCGTCACAGGGGCGCTCGCCGCTGCCAGCACCAGCGGCCAAGCCCTGGATGCGGTGCGCCTGCTGATGCTGTCCAACAGCGTGGCCTTGCGTGCGCTCGAACCGGCCGAGCGCGCAGCCGGCGCGGGTGCGCAGCACAGCCGCCCCGCCACCGCCTTCAGCCCGGTCGCCGTGACGCTGGATGAACTTGGCACTGCCTGGGACCAGGGCCGGCTGCGGCTCACCGTGCAATCGGCCTTGAACGGCCGCAAGCTCGGCCTGTGCGATGCCGCCGCGGGCATGGCCTGGAGTTTTGGCGAACTGATGGCCCACGCCGCCCGCACCCGCGCCCTGGGTGCCGGCAGCATTGTCTGCAGCGGCCCGCTGCGCGCTGCGCCAGGGGGCAAGGAAGCCCCCAACGCGTCAAGCGCCTGCGCCAGCCTGCTCGACCGGCGCCACTGGGAGGCGCAGCGCGGCGGCCAGACCAGCACCGGTTTCTTGCAACTGGGCGACCAGATCCGCATCGACCTGAAAGGGCCCGATGGCCGCAGCCTGTGCGGTGCCATCGAGCAGACGGTAGGCGAACGGCCGCCATCGCAGCAGGAATAGAAGGAACATGCCCGGCGCCTCCACAGCCGTGGCTGGCCACGCTGCCCGCGCGGCAGAGTACGACGCGGTCCATCGCAAACCCAGGCGCCAGGAGCCAGAAAAATACAAGAAAATAGGGCTCTAACGCTTAACCCATAAGCGCTAATAGCTCTTAAAAAAGGAGCGACCCGTCGCGATACGCGCCTTGCCAGAGGGGGTTTGCGCCGGCACTGCCCGGCGGCGCGGGCGCAGCGCTACAGTCAAGTGCCGACCAGAGCGCGCCAGTCTTCGGGCCCCGGATCGGCGCCCCATCCCCGCAATTTTCAAGAAGGAGAAACCCCCCATGGCCGATACCTGGTTGCCCTCGCTCATCACCGCCACGCCGCAGGAAGGTTTTGAACTCGCCATCACGCTGAGCCGCCGCGGCGTCAAATACACGCAGCCGGATATGGACACGCTCAAGCAGTTGCGTCCGGAATATGCCAACTCGGCCGATGGCCTGACAGCCGCTTCGCAGGTGATCGCTATCAATTTCCAGACCGTCTCAGCCGCCAACAACTACTGGCGTGGCTGAGTTTCTCGCTGAGAAAAACAAGAGAAATTAGGGCCTAGTGCTTATGCAGTAAGCGCTTGCAGCTCTTTATTCGGTAGCAAATTCCGGCGCTTTGCCGGGCTCCACCTCCACCAGGCAGTCATAAAAAGTCGGCCCCTGGCCCATGTCGGTCAGGGCCTGGCTGGTGAGCTGGTTGACATTGGTGCCCTCCAACCCGAGCTTGCGCCACCACACGCCCAGGCCGTTGACCACACCCGGGCGGGCACGTTCGCTCAGTTCGGCGTGGCACACATAGCTGCCCCGGTCGTTGAACACCCGCACCACCGTGCCGTCTGCAATGCCGCGTGCGGCGGCGTCCTGCGGGTGGATTTCCAGCAGCGGCCGGCCTTCCTGTTTTTGCAGGCTGGCAACGTTGACGAAGGTTGAATTAAGGAAGTTGCGCGCGGGCGGGGAAATCATCGCCAGCGGGTAGGCGGCCGAACGGCCCACGGGTTCATGGTTGGGGACATGGTCCGGCAGGCCGTCCTGCCCGGCGGCCGCCAGGGCAGCGCTGAAAAATTCGCACTTGCCGGATGCGGTGGGAAAGTTTCCATGGGCAAACGGGGCGTCGGGCACCGGGAGCGTGGCAAAGCCGTGCTCCAGCAGTTCGGTGAAATCGACCTGCTCGCCATACGCCTGGCGGCACAGCTGCTCGTCGCTGTCGGCGAAGCAGGGCTCGGAAAACCCCATGCGCGCCGCCAGCTCACGAAAGATGCGGGCGTTGGAGCGCGCCTCGCCACAGGGCGCAATCGCCGGGCGGTTCAGCAATACGTCGGTATGGCCATAGGCCAGGTGCACGTCCCAGTGCTCCAGTTGCGTGGTGGCAGGCAGGATGTAGTCGGCGCAATCGGCGGTGTCGGTCTGGAAGTGCTCCAGCACCACCGTGAACAAGTCTTCGCGTGCAAAGCCGCGCGCCACCTGGGCCGAGTCCGGCGCGACGGCCACCGGGTTGCTGTTGTAGACCACCAGCGCCTCGATTTTCGGGCCGAACTCTGGCGAGGTTTCTGCTAGCAAGTCGTCGCCAATCGTCACCATGTTGATGGTGCGTGGGCGGCGCGCTCCCATGAGGTCCGGGCGCTGCAGGGCGTCTCGCTGCACCGGGAAATGGCTGGACGAGGAAAGGAGCACGCCGCCCGCGCGGTGGCGCCAGGCCCCTGTGAGGGCGGGCAGGCAGGCGATGGCGCGTACCGCATTGCCGCCGCCGTGCACGCGCTGCACGCCGTAGTTCACGCGAATGGCGGCCGGCCGGGTGGTGCCGTAGGCGCGCGCCAGTGCGCGAATCTGCTCGACCGGCACAGCGCAGATTTCGGCCGCGCGCTCGGGTGGCCAGGCAAGCGCGCGCTCGCGCAGCTGCTCCCAGCCCAGCGTGTGCTGCGCCAGGTAGCCGTGGTCCAGCCAGCCGTGCACGATGAGCTCGTGCATCAGCGCGAGCGCCAGCGCGGCGTCGGTGCCCGGGAGCAGTTGCAGGTGCGCATGGCACTTCTCGGCGGTTTCGCTCTTGCGCGGGTCGATGCACACCAGGCGCGCGCCATCGCGCTTGGCCTGCTGGGCGTAGCGCCAGAAATGCAGGTTGCTGGTGATCGAATTGCTGCCCCAGATGAGGATCAGCTTCGCTTCAGCGAAAAACTCGACCTTCATCCCGACCTTGCCGCCCAGCGTGTGCCCCATCGCCTCGCCGCCGGCGGTCGAGCAGATGCTGCGGTGCAGCAGCGAGGCCCCCAGGCGGTGGAAGAAGCGCCGGTCCATGCTTTCGCCCTGCACCAGCCCCATGGTGCCAGCGTAGCTGTAGGGCACGATGGCCTCGGGGTTGCGCGCGGCGATCGCGGCGAGGCGCGCGGCGATGTCGGCCAGTGCTTCGTCCCAGGAAACCGGGGTGAACTTGCCGCTGCCTTTGGGGCCACTGCGTTTGAGGGGATGCAGGATGCGCTCGGCGTGGTAGGTGCGTTCAGGGTAGCGCGAGACTTTTGCGCAGAGCACGCCGCCGGTGTGCGCGTGACCTGGGTTGCCCTGTACACGCACCGCCACGCCGTTTTCCACGGTGGTGAGCAGCGCACAGGTATCGGGGCAATCGTGCGGGCAGGCGCCACGCACGGTGTGCGAGGCGGCAGCCGAAGCGACGGGCAAGATGGCGGTATCCAGGGGCATGGCGGAGGAGGAACAGAAACAACCGTGCCCGGCAGCATCTGCGCGACCGGGCTAGACTGCGCATTCTGAAGGAAAGCCGCCATGCAAGTCATCGACTCCCTCGTTACCCAGGCCGCCGCCATTGCCAGCCTGCGCCGCGACATCCACGCCCACCCCGAACTGTGCTTTGAAGAAGTGCGCACCGCCGATCTGGTGGCCAGCAAGCTCACGGAGTGGGGCATCCCCATCCACCGTGGGCTGGGCACTACCGGCGTGGTGGGGATCGTGCACGGGCGCGACGGCGGCGCCTGCGGACGCGCCATTGGCCTGCGCGCCGACATGGATGCGCTGCCCATGCAGGAGCACAACGCGTTTGCACACACAAGCCGCCACGCCGGCAAGATGCACGCCTGCGGCCACGACGGCCACACCGCCATGCTGCTGGCGGCGGCGCAGCACTTCGCCAAGGAGCGCCATTTCGACGGCACGGTCTACCTGATCTTCCAGCCCGCCGAAGAGGGCGGCGGCGGCGCGCGCGAGATGATCAACGACGGCCTGTTCACGCAGTTCGACATGCAAGCCGTGTTCGGCATGCACAACTGGCCCGGCATGGCGGTAGGCCAGTTCGCCGTGAGCCCCGGCCCGGTGATGGCGTCGTCCAACGAGTTCAAGATCACCATCCACGGCAAGGGCGGGCACGCAGCGCTGCCCCACACCAGCATCGACCCGGTGCCGATCGCCTGCCAGATGGTGCAGGGCTTTCAGACCATCATCAGCCGCAACAAGAAGCCGGTGGACGCGGGCGTCATCAGCGTCACCATGATCCACACCGGCGAGGCCACCAATGTGGTGCCCGAGAGCTGCGAACTGCAAGGCACGGTGCGCACCTTCACGCTGGAGGTGCTCGATCTGATCGAAGCGCGCATGCGCGAAGTGGCCGAGCACACCTGCGCGGCGCACCAGGCCACCTGTGACTTCGAGTTTGTGCGCAATTACCCGCCGACCGTCAATTCCGCGCCGGAAGCTGCGTTTGCGCGCCGCGTCATGCAGGAGATCGTGGGCGAAGCCAACGTGCTGGCGCAGGAACCCACCATGGGCGCCGAAGACTTTGCCTACATGCTGCAGGTGCGCCCCGGCGCTTACTGTTTCATCGCCAACGGCGAAGGCGCGCACCGCATGCCTGGCCATGGCGAAGGGCCGTGCACGCTGCACAACGCCAGCTACGACTTCAACGACGAGTTGATTCCGCTGGGCGCCACCTATTGGGTTCGCCTGACCGAGCAATGGCTGGCCGCTGCGGCGGCTGCCGCGTAAAGGAGCCGCGATGATCGGCGTCAACCAGGCCTTTGCCGCCAGTTATGCCCGCGCCCGGGTGCAGTTTCTGGAGGCTGCGGCCGCAGGCGGATTGGCGATCGAATCGCATGCGCATCCGCTGGCGGGGCGCGACGGCGAGGCGCTCGCCATGGACGTGGCGCGAGATGGCACCATGGATGCCGAAATGCTGCTCATCGTCAGCAGTGCCTGCCACGGCGTCGAAGGCTACTGCGGCAGCGGTGTGCAGGTCTTTGCGCTGCACGACGAGGAATGGCGCGCGCAGGCGCGGTCGGCCGGCGTGGCGGTGCTCTACGTGCACGCGCTCAACCCCTACGGTTTTTCGCACCTGCGCCGCACCACGCATGAGAACGTGGACCTGAACCGCAATTTCCAGGATTTCAGCCAACCCCTGCCCGTGAACGCGGGCTACCGCGAGATTGCGCCGCTGCTGCTGCCCGACGCGTGGCCGCCCAATGCGGACAACCAGGCTGCCGTGCAGCACTACCTCGCTACCAAGGGTGAAGCGGCCTGGCAGGCGGCCATCTCCGGCGGGCAGTACGAATTCGAAGGGGGCCTGTTTTTTGGGGGGCAGGCGCCCACCTGGAGCAACCGCACACTGCGCAGCGTGCTGCGTGCACACGGCAGCGCTGCCCGGCACGTTGCGTGGATCGACCTGCACACCGGCCTCGGCCCCAGCGGCATTGGTGAGCGCATCTACGCTGGCAGCAACGACGCGGCCGCGCTGGCGCGGGCGCGGGCCTGGTGGGGCGGGGGCGGCACCACGCCGGTGACTTCGATCTACGACGGTTCGTCGAGTTCGGCGCTGCTGACGGGGTTGATGTGGACCGCCATCTACGGCGAATGCCCGCAGGCCGAGTACACCGGCATCGCGCTCGAATACGGCACGCTGCCGATCTTGCAGACACTCCAGGCCCTGCGCGCCGAGCATTGGCTGCACCAGCACCCCGAGGCGCCGGTCGAACAGGCGGCGCAGATCAAGGCCGACATGCTGGCTGCGTTCTACACCGACACGGATGCCTGGCGCGGGCAGATCATCAGCCAGGCGCGGCAGGCGCTGTTCCAGGCGGTGCAGGGTTTGATTTCTTGAGCGTTTTCTGGCTCTAGCGCTTATGGATAAAGCGCAAACAGCTATCTAATTAATAGCTTTTCTGCGCAACGGCGCCAGCAGCACTGGCGGCGCGGGCATGGGGGTCAGATCGCGATTTCGCGCAGCGAAACTCGGGCTCTGACCCCCATCCCGGAATGTTGGGCGCAGCCTCGATTGCCTCGCCCGGCACCTACTCCTCCGGCCCCCAGGGCAGCATCAGCGTCATGGTGGAGAGCGCCTCGAATTCCGGTGCAAAGGCATCAATGATGCGCTGCGGTTCGGGGCACAGCACGGTGTCGGTGATCACGCCAAACTGCACGCCCCCGCCGTAGCTCAGGATCGAAACGCCCAGCCCCACGCTGCCCGTCTGCGGCACCCAGAACATGCACTGCGTGACACGCGCGCCGCAGAGGGCGAGCGGCTCGCGCGGGCCGGGCACGTTGGTCATCACCGCGGTGGTCTTGCGGCCGAACAGGTTGAGCAGCGCGTCCTGCGCCGGTTTGACCATCAGCCCGGCCACGGCCAGCAGGCCGAACGCCAGCAGCGGCTGGGTGCTGCCCTTGAGCGCCGCCATGCGGTGGCGCACCTCGTAGATGCGCTTGATCGGGTTTTCGATGCCAATGGGCAGCACCAGCGGCGCCAGGCCAAAGTGGTTGCCCAGCTTCCAGGCCTCTTCCATGGGGCGCAGATTCACCGGGATCATGGCGCGAATCTCTTTGCCCGCAGTGTCGTCGCCGCAGTCGCGCAAATAGCCACCGATGGCCCCGGCCACGCAGGACAGCAGCACATCGTTCACCGAGCAGCCCAGCGCCCGGCCTACGGCCTTGACGTCGTCCAGTGGCAGCGGCGGGCACCAGGCAACGCGCTTGGCCGTGCCAGGCTCGCCTTTGAGGCGTGTGGGCGAGTCGTCAGGCATCAGCGCCAGCGCGGCCGCATCGTTTACCACTTGCCAGGCCATGCGCGCCGCGTCCGCTGAGCCGGCCAGGCCGTGCTGCATGGCTTTTTCGGGGTCGAGCAGGGCGTGCAGTGAGCGCGCCGCACCTTCGCCCGCCATGTCGATGGCGCGCACCGTGAGCCCGGCCAGGGGTTTGATCAGCGCGTCGGAAAGCCAATCCTCGGCACCCGCTGGCGAGCGGTGCTGGCGCTTGGGGGGCTCGGAGCCGCCATCGACCAGCGACATGATGACCGAGATCAGCGCAATGCCGTCGGCAATGCAGTGGTGGATGCGCACGATGAGCGCACTGCCCGGCTCGCCGTCTTCGCCGACGAAGTTTTCCACGAGATAAAAATGCCACAGGGGGCGGCGCGCGTTCAGAGGCACGCTCGCCAGGCGCCCCACGGCGTCGGCCAAGGCCTGCTGGTGGCTCTGGCCACGCTTGCGCTTGAGTGTGAGCGGTTCGACGTGTGCGGCGATATCGAAACGCTCGTCTTCCACCCAGGTCGCGCCGGCGGCGTCCTGGACCACGCGCTGGCGAAAGCGCGGGTACTGCGTGAGGCGCTGCGCGGCACGGTCGCGCAATTGGGCCAGCGTGATGCCGGGCGAGACGGCCCAGACGCCGTTGATCAGCATCAGGTTGCTCGGGCAGTCCATGCGCAGCCAGGCGGTATCCACCTTGCTCATACGCTCGCCCGAGAGGCCCAGCATGCCACTGGCTGCGCGGCGCACGTTCTTTTCGACGCTGCGCGCAGCCTCCAGCGCCAGGGCGCCCGGCGGCGAATGCAAAAGCGCTGTGGAGCCACTGAGTGCCCGGCCGCCAACAGGGCTGGAGCCTGTCTGGCTGCTGGGTGTGGGGCTGCTGCCCGTGTGGGACGTGGTGCGAAGGGTGCGGGTCACCATGGTGATGGGCGTCCTGGAGAGTGAAGAATGGCCTGCGCAGGCCGCGCTGCAAGGTATTGTCCACGCGCAGCGCTGGAGCGCGCGCGAACACGTTCTAAGATAGGCACAAGATACGCGGGCTGGCGCTTTTGTCGCCCCCGTTCTTTCCCCAACCCGATTTCCAGCCCATTGACCCAGGAGCCTTGCATGTCCGACCTGAACGACCGTTTTGAAGCTGCCGTCGCCCAATCGAAAAACTTGAGCGAGCGCCCCGACAACGCCACGCTGCTGCAAATTTACGCGCTGTACAAGCAGGCCAGCAGCGGCGACAACGCCGAGAAGAAACCCAGCTTCTCCGACATGGTGGGCCGCGCCAAGTGGGATGCCTGGGCCAAGCTCAAGGGCACCGGGCAGGACGCCGCGCGCCAGCAGTACATCGACCTGATCGCCTCGCTGAGCTAGGCTGCGGCGGAGTGCCTTCGTGGGCTATGGCCTAATAGCGGTTTTCCCACCTTTTCACTGAGATTCGCCATGGGCAACAAGATCGTTA
Source organism: Simplicispira sp. GW247-4R2A (assembly GCF_059424465.1). Classification (NCBI taxonomy): domain Bacteria; kingdom Pseudomonadati; phylum Pseudomonadota; class Betaproteobacteria; order Burkholderiales; family Comamonadaceae; genus Simplicispira; species Simplicispira sp. GW247-4R2A. The sequence continues at coordinate 19,705 of NZ_JBWKZM010000041.1, read as the reverse complement.
CTGAAGCAGACCGCAAATTCACCCCCCAGCCCAAGCCGCTGCCGGGCGCCAACCTGCCCACGGGCGGCCGTGGCCAGCGCGTGAGCCTGGAGCGTGGCGTTGCCACGCGCAGCAAGAAGAACCCAGGCAAGCGCTCGAAGAAGGGCGGGTAATTGGGAACATCCCCCTGCGGCGCTGCGCGCTTTTCTCCCGCTCTCGCATCGCTGCGCGATGCGGGCAGGGGGAGCGCCACCAGCGCCCGTATGGGAGGGTACTGGCGGCCCTTGCGCGGTGGCCCTGAGCGATTCGCGCCTATTCCATAGGCCTGCAGAAAGCGCTCTGCGCCAACTGACGCCACACAAGACGGGCCCTCAAGGGCGCACGACAGAGACCCCGCAATGCGGGGTTTTTTTACGCACGCTATTTTTTGGCCGCGACTTTGCGCTTGCGCGCCGCAGCGGGTGCCAGCATCTTGTCGAGTTGTTCGATGAGTTCGGCTTCAATGCGGTCCTTGAAGGCGCCCACCAGAAAACCGAGTTCGGCATGAAAGTCCAGCGCGTCTGGAAACACGTCCAGCGTTCCCTTGATGCCGGCGCGGGTGAAGTACAGCGTGTCCTGGTCTTCGCCCTCTTCGTAGGTGCAGTCCATATCGAACTTTTCCTCGGCTTTCTCGGCCCATTGCAGCGCGACCTTGCGCGCGGCGGGCAGGCCCAGCTGGTGCTTGCGGTGGAGGTTGATGTCAGGCACGGGGCAGGTCTTTCGCGGCGGTGGAGGGCGGCTTCATCAGGGCGCGCAGCGCGGCCAGGCGCTGCGCAGCACTCTGGTGGGCCAGGGCTTTGACCGCATCATAAAACCTGGGCCAGTCGCGGCCCGACTGCTCGAACAGGGCTTCAAACGCCGGGACCAGTTCGTCGTAGGCCGCTTGCGCACCAAAGCTGGCGTTGTTGGCCGTGGCGACCCAGTGGTCGTAGCCGGCGCGCTGGGCGGGCGGCAGGTGCCAGCCGTCCGCAAGGCGCTGGTAGCGCGCGCGAAATTGCGCCATCGCTTCTTTTTTCATAGCTTCAAGCGCTTGTGGCTCCTGCGCTAGAGCCTCTTTTTGTCCATAAAGTTCTTCCAGCCGTGTGCGTGTTTCGCGCGTCAGGCGGCGAAACGCCTCGCGCCGCGCCTGGCTGGCGGCGAATTCGGCGCGTGCTTGCGGGCCTGCCTCGCTGCGCAGCCAGGCCGCGCTGCCGATGCGGCCCACGGCGGTAGCGAAGGATTCGTTGAACAATGTGTCGCCATCGGCATAGACCACCTGGTGCGCCAGTTCGTGGAACAAAAGACGCACGAAATCGCCCTCCTGCCAGTGCACGAAGGTGTTCAGCAGCGGGTCGCCGCCGGCCCAGTTCATGGCGCCCAGCGTCGAGTACGCTGGCACGCCGTACACGTCCACCTCCAGGCCCGTGGCAGCGAGACGCGCAGCCTCGGCATTGGCGTCGTTCGGGTTGAAGTAGCCGCGGTAGCCCACGCAGCCCAGCACCGGAAAGCACCAGGTGTGCAACTGCAGCGAATAGGGCGGCGCCGCCACTACGTTCCAGACGGCGCTCGCACGGTGCAGGTCGGCGTAGCGGTGGTAGCTGGCGTTGTCGGGCAAATGCAGCTCGCGCACCGCAAAGGCACGCGCCCGCTTGGCCAGCAGCAGGCGCTCGCGCAGCGCGGGGGCAAGGCCGGGGCGGGCGATCCACGCGTCGATGGGCTCGGCCGCCGCCATCAACCGGGCATGGCCGCTGACCGATTGCCAGTAGTACGCCAGTTCGCCTCCGCCCTGCGCGCAGGCGGTCAGCAGCAGGCCGGTGGCCAGGGCAAGCCCCAGACGGCGCACCGTGGCGGGCAAGCGGGGAAAGAACATCATGCGCTGGGAGTGGCGAGGCGCGCCGGGGGTTCCCCCAGGGCGCGCAGGGCCAGCCAGGCCAGCAGGCCCAGTCCGCTGGTCACCAGCAGCGCGGCAACGCCCAGGCGCTGCAGCAGCAAGCTGAACACCACCGGCGCCAGCGCCTGGCCGATGCGCGCGGGCAGCATGAGCAGGCCCTGGCGCTCGCCGTAGCCGTGTGCGCCGAAGTACAGCAGGGGCAGCGTGCCCTTGGCAATCGTCAGCACGCCGATGCCCGCGCCGTGCAGCAGCGTGAACGCCAGCGCCGCGGGGGCGCCCAGCAGCAACAGGAGCGCCGCGCCCACTGGGTGCGCGAGCGTCGCCAGCTTGGCCGACAGCAGGGCAGGGAACCTGCGCCTGAGGCCGAAATCGATCAGCCGCCCCGCGACTTGTGCCGGACCGACCAGGGAGGCAATGGCGATGGCCTGGGTCAGCGTGAGGCCCGTGAGCTGTAGCACCTGTGGCAAGTGCGTGCCCAGGGACGTGCTGCCAAACCAGGCAATGGCAAAGACCAGCGAAAGCAGCAGCGTCGTGCGCCACGCATGTTCTGGGGGCGCTGCCACTGCGCGGCTTTCGGACATTGGTAGGGGTGCGTGGGTGCCGTGCGGCAGTGGTTGCGAGCGTGCCGCGCGTTTTGGCCGGGACAGCCAGGCATGCAGCGGCAGGCCCACCAGCAGATGCAGAGCGGCCCAGCCCAGACAGGCACCGCGCCACCCCCAGCGCGCCTCCATCCAGGCGGTCAGTGGCCAGCCCAGGGTGCTGGCAAAGCCACCCAGCAGCGTGATACCGGTGATACCGCCGCGTGCCTTCTGACCATACAGCCCCACCAGAGCGGAAAACGCTGCTTCGTACAAGCCCGCGCCCATGGCCAGTCCCAGCAGCGCCCATGCGGCCAGCAGGCTCACGGGTCCCTGGGCGCTGGCCAGCGCCAGCAGGCCAGCGGCAAACAACAGATTGCTCAGCAGCAAGACCAGGCGTCCGCCATGGCGGTCGATGCAGCGACCCGCCATCGGACCGATGAGGGCCGAGACGACCAAGGCCAGCGAAAACGCCGCCAGCACCCACGGCAGCGGCGTGGCGGTGGCGCTCGCCATGGGGGCGGCGAGCAGGGCCGGCAGGTAGTACGACGAGGCATAGCTCAGCAACTGGCCACTGCCCAGCAGCAGGACATCGCGCGTCAGTGGCTGCATCTGCACAGAGCGGGTGTTTGGGGCAGCTCAGGGCGTCGGCGGCAGGATGTCGAGGAGCGCCTCCAGCGGCCGCCCCAGGCGGGTGCCTCGCTCCGTGATGACGATAGGGCGCTCCAGCAGTCGCGGGTGGGCCGCGAGAGCATCGAGCCGCTGGGCATCCGTCACGCCCTGTGCCCCCAGTTGCAGCTCATCGAAGAGCGCCTCCTTGGCGCGCACGAAATCGCTGACCGGGCGGCCGCTCGCGGTGATCAGCGCCTGCAGCGAGGCGCGGTCGGGCGGGGTTTTCAGGTATTCGACGATCTGCGGCTCCAGGCCGTGCTCGCGCAGCAGCGCCAGCGCCTTGTGCGAGGTGCTGCATTGGGGGTTGTGGTAGATCGTGGTGGTGGGCATGGCAAGGACTCGGCAGGCGACAGGGCGGCGTGTGGGCGCAAGGAAGTGGCTTCGCACCCGCTTGCAGGGCTGGGCGATTTTTACCGATTCATGCGAAGTCGGCCTGTCGACCGGTTTGGGGGCAGGGTGCTGTAGGCCTATCGCCCGAGTGGAGTTTGAATTTGATAGCAAGCAATGCCATAAGAATAAGCGAAAGAGGCTGCTTTCATGGATTTTTCGTACAAATCCCAAGGCTTGACGTGTCTCTCGGCTGCGTCCAAGAATGTCGGGCCATGAACCATTGGCTGAGCACACTTGACGCACGGCTGGCGCAACTGCCGGTGGCCTTGGCGCTGGAACTGCCGGGCGGTAGCCGCGTGGGACCGGAGCGCCCCGATGTGGCGCTGCGCTTTCGCGGCCCTACCGCCCTCGCGGCGCTGGCGGCGGGGCGCCTGGGCCATGTCGGCCGCGCGATTGTCGAGGGCGACGTAGCGCTTGAAGGCAGCGTGCGGGCCCTCATGCTGGCGGCCACCGGTTTTCTCGCCTCCGATCCTGCACAAGAGGAAACCGGCGGCTGGCGCAGGCTGCGGGCCTGGGCGCGGTCCATGCGTTTGCATTCTCCCGAGCGCGATGCCCGGCAGGTGCGGTTCCACTACGATCTGTCGGACGACTTTTACACACTGTGGCTGGACCCGCGCCGCGTGTATTCCTGTGCCTATTTCCGCGAAAACGGCATGGATCTGGCGGCAGCGCAGGAGGCCAAGCTGGACCATGTCTGCCGCAAGCTGCGCCTGGCTCCCGGTGAGCGCTTCCTGGACATCGGCGCCGGCTGGGGCGGCTTGCTGCTGTGGGCGGCGCAGCACTATGGGGTGCAGGCCACGGGTATTACGCTCTCGCGCCACCAGCATGCCTATGTCGGGCAGCGCATCGCCGAGCTGGGCCTGGCCGGGCGTGTCCGGATCGAACTGTGCGACTACCGGCAGTTTGTCCCGGTACAGCCCTTTGACAAGCTGGCATCCGTGGGCATGCTGGAGCATGTCGGGCGGGTGCATATGCGGCGCTACTTTGACATCGTGCATGCCCTGGTCAGGCCAGGTGGCATGGTGCTCAACCATGGCATCACGGCCGCGGCCGTCGGCAGCGCGCAGCTCGGCGCCGGGCTCGGTGATTTCATCGAGCGCTACATCTTTCCGGGTGGCGAACTGCTGCATGTGAGCCAGTTGCTGCGAGACACCGCTGCCGCGGGTCTGGAAATGGTCGATACCGAAAACCTGCGGCCGCACTATGCGCGCACGCTGTGGGCCTGGTCCGATGCGCTGGAGCGCCAGTTGCCCGAGGCCCGCGCGGTGCTGACCGCGCAGATCGGAGCGGAGAGCGCCGAACGCGCGCTGCGTGCCTATCGCCTGTACCTCGCCGGCAGTGCGCTGGGCTTCGAGCAGGGCTGGATGGCGCTGTACCAGATGCTGTCGATTCGCCCGAACGGCGATCCGTCCTACGGCCCTCTGCGCGGGGCACAATCAGACTATCCTTTTGTGCGCGACGCGCTTTATGTGAGGTCTGCTCCATGCTCTACAAGTTCAAATCCCGCGCCACCGCCGACCTGATCATGCTGGACGCCCAAGGTAGGCGCCTCCTGAAAATCATGGGCAAGGAGCCCACCGCGCAGGGCATCGTCACCGTGGCACAAATTCCCTTCGCTATTGCCGCCATTGAGGCCGCCGTGGCGGCCGAGAAGCGCGGCGCGGCTCCTTCTGGCGACGTGGACGAAACAGCAGGCGCACCGGAGGAGGGCGGCGATGCGCAGGACCGCGTCACGCTGCGCCAACGCGCGGCGCCGTTTCTCGACATGCTTAGACGCAGCGCGGCGGAAGAGGCCGACGTGGTCTGGGGAACTTAGAGAGGCAACCCTCTGAGCCGCTTCTTTGCTCCGAGCAGCCGCCAGAGGCGGCAGCCCTTCCGAGCCGTCCAAGCCTGCGCAGGCAGGCTTGGAGCCGCGGCTCCAAGCCCCTTCTCTTGAAGCTGCGCTGCGGAAGGGGGACGGCACCAGCGCGGCGGGGCGACCCTTGCGCGGTGTCCGCTGGCTTGGGCCACGTTGATTCAGAGGCCGTGCTTATCGCAAGCGCTGGCCTCTCGCCTGTTCTCGCGAAAGCCACGTATCAACGGTAACTGCGCGCGTCTTCAATGACCTTGCCGTCATTGGGCAGACTGCCTGGCGCCACCAGTTCCACTTCGCCGCGCAACTTGGTGAGTTCGCGCACCGCGTCTTGCAGGCGCTCGGCCAGACCGGATGCGGTCTCGGTGGTTTCGACGCGCAGCAGCATCTGGTCGTTGGCCATCTCGCCCGTGACCACCAGGCGCGCGCGCAGCACCTGGGGGAAACGCGCTGCCACGGCGGCAATCTGGCCGGGGTGGACGAAGAGGCCACGCACCTTGGTGGTTTGGTCGGCGCGGCCCATCCAGCCTTTGATGCGGGTGTTGGTGCGGCCCGTGGGGCAGGCGCCGGGCAGCACAGCCGAAAGGTCGCCGGTGCCAAAGCGGATCAGCGGGTAGTCGGTGTTGAGCGTGGTGACCACCAGCTCGCCGACCTCGCCCTCGGGCACGGGGTCGTTCGTGCCGGGGCGCACGATTTCGACAATCACACCTTCGTCCAGCACCAGGCCCTCGCGCGCCTCGGTTTCGTAGGCAATCAGCCCCAGGTCGGCCGTGCCGTAGCATTGGTAGCCAGCAATGCCGCGCTCGGCCAGCCAGTCGCGCAGCGAGGGCGGAAACGCTTCGGCCGACAGCAACGCCTTGGTGACGCTGGGCAGGGGCAGGTGCAGTTCGGCGGCCTTTTCCAGAATGAGCTTGAGAAAGCTCGGGGTGCCGATGTACCCGGCCGGCCGCATGTGGGCCATGGCCAGCACCTGTTGCTCGGTCTGGCCGGTGCCGCCGGGGAACACCGTACAGCCCAGCGCGAAGGCGCCCGACTCCATCATCGAGCCGGCAGGGACGAAGTGGTAGGAAAAGCAGTTGTGCGCCAGCTCGCCGGAGCGAAAGCCCGCCGCGTACAGCGCACGCGCCATGCGCCAGTAATCCGGCCGCGTTCCCTCGGGTTCGTAGATAGGGCCCGGGCTGGCAAACACGCGCGGCATGGCAGCGCCAAAGCCTTGTGTCGCAAAGCCGCCAAACAGGTGCTGTTCCCGTTCGGCACTCTGGCGTTCGAGCAATTCGTGCTTGCGCGTGACCGGCAGGCGCGCCAGCGCTGCGCGCGTGGTGACGGCTGCGGCATCGACGCCGGCAAGAATCTGCGCAAACGCCGGTGCGCGCTGTTGCGCGTGCGCCACCTGGCCCGGCAACGCGGCCATTAGCGCGGCTTCGCGTTCCTGCGGGCTGCGGGTTTCCAGGGCGTCGTAGAACTTGGTCATGCCTGGTTCCTGTGGGGTAAGAATTTATATGAAATTAGCCTCTAGCGCTTATCTATAAAGCGTGAGCAGCTATGAAATAAGTAGTATTCTGTTCGAACTTTCTATTGCGCTCCGCTCCGTCACCCGCGTCACAACTCGCACGCCGCCAAAGCCAGCGCCACCGTGGATCTGGCTCCGCCGGTCCACCGGAGGCGTTCCTTGGGGGATGGAGCGAAGCGACATAGGGGGAGCCTAGGCCAACCAGCGCTTGCGGCGTTTGTAGCTCTTGACGTCCTTGAAGCTCTTGCGCTCGCCGCCACCAACGCCCAGATAAAACTCCTTGACGTCTTCGTTGTTGGCCAGGTCGGCCGCAGCGCCGTCCATCACCACCCGGCCCGATTCCATGATGTAGCCGTAGTCGGCGTACTTGAGCGCCATGTTGGTGTTCTGCTCGGCGAGCAGGAAGGTCACGCCCTCCTTGGCGTTGAGGTCCTTGACGATGTTGAACACCTCTTCAACGATTTGCGGCGCCAGGCCCATGGAGGGCTCGTCGAGCAGCACCATGCTGGGGTTGGCCATGATGGCCCGGCCGATGGCGCACATCTGCTGCTCGCCGCCCGAGGTGTAGGCGGCCTGCGAGTTGCGGCGTGTCTTCAGGCGCGAGAAGTAGGTGTAGACCTTGTCGAGGTTGGCGGCGATCTCGCCCTTGTCGCTGCGCGTGTAGGCGCCTGCGAGCAGGTTTTCCTCGATGGTCAGGTGCGCGAAGCAGTGGCGCCCTTCCATCACCTGCACCACGCCGCGCTTGACCAGATCGGCTGGTGTGAGGTTTTCGATGCGCTCGCCGCGCAGCTCGATCGAGCCCTTGGTCACTTCGCCGCGCTCGCCTTCGAGCAGGTTGGAAATGGCGCGCAGCGTGGTGGTTTTGCCCGCGCCATTGCCCCCCAGGATGGCGACGATGCCGCCCTCGGGCACCTGCAGCGAGACGCCTTTGAGCACCAGGATCACGTGGTTGTAGATCACCTCGATGCCGTTGACGTTGAGGACGATGTTTTTTGGTTCCATAGCGTTGACCTTTTGTGCCAATCGGGAGGGCTGAGACCCGTATGTGCCAACCCTCTCGATTGGCGGCTGCAGTGCAGCCGCCGTGAGCTATATATGCGCCCCTGGACCTGCGCAACTGGCGCGCCCAAATACCAGGGCTCCCGTGCAAGGGCCGCCCCGCAGCACCGGGAGCGTCCCCCTTCCGCAGCGCGCAGCGCTGCAAGAGAAGGGGGAAGGCGCGCAGCGCCTCAGGGGGTTGCTCCTAATCAAGAATTGCAATCCGCCGCTTCACGGCGCTGCATTTTCTTGTCGGCCAGGTACTTGTCGCCAGCAGCCTTGACCATGGGCTTCAAGATCTGCTCGTCGGCCTGGTACCACTCGGGCGCGATGTTCCACTTGGCGCCGTCCCAGGTCTGGATGCGGGCCCAGCTCGAACCCATGTGGTCGGCGCAGCTGGTCGATACCGGCCGCATGATGCCGCCAAAGCCCATGGCATCAATCTTCTTCTGGTCGAGGTTGAGGTTCTCAAGCCCCCAGCGCACCTGCTCGCTGGTCATGACCTTGCCCTTGCCAAAACGCTCTTGCGCACGGCGCACGGCTTCCACGCCGAGCATCTGGATCATCACGCCGCGGGTGTACAGCACCGAGCCGACTTCGTCCTTGGGGCCCGTGCCCTGGCCCTTGTCCTGCACGTACTTCATGATGTCCTGGATGACCTTTTGGTCTTTGCCAGAGCCATTGAGCGCCAGTGCGTGGTAGCCCTTGGCGCCCATGCCGACGTCGCGCACGTCAGGCTCGGCACCGGCCCACCAGACGCCGTACATCTTGTCGCGCGGATAGCCCGTGGCCTGCGCTTCCTTGAGCGCGGTGGAGTTCATCACGCCCCAGCCCCACAGCAGTACGTAGTCAGGACGGCTCTGGCGCACTTGCAGCCAGGTGGCTTTTTGCTCCACGCCAGGGGCGGTCACAGGGAGCAACTGCAGGTTGAAACCGTGCATCTTGGCGCGCTCTTCGAGCAGAGGAATGGGTTCCTTGCCGAACGGGCTGTCGTGGTACACGAGGGCGATTTTCTTGCCCTTGAGCTTGTCCATGCCGCCGAGCGACTTGCCGATGGATTGCAGGATGATGTCGGCGCCCGTCCAGTAGCTGCCCATCATTTCGAAGTTCCACTTGAACGCCATGCCGTCTGCGGACATCGACAGACCGTAGCCCACGGTCAGCAGCGGAATTTTGTCGGCAGGGGCCTTTTCCGTCAGCGCAAAGGTGATGCCAGTCGATTGCGGGTCGATCAGGCTGACGCCGGGATGGACCTTGAGGCGTTCGTAGCACTCGACGCCGCGGTCGGTGGCGTAGCCGGTTTCGCATTCCTCGAAGGTGAGCTTGACGCCGTTGATGCCGCCGTCGCGGGCGTTGATCATCTTCAGGTAATCCTGCTTGCCGTTGGCCCAGGGCGTGCCGTTGGGTGCGTAGGGGCCGGTGCGGTAGGAGAGCAGCGGGAAGAACTGCTCCTTCGCTTGCGCGAATGCGCTGGTGGACAGCGTCGCTGCCCCAGCGGCCACCACGGTGGCGGTGATCAAGAGTTTCGATAGCTTCATGGATGTCTCCTTTAATGAAAGTGTTGAAGCACGGGGGAATCAATGCGGGAACGGCCAGAGCCGGAGCTTTTGCTTGCCCATGGACCACAGCTTGGCCAGACCATGGGGCTCGACGATCAGGAACCAGACGATCAGGCCGCCAAAGGTCATGAGTTCGACGTGCGAGACCGTCGCGGTCGACAACTCGATACCCACCAGATCGCCCAGCGTAGGCAGCAGGCGACTGAGCGCAATCGGCAGGATGACGATGAAGGCCGCGCCAAAGAAGCTGCCCATGACGGAACCCAGGCCGCCAATGATCACCATGAACAGCAACCGGAACGACAGTTCGACCGAGAACGCTGCCGGCTCCCAGGACCCCAGGTGAATGAAGCCCCACAGCGCCCCGGCCATGCCGATGATGAAGGAGCTGACGGCAAAAGCGCTGAGCTTGGCGTACATGGGGCGAATGCCGATCACAGCGGCGGCCACATCCATGTCGCGGATCGCCATCCATTCGCGGCCAATGGCACCGCGCACCAGGTTCTTGACCAGCAGGGCAATCACCGCCAGCAGTGACAGGCAGAACAGGTAGCGGGCCATGGGCGAATCGAGCGCCATGCCGAGCACTTTGAGGTTGTTGACGGAGACTGAGCCCGACGGCGAATCGTTGGTGAACCACTGGATGCGCAGGAACATCCAGTCGCTGAAGAACTGCGCGGCCAGCGTCGCCACCGCCAGGTACAGGCCCTTCACACGCAGACTCGGCAGGCCAAAGAGGATGCCGAAGAACATGGCGCACAGGCCGCCCAGAATGAGCGTGGGAATCAGCGGCAGCCCCGGGATGCGCGCGTAGAAGTTGTAGGCGCCATACGCCCCCACCGCCATGAAGGCGGCCGATCCCAGGGAGATCTGGCCGCAGTAGCCCACCAGCACGTTCACGCCCAAGGCAGCGAGCGACATGATGACGAACGGGATCAGGATGGAGGTGTAGAGGTACTCGCTGGCAAACAGCGGCACGCCAATGAAGGCGACTGCCAGCAGCAGGCCGATGGCGATGCGATCCTGTGCAATCGGGAAAATCTGCTGGTCGGAGCGGTAGCTGGTCTTGAACTGGCCGTTTTCGCGGTAGAGCATGGGATGTCCTGTCGTTCTTGTTATGGGTTACACGCGGTCGATGATCTTTTCTCCGAACAAGCCCTGGGGCCTGAAGAGAAGAAACACCAGCGCCAGCACATACGCAAACCAGATTTCAATGCCACCGCCCACGTACGGGCCCAGATACACCTCCGAGAGCTTTTCGCCCACGCCAATGATCAGGCCGCCGATGATGGCGCCGGGCACCGAGGTGAGGCCTCCAAGAATGACGACGGGCAACGCGCGCAGGGCAATCGTGGTGAGCGAGAACTGCACGCCCAGCTTGGAGCCCCAGATCATTCCGGCGACGAGCGCCACGGCACCCGCCACGCACCACACAATGACCCAGATGCGGCCCAGCGGAATGCCGATGGATTGCGCTGCCTGGTGGTCGTCGGCGACCGCGCGCAGCGCACGGCCCGTCTTGGTTTTCTGGAAGAAAATGGTCAGCGCAATGACCAGTGCCGCGGCGATGCCTGCGGCGACGACATCCTCCTGGTTCACCAGAATGCCGCCAGGAAACACCTTGTCGAACAGGAACACCGGGTCCTTGGGCATGCCGATCTCGATGGGGTAGATGTCGCTGCCAAACATGCTTTGGCCCAGGCCTTCGAGGAAGTAGGCGATGCCCAGCGTTGCCATGAGCAGCGTGGCGCCCTCCTGGTTGACCAGGTGGCGCAGCACCAAGCGCTCGACCAGCCAGGCGACGATGAACATCAGCACACCGGCGAAGACGAAGGCCGCAATATTGGCCAGCACCGGGTTGGCAATACCCGTCCAGCCCGGGAACCATTCGGCAAAACGCGCCATGGCCAGGGCGGCAAACAGCACCATGGCGCCTTGGGCAAAGTTGAACACGCCGGAGGCCTTGTAGATGAGCACAAAGCCGAGCGCGACGAGTGAATACAGCATGCCTGCCATCAGGCCGCCGATCAGGGTTTCGAGAAAAAATGCCATGGTGGTAAGTGCTCCGGCGCGTCTTGTCGTTAGTGGCTGGTGCCGAGGTAGGCGGCAATGACGTCTTCGCTGTTGCGCACGGCTTCGGGCTCGCCGTCTCCGATCTTCTTGCCATAGTCAAGCACCACGACGCGGTCGGAGATGTCCATCACCACGCCCATGTCGTGCTCGATGAGCACGATGGTCGTGCCGAACTCGTCGTTCACGTCAAGGACGAAGCGGCACATGTCCTGCTTTTCTTCCACATTCATGCCGGCCATGGGCTCGTCAAGCAGCAGCACCTGCGGCTCCATGGCGAGCGCCCGGCCCAGGTCCACGCGTTTTTGCAGGCCGTAGGGGAGCTGGCCCACCGGGGTTTTGCGATGTGCCTGGATTTCCAGGAAGTCGATGATGTGTTCGACGAACTCACGGTGGGCGATTTCCTCGCGCTCGGCAGGCCCGATGCGCAATGCCTGCATCAGGATGTTGCTTTTGATCTTGAGATTGCGGCCGGTCATGATGTTGTCGATCACGCTCATGCCCTTGAACAGCGCCAGGTTCTGGAAGGTGCGGCCAATGCCCATCTCGGCCACCTGGCGCGAATTCATGTGTGAGAAGGTCTGGCCGCGAAAGGTGATGGAGCCTTGCTGCGGCGTGTAGACGCCATTGATGCAGTTGAGCATCGAGCTCTTGCCGGCGCCGTTGGGCCCGATGATGGAGCGGATCTCGTGCTCGCGCACGTCGAAGGAAATGTCGGTCAGCGCGTTGACGCCGCCAAAGCGCAGGCTGATGTTGTTCACATCCAGCACGACATCGCCGATCTTCTTGTGGTTCATGGTTGCGGTCTCAGGCGGCTGTTTTCACCGGGGCGAATGTTTTGGTGTCCGAGATCTTGAGCGTGGCGCTGACGCTGCCCGTGCGGCCATCCTCGAACTTGACCTGGGTTTCAATGTATTGCTCGCTCTTGCCGGAATAGAGGGCGTCGACGAGCACGCCATACTTCTCGGCGATGAAGCCTCGGCGGACTTTGTTGGTGCGGGTCAGCTCGCCGTCGTCGGCATCGAGTTCCTTGTGCAGAACAAGGAAGCGGCTGACCTGGCTACCGGCGAGCAAGGTGTCGGTGGCCAGGTCGGCATTGACCTTTTCCACGCACCCCTTGATAAGTTCGTACACCTCGGGTTTCTGCGCCAGGTCGGTATAGCCGGCGTACGGGAGGTTGCGCCGCTCGGCCCAGTTGCCCACCGCGTCGAAGTCGATATTGACCATCACGCACACCTTTTCGCGCCGGTCGCCCAGGGCCACCGCTTCCTTGATGTGGGGGAAAAACTTGAGCTTGTTCTCCACGTACTTGGGCGCGAACATGGCGCCGTCGTTGGCGCCGCCCTGAATGCGGCCGACGTCCTTCACGCGGTCGATGATCTTTAGATGCCCATGCGCATCGAGAAAACCGGCGTCGCTGGTGTGGTACCAGCCGTCTGCCGTGAGCACTTCGGCCGTGGCTTCGGGGTTCTTGTAGTACCCCTTGAGCAGGCCGGCCGACTTGACCAGGATTTCACCGTTGTCGGCCACCTTGATCTCGACACCGCGAATCGGCACCCCCACGGTGTCGGCCCGGGCCTGGTTGTCGGGTTGCAGGCAGACGAACACGGCGGTCTCGGTGGAGCCGTAGAGCTGTTTGAGGTTGATGCCAATGGAGCGATAGAAACTGAACAGATCGGGGCCGATGGCTTCGCCTGCGGTGTAGGCCACGCGTACGCGTGAGAAACCCAGGTTGTTGCGCAGTGGCCCGTAGACCAGCAGGTTGCCCAGCGCGTACTTCAGGCGGTCCCAGGCCCCCACGGGCTGGCCGTCCATCAAGGCCGGCCCTACGCGTTGCGCCAGTGCCATGCAGGCGGCAAACATCTTGCGCTTGATGAGGCCTGCGTCCTCCATGCGAATCGTCACGCTGGTCAGCAAACCTTCAAAAATACGCGGCGGTGCAAAGTAGTACGTGGGCCCAACCTCCTTCAGGTCGATGGAGACGGTGCTGGCCGACTCCGGGCAGTTCACCACGTAGCCACAGGCCAGCCACTGCGCGTAGCTGAAGATGTTCTGGCCAATCCAGGCCGGCGGCAGGTAGGCCAGCACCTCCTCGCTGCTCGTGAGCTTGTCGAACTCGGCGCCGGCCGAGGCGCGGTCGAGCAAGGTGGCGTGCGTGTGCACCACGCCCTTGGGGTTGCCTGTCGTCCCAGAGGTGAAGAACATGGCGGCCACCTCTTCGGGGCTCGCTTTGGCGACAGTCTCGCGGAACCACGCCGGGTGCGCTGCGGCAAACTGCGCGCCTGCAGCCATCAGCGCTTCAATGTCCTGCAGGCCGTCTTCGCTGTACTTGCGCAGGCCGCGCGGGTCGTCGAACCAGATGCGGGTCAGCAGCGGGCAGCGGTCGCGAATTTCCAGCAGCTTGTCGACCTGCTCCTGGTCTTCGACCATGGCAAAACGTACTTCAGCGTTGGTCAGCGGGAAAATGCATTCGGCGGCCACGGCATCCTGGTACAGCGGCACAGGAATGGCGCCCACGGTCTGAATTGCCAGCATGGTGGCGTAGAGGCGCGGCCGGTTCGAGCCGATGACCACCATGTGCTCGCCGCGCTGCAGACCCGCCTGCTGCAGGCCGGCCGCCACTTTTTCCACCAGTCTGGCCAATTGGGACCAGGAGTGCGTTTGCCAGATACCGTATTCCTTTTCGCGCAGCGCAGGTGCGTCGGCGCGCTCAGCGGCGTGCTGGAGTAGCAATTGCGGGAACGTGCGGTTCATGGTGGTCCTTGTTCGGTGTGCGCATGGGGGAGTGCGCGGGCGTCGACTGCATTTGCAGCGCGCTATGGAAAGGAATGTTAGAACTCGCTTTGACGCTTTTTTGTCTTTTTGACGACAATTACCGGGAAAACACTCATGGGGTTAAACCCGCACGCCTGTGCAGGGCAGCCAAAACCGGTGGCTTTTGCCGTGCACGGATTACATGCCCCTCAACGAATGAAGCGTCCTCCCGGTCCCACCAGCGTCAGTTCCACGAAGTGCGAGGCGCTGTTCTCGGGCGCCGTGGCGTTGATGTCGAAGCCACCCAGGTCGAGCTTGCGCAGCGTCCAGGTCGCGTCGATGAACGCTGTGCGCGTCGGGTTGCGCCCCGTGCGCTGCAGCGCCTCGAGAAACACGCGGGCGTTGATGTAGCCCTCCAAGGCCAGGTGCGAAGGCTCTGCCGTCGCGCCTATGGCTTTCCAAGCCTGCTGGAAATCGCGTACCACGGGTACCACGGCGTTGCCCGGCAGCGGCACGACCTGGGAGATCGCCATGCCGCGTGCGTTGTCCCCTAGCGCTCTGATGTTGGCGGAGGTACCCAGCACGGAGAGGGCGTACATGGTGACGCCCCGGCGCAGCGGGTGGAAGGCTTTGGCGAATTCCAGTGCCGGCTTGCCTGCCAGACCCAGGAGCACCGCTTCCGGGTTGCCTTCCGAGAGCGTGCGTGCGGCTGCTGCCGCGTCTGAGGCATCGTTTTCCACGGTGGCCGCCTGGGGGCTGGGCAGTTTGGCTGCCGCCACGGCCCGCTGCACGCCGGCCAGCACTTCCTTACCGAAAGCGTTGTTCTGCCAGGCAATGCCAATGCGCTTGATGCCCAGTGTGGCCAGGTGCTGTACGGCCTTTTCGGCCTCGTCGGCGTAGCTGGCGCGGATGTTGAAGACATTGCGCGCACCGGCCACGTGGCTGACCTGGCCACCAGTGAACGGCGCAAAAAACGGGATACCCGATTCGATCACCTTGGGCATCATCGCGCCGACCATGGGCGTGCCCATGCAGTTGAACAGCGCAAAACACGCGAGGTCGGCAAGAAATTTGTCGATATTGGCCAGCGAACGGGGGATTTCGTAACCATCGTCCAGCGTGACCAATTCAATCTTGCGCCCGTTCACGCCGCCGCGCGTGTTGGCCGCGGCAAAGGCGGCTTGCGCGCCCAGGTGCATGGCCGACCCAAGGTCGCCCAGCGGCCCGGTCAGCGCGGTGGATTGGCACAGCTTGAGGCTTCCCTCCTGGGCCTGGGCAACCGGCAGGCCCAGCCAGGGCAGGGCCAAGGCGCCTGCCAACAGGCGACGGCGCGGCAAACCAGTTGCCATTCGGCGGGCGGCGGAAGAAGTCGCTGGAGGGGCTTGGGTCATGGCAGAAAAAGTGGAGGGGTGGCGGCAGTGCGCCAGTTGCGCCATCATGGCGCCATACCCTGTCGCTGAACTGTCGTTTTCCCGACAATTGGCCTCGTGGTATTCCCCAGCCGCTCTCCATGAACCACGATCTTTCGCTCCACCACCGCCGCCGCCTGCCGACTCGCGAGGAACTCGCGGGCATTCCCTGGCTGCAACTGCTGTCCCCTGAGGAGCGCGAGCGCGCGGTGGCGGCGCTGCTGGTGGGCGATGCGCTGCCTGGCGACCATGTCTGCCGCAACGGGCGCAACGTGACTTACTGGTTCGGCGTGGTGGAAGGTCTGCTCAAGATGAGCAACGACAACGCAGATGGCAGCACCGTGACCTTTGCCGGACTGCCGCCTGGCGGCTGGTTTGGCGAGGGCACCGCCATCAAGCGCGAGCCCTACCGGTACAACGTCCAGGCGCTGCGCAAGAGCACGGTGGCGGGGCTGCCCATCGACACCTTCCATTGGCTGCTGGATCATTCCATAGGCTTCAACCGCTTCGTCATGCACCAGCTCAACGAGCGGCTGGGCCAGTTCATTGCGGCGCGCGAAATCGACCGTCTGGGCAATTTGAATGCACGCGTGGCGCGCAGCCTGGCAGCCCTTTTCAATCCCGTGCTGTATCCCGGTGTTGGCCAGGTGCTGCGCATTACGCAGCAGGAACTGGCGTACCTGGTCGGACTCTCGCGCCAGCGGGTGAACGAGGCACTGGCAGCGCTGCAGGCGCAGGGCGCCATCCGGGTCGAATATGGAGGGCTGCGCGTGCTGGACCTGGAGGCCTTGCGCTTCACCCTTGCCGAGGGCGGCTAAGCACCCACGCCGGGTCGGCGATTTGCGGTGCCTGGAGGCAGTGTGAGCGCTGAAAAAATTGATGAAAATTGCCAATAGCGCATATCCAATAAGCGCTTATAGCTATAGTAATAATAGTAATCATGACGGCGTGGAGCCCCGTGGGGTGTGCTACAAACCGTGCCATGCATGCAGGTTTTCATACACGGGTGGCCCCGCGCGCCCTGGCGTTGGCGTTCGGACTATCGGCGGCGGTAGGCTGGTGCGCCAGCGTTCAGGTGGACGTGCGCGACGGTGCGGGCCAGCCGGTCTCTGGCGCCGTGGTGTTTCTTGAATCGACCGAGGCGCAGCGTGCGGCCCGGCCGCTGCAGGGCGTTGAAATGGCGCAGGAGAAAAAGCAGTTCGTCCCGGGCGTGCTGGTGGTTACCACGGGGACCGAGGTGCATTTTCCCAACCGAGATGCCGTGCGCCACCACGTGTACTCGTTCTCGCCAGCGAAGAAGTTCGAGCTCAAGCTCTACAAGGGAACTCCGGCGAACCCGGTGCTTTTCGACCGGCCTGGCGTGGTGGTGCTGGGCTGCAACATCCACGATCAGATGGTCGGCTGGATTCTGGTGGTCGATACGCCGTACTTCGCCCAGAGCGGCATGCCTGGACAGCCTGCAGGCCAGGCTGTGCTCGGCGACGTCCCTCCGGGCACCTACCAATTGCGCACTTGGCATCCCGGTTTGCCGGTGGGCGCCGCAGCCTTGGCGCAGCCGCTGGTGGTGGGCTCGGCAGCGCTCAGCGCCGAGGTCACCTTGACTGGGCTGGCCCCTTGACGCTGCGCGGCCTGCGCCACAGCCTGGTTGCGCGGCTGGTCGGTATGTCCCTGCTCCTGCTGCTGGCCGTGCAGCTCGCCGGGTTCGCCGTGGTGCGCGCCAGCATTGAGCGCAACGCACGGGCACAGATTGCCCGGGAGCTCGATACCGATGGGCGTGTCTGGCAGCGGCTGCTGGAGCAAAAGGCCGAGCGGCTGCGCCAGGGATCGGCCCTGCTGGCGGCGGACTACGGCTTTCGCTCGGCCGTCAGCTCGGGGGATACCCAGACCATCGAGTCGGCGCTGGAGAACCATGGCGCGCGCATTGGCGCCGCCGTGACCGCTTTGCTCGACACCCGTCTCGCGGTGCGCGCCATCAGCAGCCCGGGCGGCGGTATGAAGCAATTGTCCGCCACGCTCGCGCAGGTGGTACCGGCGCTGGCGGCAGAGCCAGCGGGCAGTCAGATCGCGGTGGTCAATGGCCTGCCGCATCAGTTCGTCATGGTGCCGCTGCGCGCTCCGCTGGTCATCGGCTGGGTGTTGATGGGGTTTCCCGTGGGCCAGCCGCTGGCCGAAGAAATGCGCCAGTTGCTGGCAGTGGATGTGGCGGTGCGAGTGGCCGATGGACAAGGCGGCTTTTCCGTGCCTGTCAGTACGCTGCCAGAAGCTTCGCTGAAGACCTTGCGCGCAGCCGGCAGCGGGGTCGGGGAAATCGAAACGCAGCGGGGCACGCTGCTGGTACGCCGCAGCGCGCTCTCGCACCTGGGCGCGCCGTCTGAAGCGCTGCTGCTGCGCTCGGTCGACGAGCTGGTCGCACCCTACCGCCAACTGCAATGGTTGCTGGCCGTCATCACCGCCGCCGGCCTGCTGTTGTTTGCGCTGGGCAGCAGCGCCATGGCCCGGCGTGTGACCACGCCGCTGCGCGCGTTGCTGGTTGCCACACGCTTGCTTTCCAAGGGCAACTACAGCGTGCCCATGGAACACACCGGGCGCAACGACGAGGTGGGCGACCTGGCGCGTTCCTTCGACCACATGCGCCTGGACATTGCGCGCCAGCAAAGTGAAATCCGCGATCTCGCCTACCGCGACCGCCTTACCGGCGTGCCCAACCGGGAGCGCTTTCGCGGTGCGGTGATGGACGCCTTGCGGACCGACCCCGTGCTCGGCCACCGCCTTGCCGTGCTGGTGCTTGACCTTGACCGTTTCAAGCACGTCAACGACGTGCTCGGCTACGCCTTTGGCGACCGGCTGCTGCAGGCGGTGGCGGGTCGCCTGCAGCCCATGGTGGGAGAGCCGGGGGACATGCTGGCGCGCCATGGCGGCAACGAGTTCGCACTGCTGCTGCACGTCACCGACGCGCAGGCGGCGCTGCAGATTGCCGAGCGCATCGCGCGTGCCTTCGAGACGCCCCTCCATTTCGACGACCAGACGGTGGATTTAAGCGCCAGCATGGGCATTGCCCTGTGGCCAGACCACGCCGTGGATGCCGACATGCTGATCAACCGCGCCGAGATCGCCATGTATGGCGCCAAGAAGCGCCTTGCCGTGGCCTTGTTGTACGACCCGGGGCTCGACTCGTCGAGCCCCCAGACCCTCTCGCTGCTGGGGGACCTGCGGCGTGCGGTCGAGCAGGGCGAGTTGCGCCTGTACCTGCAGCCGAAGGTGGCGCTGCAGCGCGGCGCCGGCGCTGCCGCCGAAGCGCTGCTGCGCTGGCAGCACCCGCAGCGCGGCCTGGTGCCGCCCATGGAATTCATTCCCTTTGCCGAGCAGACCGGGTTTGTGCGCCAGCTCACCCTGTGGGTGTTCGAGCAGGTGGCGATGCTGCTGGCGCAGACGCTCGCCCGTGCGGCCGATCTTCATATCTCGGTGAACCTGTCCACGAGAGACCTGCTGGACCCGGAACTGAGCTTGCGCCTGGGCGCCATCCTGGAGCGCTACCAGGTGAGCGCCGGGAGCTTTTGCCTGGAGATCACCGAGAGCGCCATCATGGACGACCCGCAACGCGCCGAGGCCATGCTCAACCGCCTGGCGCAGCAGGGTTTCAAGCTTTCGATTGACGACTTTGGCACCGGCTACTCGTCGCTCGCCTACTTGAAGCGCCTGCCGGTGAACGAGCTCAAGATCGACAAGTCCTTCGTGCTCGGCATGCAAAGCGGCGGCGGCGACGCGCAGATCGTCCGCTCCACCATCGACCTCGCGCACAATCTGGGGTTGACTGTGGTGGCCGAAGGCGTGGAAGATGCGGCGCTCATGGAGCGCCTGCGCGCCATGGCGTGCGACGAAGCGCAGGGCTACCACATCAGCCGTCCCCTGCCGGCGGAGCAATTTCTTGGCTGGCACGCCGGCCCCGGAGCAGCGTTCGTGGCCGCGCCTTGAGGCAGGCCACCCC
>NZ_JBWKZM010000040.1:0-34635 GCF_059424465.1 Simplicispira sp. GW247-4R2A | reverse complement strand
AGCCCGCCCGCTGTGCCCGCGCCCGCGCCTGCACCCGAAGAACCAACTCCTGGCGCCGCGCCTGCCTCTGAACAGGCCCCGGCGGTTGCAGCACCCGCCTTCGCGCCCGAAGCGACCACCGGTCTATTCGCCGAAAGTGCAATCCCCCACATTACGGCCATTACGGCCGCCCAAACGCCTGAATCGCCCCATGCCGCGCCCCCGGCCTCCGCTCCCCGGATGGGTTGGATGGACAGGTTGCGCGGCGGCCTGCGCAAAACCAGTGCCAGCATCGCCACCGTCTTTACGGGAACCCGCATCGACGAGGCGCTGTACGAGGAGCTCGAAGAAGCCCTGCTGATGGCCGATACCGGCGTCAAGGCAACCGAGCGCCTGCTGACCGACCTCAAGCGCCGGGTGAAGGACACCCGCACCACCGACCCCGCCGCCGTCAAAGGGCTGCTGGTCGATGCGCTCACCGAACTGCTGCGCCCGCTGGAGAAACCCCTGGTCATTGGCGAATTCACGCCGACGGTCATCATGGTGGCAGGCGTCAACGGCGCGGGCAAGACGACCTCCATCGGCAAGCTCACGCGCCATCTGGCGCAGGCCGGCGCCAGCGTGCTGCTGGCGGCGGCCGACACCTTCCGCGCGGCAGCGCGCGAGCAGCTCGGCGTCTGGGCCGACCGCAACACGGTGGAAATCATCAGCCAGGAAGGCGGCGACCCCGCCGCCGTGAGCTACGACGCCGTCACCGCCGGCCGCGCGCGCCGCAAGGATGTGGTGCTGATCGACACGGCCGGGCGCCTACCCACCCAGCTGCACCTGATGGAAGAGCTGCGCAAGATCAAGCGCACCATCGTCAAGGCCGGCAACGCGCCCGGCGCCGCCGGCATGGGGCAGCCGCCGCACGAAGTGCTGCTGGTGATTGACGGCAACACCGGACAGAACGCGCTGGCCCAGGTGCGCGCGTTCGACGACGCGCTGCAGCTGACCGGCCTCATCGTCACCAAGCTCGACGGCACCGCCAAGGGCGGCGTGCTGGCGGCGATCGCGCAGGAGCGCCCGCTGCCGGTGTACTTTATCGGCGTAGGCGAGAAGCTCGAAGACCTGGAGACCTTCAGCGCGCGCGAGTTTGCGCTGGCACTGCTGACCTGAAGGTCCAGCAGGCACAGCAGGCCCAGGAAGCCTCTACGCAGCAACCTCCCGCCGCACCCAGTCTGCATATTCCACCGTAGCCAGCAGCCTCTGCACCACCAGTTCGGGCAAGTCGTACGGGTGCAGGGCGCGCAGCAAACCCAGCAGTTGCGGCACTGCTGCCGGCAGCGTCTTGCACACCAGCCGGTGCTCGCCTTCTTCCCGCAGCACGCCCGCCCAGCGGTAGTGCGAAACCACGGCCTCCACCTGCACGCAAGCAGCCAGGCGCTGCGCCAGTACCGCCTGCGCCAATCGCCGAGCGTCTTCGGCGCTGGCGACGGTGGTGGTCACGGCACACAACTCGGCTGTGGCGTCGATCGGGTTCATTCCAGGCTCTTTGTGCGGGCCGAGGCTGACACCGCAAGGCCAGTGATTCGGGTGGGCGACACTATCGTATTTATAGCTGTCATCGCAATACCATCAGGCGGAAGGCTGTATTTTTAACATAATTCCAACTATCGGTTTTGTCCCACACCAATTTGGGGAACTTGGCGGTTAGCAGTCCCTCTAAGAGAGTGCTAATATTTGCCCATGGACGAAAGGAATTCTGAAATGAAACTCCCCTCTGGATCCGCAACAACCGCGCTGGCCCCGGCCAACCCGTGGGCGCTGGTGCCGCCACTGGGGAATCTGGACGCCTACATTTCCGCCACCAACCGTCTGCCGTTGCTGACGCTCGAAGAGGAGCAGGCCGCTGCGCGCAGCCTGCGCGAGAACAACGACCTGGACGCCGCGGGTCGGTTGGTGTTGTCGCATCTGCGCCTGGTGGTGTCTATCTCGCGCCAGTACCTGGGCTATGGCCTGCCGCACGGCGACCTGATCCAGGAAGGCAACGTGGGGCTGATGAAAGCCGTCAAGCGCTTCGACCCCGACCAGGGCGTGCGCCTGGTGAGCTACGCCATGCACTGGATCAAGGCCGAAATTCATGAGTACATCCTGAAGAACTGGCGCATGGTCAAGGTGGCGACCACCAAGGCGCAGCGCAAGTTGTTCTTCAATCTGCGCTCGATGAAGCAAGGTTTCAAGGCCGACGCAGAAGACGCCGACACGCACCGCAATACCTTGTCGGAGCGCGAGATCGACCAGATGGCGTCGCAGCTGAACGTGAAACGCGAAGAGGTGATGGAGATGGAAACCCGCATGTCGGGCGGCGACGTGCTGCTCGACCCGGCGCCATCGGACGATGGCGAGCAGGCTTTCGGCCCGATCGCCTACCTGGCGGACGCCGCGCACGAGCCCACCGCCATGATCGAATCGCGCCAGCGCGACGCCCTGGCAAGCGATGGCATTGCCACTGCGCTGATTGGTCTGGACGAGCGCAGCCGGCGCATCGTAGAAGAGCGCTGGCTGAACGTGAACGACGACGGCTCAGGCGGCATGACGCTGCACGAACTGGCGGCCGAATACGGCGTCAGCGCCGAGCGCATTCGCCAGATCGAAGTCGCAGCCATGAAGAAAATGAAGAAAAGCCTGGCCGAGTACGCCTGAGCACAACCAACTTGAATCAGAAGGCGCGCAACCCTCACCGGTTGCGCGCCTTTTTCATGTGGTGGGGGCTTTTGATGTCTGCATGCCCTTCGCGCCGCGCCGCGCTCACCTCTGGCGCGGGAGCACTGCTCGCGGCCGTACTGCCCCTGGCCCGCGCTGCGGACGCCAGCACCGCACTGGGCTGGCCGAGCCGCACGCTCAAGCAAGCTGTTCCAGCAAAACTGGCAGGTCGCCGGCACCACCGCCGAAGGTCTGGCACGGCGCGTGCAGGCGGATGCTTAGTTGCTCGGCAACGTGATTCGTACGCGCCATACCACCGCCCAATAGCCGCCCGCCCCAGCGCCCCGCGGCATTCAGCGGTCCATCGGCAGGACCTGGCTCTCCTTTACCTCCTCCATCACCACGTAGCTGTGGGACTGGGCCGTGACGGGGAGCTTTTTCAGCATATCGCCGAGCAGATGGCGGTATTCGTTCATGCCGCCAAGCCGGGCCTTGACAAGGTAGTCAAAGCTGCCGGACACCAGGTGGCATTCCATCACTTCGGGCAGGTGCAAAAGCTCTTGGCGCACCTTGTCGAACACGTCACCCGACTTGGACGACAGCGTGATTTCCACAAACACCAGCAGCGTTTTGCCGAGCGCGGCGGGGTCCACGCGGGCGTGGTAGCCGGTGATGACCTTGTCGCGCTCCATGCGCCGCACCCGCTCGGAACACGGCGACGTAGACAGGCCGATCTGCTCGGCCAGATCGGTCATGGAAATACGCCCCTGGCGCTGGAGGATGTCGAGGATTTTCCGGTCAATGCGATCGAGTTCGGCCATTTGAAGCGTCCGGCAACAAAACAGCCCTCTATTTCAGCCGAAATTCTGGCCAATGGCACATTTTTAAGTGAAATTTATGGCGCTGCCATCCATAAACTTCCTATAAATCCTGTTGATTTTGGAGTGCGCGATGAAAGTCATAGTTCTCGGTGGCGGCGTGATCGGTACCACGACTGCGTATTACCTGGCCCGTTCGGGCGCCGAGGTGGTGGTGCTCGACCGCCAGAGCAGCGTGGCGCAAGAAACCAGCTTCGCCAACGCTGGTCAGGTTTCGCCTGGCTATTCCACGCCTTGGGCGGCTCCCGGCATTCCGTTCAAGGCGATGAAGTGGATGTTTCAGAAGCACGCGCCACTGTCCATCCGCCCAGACGGCAGCCTGTTCCAGCTGCGCTGGATGGCCGCCATGCTGAAAAACTGCTCCGCCGATCGTTACGCGATCAACAAGGAACGCATGATGCGCGTCGCCGAGTACAGCCGCACGTGCCTGCGCCAGTTGCGTGCGGATACCGGCATTGCCTACGAGCACCGCAGCCAGGGCACGCTGCAGCTCTTTCGCACGCAGGCCCAACTCGATGCCGTGCAGCGCGACGTGGCTGTGCTGAAGGAATGCGGCGTGCCGTACGAATTGCTGGACCGCGACCAGCTCACCACCGTTGAGCCTGCATTGGCACAGGCACGCGAGCGCCTGACCGGTGGGCTTCGCCTGCCCAATGACGAGACAGGCGACTGCCACATGTTCACGCAAGCGCTGGCCAAACTGGCGCGCGGCCTGGGAGTCGATTTCCGCTTCGATCAAACGGTCGAGGGGCTGGTCACCGAAGGCAATCGCATCACCGGCGTGCGGGTGGGCGGCGAAGTGCTCACGGCCGACCGCTACGTGCTGGCCTTTGGCAGCTATTCACGCGGCTTCTTGGAGCCACTGGGGCTCAAGCTGCCGGTGTACCCGGTGAAGGGCTATTCGCTGACGGTTCCATTGCTGAACCCCGAACTGGCGCCGCAGTCCACCGTACTGGACGAGACCTACAAGGTCGCGGTTACGCGCTTCGACAACCGCATCCGCGTCGGCGGAATGGCGGAGCTGGCGGGCTTTGACCTCTCGCTCAACCCGCGTCGGCGCGCCACGCTGGAGATGGTGGTGAGCGACCTGTTCCCCGGCGGCGACTTGCCCAAAGCCGAATTCTGGACGGGTCTGCGCCCCATGACCCCCGACAGCACACCGATTGTCGGCGCCACGCCGTATTCCAACCTGCTGCTCAATACCGGGCACGGAACCCTTGGATGGACCATGGCCTGCGGCTCGGGCAAGTTGGTAGCCGACCTGACCATGGACCACACGCCGGAAATTCGTACCGACGGCCTGGGTCTGTCGCGCTACCTGCCCCCGGCCCGTGCCCGCTCAGCGCACGCGCACTCGGCCGGCGCTGCGGCTTGAAGCGCCCGAGCGCGGCGGATTTCACTTGAAGGCCGAGGCACTGAGCGCCGGTGCACACGCGCTGTGGCGCTCTCCCGTTGGGTGCAGCGAAGAGGCGCGAAGCACCTCCTTCAATCCCTGACGAACACCGTCATCTCAACACCCTCTGTCGCCTCATAGGCCAGCATCCGCTCGATCAGCTTGGCGCTGAGCACCTGTTCGCTCCCTAGAAGCAACACACCTCCCGTGCGCATGAACTCCCGTGCCAGGACCATGCCCGGCTTCAGTTCCGACAGCCTGCATTCGCGCTGGCGCACTGGGGGATTGGGCGGCGCTGCCAGCACGGCTGTCAAGGCATCAAGCACCTGGGGATCGTACCGCTTGCCACGGTCCTTCTCCAACGTCTGGCGCGCCTCCTCAGGCGTGAAGTGCAAGGCTGAAAACGTTCCAATTTGGAGACTGTCGTAGTCATTGGCTACCGCCAGCAGGCGTGCACCCAGCGGAATATCGTGCCCCGTCAGGCTGTCCGGAAACCCCAGGCCATCGAAACGCTCATGGTGGTGGCGCACCAGCTTGGAGACTGCCGCGAGTTCGTCCAGCGCCATCAAGGCGTTCTCCCCGTCCTGCGGGTGCTTGCGGTAGACATCCAGGTCCTCCGGACCCATGGTCCGTACCGGGCGGGTCAGCAACACGTCGTTGAAGCCGATCTTTCCAATGTCGTGCAGCATGCCTGCCACGAACACGTTCTGCACCCCCATGTTATTCATGCCCATGCGGATGGCCATGGAGCGGGCCAGGGCTGCCACCCGGCGCGAGTGGCCAGCCAATATCGGATGCCGCATCTCCATCAGCGTAGAGTAAATTTTTACCGCCGTAAGAAAACTCTGCTTGACCCTTTCATTCGCCTTCTGCAGATCGGCTGTCCTCTCCTGTACCTTGGCCTCCAGAGATTCGTTCAGCTGACGCAACGCTTCGTTCTGTTCGAGCGTAAGGGCCTCCAGGCGCTCCTTCTCGCGCTCCAATGCCTTTCTCTCGAGGGCCTGCCGCACAGTAAGCGCCATGTCTTCGTCGGTCCATGGCTTGGTGATGTAGCGATAAATTTCACCCTGGTTGATGGCCTCGATGGTGGAGCCGATGTCGGCATAGCCCGTGAGAAGAATGCGTACCACATCCGGCCACTCTTGTTTGACCACCTTGAGAAACTGGGCGCCATCCATGTGCGGCATGCGCATGTCGGAGATGACCAGATCCACCGGCTCGCTGCGCAGGATTTCCAGCCCTTGCGCGCCGCCTTCGGCCACCAGCACCCGGTACCCACAGGGACGGAAAAGACGCCGCAGCGCTGACAGAATATTGGGCTCGTCATCGACACACAGCAAGGTGCCAGGTATCTCTGGGCCGTTCTGCTCAGACATTCACCGTCCCCGCCGCGGCTGCAGGCTGAACAATGGGTAGCTCAATACGGAAAACCGTGCCCTTGCCCACCTGGCTCTGCACCGTGATCCGGCCATGGTGCTTTTGAAGGATGCCGTAGGTGAGCGACAGCCCCAGGCCAGTTCCCTTGCCCACCGGCTTGGTGGTAAAGAAAGGATCGAAAATCTTCTGCTGGATTTCAGGCGGCATCCCGCCACCATTGTCCGCAAACTCCAGCCAGGCGAAATCGCCCACAGTGCCCGAACGAATGGTGATGCAGCCACGCTCCTGGCCCATGGCATGCGCGGCATTGACCAGCAAATTCATGAACACCTGGTTGAGTTGCGACGGCAGGCATTCAACCTGCGGCACAACCCCATACTCCTTCACCACGTCGGCCTTGTATTTGATCTCGTTGTTGACGATATTCAGCGTGGAGTCGATCCCGTGGTGCAGATCGGCGGTCTGCCATTCCTGGCTGCTGTCCACACGGGAAAAATCCTTCAAGTCCTGGACAATCTTCTTGACACGGGTGATACCCTCCTGCGACTCGCTGATCAGCGACGGAATATCCTCTCGCAAAAACTCCACGTCGATTTTTCTTCGTAGGGCGTCGATATCGGCCGTACTCGGCAACTGCTCGTAGGCCGTCAACAGTGCCATGAGATCGCCAAGATAGTTCCGCAGCGAGCCGATATTCGAGTGCACATACCCGATAGGGTTGTTGATCTCATGGGCCACCCCCGCAGCCAGCTGACCGATGGAAGCGAGCTTTTCCGACTGTGCCAACTGCGCCTGTGCTTGTGTGAGCTGCTCGTTGAGTTTCTCTAGAGCTTCATTGTGCTGACGCAACTGCACCTCGGCCCTGCGGCGCTCGGCATTGTCCTGAGCCAGCTGGGCGTTGGCGGAGGCCAATTGGCCCGTGCGTTCCTTCACCTGCTGCTCCAGATCATCGTGCGCCTTCTGCAGGGCAAGCTCGGAGGTTTTGAGCCGGGTTACATCCACCAGGGTTTCGATAGCGCCCACGATGCGCCCTTTACCGTCGCGCAGCGGGGAGGCCGTAAAAACAAACCACACCCCCGCCAGCCTGGCGGTCGAAAAGAACCCTTCCGCCTCCCAAGCGTCCGGTATCACCTCCGAAGGCCTGTACCTGTCCTGGTAGTGCTCCCGCACCCGCGCAGCTTGCGCATCGTCCACGATCAGATCGGCCAGAACGGGGCGTGGTGCGTCATAGAACGGCTTCCACTGGTCGCGCGTACCCACCATGTCGGTTGCGGAAATAGACGTCACCTTTTCAACCGCCCGGTTCCAGTGGGTCACTACATGGTGTTCATCAATGACCATCGTGGGAACAGGACTCCCATCGATGATTTGCGCCAGCACTTGGCGCATATGCAGCTGCAGAGCCTCGCTCTTGCGCTGCTCGTTCAGGTTGATATAGGTATCGATCAGTGTGGCCCGTCCGTCCACGGGCAACATTCCTACGGCCTGCTCCACCCAGCAGCGTTGCCCGGTGGCGGATTGCAGGCAGCTCTCGAACCGGGTTTGCGTGGTCTCACCGCGCAGACGTGCGGCGAGCCGCTGGCGCAGCCGCTCGCGGCTTTCGGGATGGGTCAACTCTTCGTAGGGCAGGCCCTGCAGGGCCGCCAGGGAATACCCGGTCAGCGACAACATCGCCTGGTTGGCATACAGAATGCTGCCTTGGCGGTGCAGCAGGACAGGCGTGGCCAACCCCTCCAGCATGGAATAAAAGCTATCCTGGACATTAGCCACCAGCGGCGGAAAATCCTGCTGCCGTGCCGCAGAGGTGGCCAAGATCAACACCCTATCGATCTGGCCAGCGTCGTCTTTGAGCGGCACCATGGTGGCTTGGACCAGCAAGGACTGTCCATCGGCCTTGCGCAGCGAAAGTTTGCCCAGCCAGCAGCGGCAATGCGCCAGAAATCCCAGGACATCCGACGGATTGAATCCCTGACCGCTCTCGGGAACGATGGTGGCGAGTTGCTGCCCTTGCAGCGCTTGCTGAGCATGGCCAAGCGCCCGGGCCAAGTGGGTATTGACCATCACCAGATGCCCGTTGCGGTGTACCACCGCCAGCATGAACCCCTCCATCAGCGCGGGAAAAAGGCCGCTCAGTGCGACGTCGTGGGGGGGTGGCAATGGGGTCATGGCGGCAAGGGAAAGCGCTTTAGTGCATCAATTGCTGGCACGCAATCTGGTAACGCTCTTCAATTTCCGACAGCAGCTTGTTGCTGCCAGACCAGTCCAGTTGCAGTCCATCCCAGGCGACCACCTGAATATCGGGCACCTGGTCCTGCGGCTCCTGCAGCAGGTCAAGCGCATGGGCCAGCGCATGGGACACATGGACCAGCCAGACCATGGCATCGGCCTCCGGATGATCGCACTGGTGGTGCAGCGCCATGCAGCGGCGCAGCATGGCGGGAAGCTGCCACTGCCGCGCCAACTGCTCGCCCACTTGACAATGATCAAACCCCCACACGGTGCGTTCCGCTTCTAGTAGGCGGTACGCCACCGAGGCAGATGACCCGTCCGAATCCGCTTCTGCCAAGGATTGCCATACAAGTTCCTGCACCTGCCGGTATCGCTCCGGGTCAATGGCCAGCATCACCAGCCGCCCCAGATCACTCAACAGGCCAGCGGTGAAAGCCGCATCCACCGCCAGCCGGGCCCTGCGCGCCAGGGCCTGGGTGCACACGGCGACGGCAACACTGTGGCGCCAGTGGGCCTGATAGGCAGACTGCAGGGCAGGAATGCTGGTCTTGAACTGCTCCATCACGGCTGCGGCCAGCGCCATCGCTTGCAGGCTGCGCAGTCCCACCAACGAGACGGCATGGGCAATCGATTCCACCTGATGGGCCAGGCCAAAAAACGGTGAATTCGCCACCCGCAACGTACGAGCAGCGATCACGGGATCGCTTTCTATCAACTCTGTCAGTGTCGCAATCTCAGGGCTTTCCTGGGCCAGACACTGCAACATGCGCGTCCGTATGGGCGACATGGTCACCAACTTGCCTATGCGCAAGGCGAGCTCATCCTGCCCCATTGGCTTGCTCATGATGGCACCTTGAGACGGTAGCGCTGCACGATCTCGCGCAGTTGCTCCATGGGATAGGTGGGCGCCGTTCCTCGAAAGAGCCAGTCAACTCGCTGCGCTATCACCGCAGGATCCGATGCAGCACAAGCTGGCGGAGGACTGCGCGTTGCAACAACAGGGCTGCTGTGGGCTACGTCTTTCGGGATCATGGCGCGGCTCCTACAGGAATAAAAGTCAGCAGTCCACCTTGCCCCAGCGAGCCACGGCCCACGCGGGTGTAACACACCGTCCAGTCGGGCATGTACAAGGTCTGGCTGGCTTCTTCCCTGACAGCAGGAAAATCACTGAAGAGTTGCGCCAATCCGGCCACCTCCTGTAGCGCAACACCGGGAACTGCCCCGGCAAAGAAGCGCTGCGATGCAGCATTGATCAGTACCAGCATACCGCTGTCGTCGACACCCATCACCGGAACGGCCACAGCATCAAAGATTTCATGCGAAACGCCGATGGCAACCTCATCTTGCAGCAGACGGCGCTGTTGCTGGCGCACCATACCTGCCAATTGGGCATGCGCCTGTACCAGCGATGCATGGGCACTTTCCAGCTCATCATGCAGGCGCTGGTTCTCGTCCTCCAGCGACTTCTGGCGAAAGGCCTCGGCGATGTTGGCACGCAGGTGTTCATCGTCCCAAGGCTTGGTCATGAATTTGTAGACCGCCCCCTCATTGATGGCATCGGTGACCGATTGCAGCTCGGTATACCCTGAAAGCACCATCCGGATGGTTTTTGGGTAGCGCCTGCGGGCCTCACGCAGAAACTCAACCCCGGTCATGCCCGGCATGCGCTGGTCGGACACAATCACATCCACAGGTGTCTCTGCGAGCACCTCAAGCCCCTCCTTCCCTCCGCTGGCAGTCAGTAACTGGTATCCGTCTCGACGGAGCACGCGCTTGAGGGCCGTGAGTATGAATGCCTCATCGTCCACAAGCAGCAGGGTCTGGGATGCTTGTTCCATGATGAAACCCATGCTATCGGCATTTGCCCAATAGGGGAACTGGCACCCCATCCCACCCGTGCAGATATTGACATTTGTCGAGTGGCTTACGTTGCTTCCTTGAGCAAACTGCGCACGTCCGCCGCTACGGCGTCCGGGCCACTGCCATACCGGCTGTAAATGCGCAGGCGCCCTGCCGGATCGAAGAGGTAGCTGCCCGCCGAATGGTCCATGGTGTAGCTCGTCGGCGTCTGACCATCAACCTTCTTGTAGTAGATCTTGAATTCCTTGGCGATGGCCGCCGTTTGCGCGTCACTGCCGCGCAGTGCTATAAAGCTCGGGTCAAAATTGGCCATGTAGGCCTTGAGCAGTTCCGGCGTGTCACGCGCCGGGTCGATGGTGACAAACACTGCCTGGAGCTTGTCGCCATCCGCACCCAGCGACTGCTTGACCTGGGCGAGTTCCTGCAGGGTCGTTGGGCAGACATCCGGGCACTGGGTGTAGCCAAAGAACACCACCACCACCTTGCCGGCGAAATCCTTGAGACTGCGCATCTGACCATTCTGATCCGGCAAGGCAAAGTCGCGCGCATAGTCGGCACCGGTGATGTCCACACCGCGAAACTCGGGTGCGCTCTTGGAGCAAGCAGAAAAAAACCCACCAGCGCTTATGCTGATTGCGCTTAAAGCTATCATTCGGAGAGCAGTTCTTCGGAGCATGAGGCGTCACAATACATAGTGATCCACCAACAACGCAGCAAACAGCGCACTGAGGTGGATGAGTGAAAAGCGGAAGGTGCGGCGAGCCAAAGCGTCCGAATAGTGCCGCCACAAGGCAAATCCGTAGGCGCAGAAACCGGTGCTGAGCACGATCGCCGCGACCAGGTAGATCCACGAACTCATGCCGTAGATATAGGGCATGAGGCAGCCCGCAAACAAAATCAGTGTATACAAGAACACCTGCAGCCGCGTGAAGGCATTGCCGTGCGTCACTGGCAACATCGGCAGGCCCGCCTTGCGGTAGTCCTCGACGCGGTACAACGCCAGCGCCCAGAAGTGCGGCGGCGTCCAGAGGAAGATGATGAGAAACAGGATCAGTGCCTCAGGCCCCACGTCGCCGCGCATCGCCGCCCAGCCCAGTACCGGCGGCATGGCGCCCGAGGCCCCACCAATGACGATGTTCTGCGGCGTCATCGGTTTGAGCACCAGGGTGTAGATCACCGCATAGCCGACAAAGGTGGCAAACGTCAGCCACATGGTCAGCGGGTTGACCCAGAGATAGAGCACCAGAGAGCCCATGCTGCCCAAGGCAGCCGAAAAGAGCAGCGCCTGCCTGTCCGACAACTCACCTTTCGCAGTGGGCCGCCAGGAGGTACGCTTCATGCGCGAATCAATGCCTTTTTCCACCAGGCAGTTGAACGCTGCGGCGGCACCGGCCACCAGCCAGATGCCAAAACACGCCACGACCATGGTGCCCAGTTGCGCCAGCGTGGGCAGGCCGGGCACGGCCAGCGCCATGCCGATCAGCGCGCAAAAAACGATAAGCTGAATGACACGCGGCTTGGCCAGCGCGTAGTACTGGGCCATGCGCGAAGGCGCACGCAGGATGCTGGAGGCGGCGGTGTTCATGCGCGGCTCCCCTGGGGAACGGCATACAAACCGGGCACCATTCCCGTTGCCGAGCTTCGCCGCTGGGTCTGGACAATCCAGGTCAGCACCAGCACCAGCGCTGCCGCCCCCCCGGTGTGCAGCACCGCCGCTGGCAGCGGCCAATCGAGCACCACATTGCTCAGCCCCGTCGCAAATTGCAGCAGCAGCAGTCCGGCCAGCCAGCGGCCCTGGACAGCCAAAAGACCGGCTCCTGCGCGATGCAGACGCAGCGCCAGCACGCCAAGCACCACGAACACAGCGTAGGCAAATAGGCGGTGCGTGTAGTGAATGGCGGTAAGAGCCGGGAAGCCCATCAGCTGTCCATCGACTGTCATGCCCAGGGGCCGCCACAGGGTAAAGCCTTGGGAAAAATTCATTTCAGGCCACCAACTGCCCTGGCAAGTGGGAAAACTGCTGCACGCCAACACCGCGTAGTTGGTGCTCACCCAACCACCCAATAGCACCTGCACCGCCAGCGTGCCCAGCGACCACCAGGCGAGGATCCGCACCTGGGGCACGCGCACTGAAACAGACACGCCATTCGGCATGGCACCTTGGCGCACCGCCTGTACGCACAGCAGCGCCAGCAGCAGCACCCCGCCAACCAAATGCAGCGTGACGATGGCCGGGAATAACTTCATCGTCACCGTCAGCGCGCCAAAGGCACCCTGCACGCAGACCCACAGCAGAGTAAGCGTCGCCCAAAAGGGACTGGGCGCATTCATCGCAAGGGCTTTGCCTGCACGGCGAGACCGCCAACGCGCCAGCCATGCACCGATGGCCAGCACCGTGATCAAGGCCCCCACGGTGGTGGCCAGATAGCGGTGCACCATTTCAACCCAGGCCTTGCTATGGGTGACCGGGCCACTGGGCAGCGCCGCCTGCGCGGCAGCAATATCGGCATGGGCACCCACAGGGCTTGCATTGCCGTAACAGCCGGGCCAATCGGGACACCCCAGGCCAGAATCGGTCAAACGGGTAAAGGCCCCAAACAGCACCAGATCAAACGTCAGAAACAGCGTGAGCACCGCCAATGCCTGCCAACGTCCCGCCTTGCGCGCTCCCCGATTGCGCCACAGCACCCAGCAGAGCGGCAGCAGTGCGATGGCCGCCCCCACGGCCAGCATGCGCAGCAGCGGCGCCAGATCGTACAGAGGCGTCGAAACGTTCATGGCTGCTCCGGGCGCCCCGGCGTGTCCCAGCTTTCGGAAGCGCGCAGCAGGCGGTCGATGTCACGTTTGGCATGTGCTGCAGCCGGCGCATCCATGTTGGGGGGGAAGCGCATCATCCAATTGCCCATGGGGTCGACCACATAGAGGTGCTCCTCCAGGGCATGGCCCGTTTGTGGTGCCAGCCAAGCCGAAAGGGCCTCTTTATCGACGCGGCGCACCTGTGCAGCGGCAATCCCGTTGTGCAGCGTCTCAGGTACGGCGGCGCCATCGGTGACCAGCCACACCCAGTCAACCCGGTCCTTTTCCTTGCCCAGGCTTTCGCGGAGTTGGCGCTGCAGGTACAGACGCTGCTGGCAGTCCTTGGGACATGCAGCCGGTGCCACACTCACCAATAACCACTGGTGGCGCAGGTCGGTGAGAGTGCCGGTATGGCCTTGCAGATCGGTCGTCGCGAGGGCGGGCATCGGTTTCTGCGGGTTAATCAGCATGCCGAAGTTGCGCCGACCTTCGGGCCGCACGACGTAGTAGGTGAAATAGGAGGCCGCCACCGGAGCCACGCACACCAGCAGCAGTGCCAGCAGCTTCCAGCGGGCATGGCGGTCACCCTCGAACTGGCGCACGGCGTCTCCCGCTGCGGGCAGGTTGTGCACGGTCAGGCCCAGCGGATGCGCACTGCTGCGCTCAAGCACGGCGGCAGGGTCGGACGAATTGGAACCAGACATATAAACCCAGAATCAGTCCGCTCAGGACGAACCATTGAAAGGCGTAGCCGTAATTCTTATCTACGCCGGTGGAAATAGGCGCCCAGTCGCGCAGCAGACCCTGCGAAGCCGCACCCTCCTGCACCACTGTCAGCGCCGCAAGCGGCAAGCCAGTTTCCGTGCGAAGCTCCCCAAGCGTAAGATTTTGCCGGATACGCAGAAACCCCTGTTCCGTCTGGTCACTGCCAAGCGAATAGGCTTGTTCGGGTTCGAGTGCCAAATGCCCCGTCACCTCGACCTCCCCGACCGGCGTTTCTATGGGCGCAAGCGCCGTACGGTTCTCAAAATTGCGCGGAATCCAGCCACGCTGCACGAGCACGACCAGAGGCCCAGGCGCCAATTGCAGGGGCGTCAGCACATAAAAACCCCGGCGACCATCCATGGGGCGATTGTCCAGGTACACCGTGTACTGGGGCAGCCAGCGCCCACGCAGATGCACTTGCCGATACAGCACGGCGTCGTGCTCCTTGCTGGTGCGCACTGGTGCAAGTGCCTGCAGCAGGGGCTCGCCTTCGAGCGCGGCAGCGCCAGTGCGGGCTGTCATTTCTGCCGCCAGCGATTCTTTCTGCTCCACGCGCGAGAGCTGCCAACGACCCAGGGCCGCTGTGACCAGTACCCCCACACAGGTGGCTAGGGTGATGATCCAGAACGTAGCGCGCGTACGCCGCAAATTTTTCGCGCTCACTGGATAATTGCTTCCATGAAGATACTTGTTGCTTTGGGTTTTCTCGCCATTCTCGCCAGCCTTGGGACAGCGCTGTTCTTCATGATGCGCAACGGCAAAGACAACAAGCAACGCGGGCAACGCATGGTCTGGGCCCTGGCACTGCGCGTGGCTTTGTCGATACTGCTGTTTGTCTGCCTGCTGCTGGCATGGAAACTGGGGTACATCCAACCGACTGGAATACCTCTCCAGTGACGAGAAAGGCGCCACGAGGCGCCTTTCTTAGAAATGCCGACGCCTACATCCAGTAAACCAGCGCATACAGCCCCAGCCACACCACGTCCACGAAGTGCCAGTACCAGGCTGCGCCCTCAAATCCAAAATGGCGTTCGGCCGTGAAATGTCCATTCTGCAGACGCAGCGTGATGAACAGCAGCATCAGCATGCCGAGAAACACGTGAAAACCGTGGAACCCCGTCAACATGAAGAAAGTGGAGCCATAAACACCTGAGGTGAGCTTGAGATTGAGCTCGGTGTACAGGTGATGGTACTCATAGCCTTGGATGCACAGGAAAGCAAAGCCCAGTACCACGGTGACCCACATAAAGGCAATCGTGCGGCCGCGGTGGTTCGCACGCAGCGCATGGTGGGCAATGGTCAATGTGACGCCGGAGCTCAACAGCAGTGCGGTGTTGATGGTCGGGAGCCAGAAAGGGCCCACCGTCTGGAAGGGCTCGACGATACCGGCTGGCGACGCCGTGACACCGGCAGCCAGCGAGGGCCAGACGGCCTTGAAATCGGGCCACAGCAAGGCGTTGTCCAGGTTTCCCAATGCGGGAACCGAGTGCGCACGCGCCCACCACAAGGCGGTAAAAAACGCACCAAAAAACATCACCTCCGAGAAGATGAACCAGCTCATGCTCCAGCGGTACGACAGGTCCACCTTGTAGCCATAAAGGCCGCGCTCACTCTCGTGCGCCGCCTGCCGGAACCACTGGAAAAGCACCGCCAACCACCAAACCAGTCCCAGAATCAGAGAATACTTGCCCCAATCGTGGCCATTGATCCATTGGCTGGCGCCCAGAATCACAAAGAACAGCCCGGCAGCCGCCATGATGGGGTGGCGCGATTCTGCGGGGACAAAGTAGTACGGGACTGCGCCCTGCGTGCTTGCACTCATTTCAGCTCCTGCTCTCTCTATTGATCTTGTAACGCGTATCGAATGCGGCCACGCCGCCTCACACCACCCAATGCACCAACGCAACCAGCGATAGGATCAGAAGGAGAAAACCCAAAATTCCCACCGCGATGACATGCAGCGGGTTGATGCTCTCGAGGTCCCGTTGGTACTCGGTGCGCTTGCGCAGTCCCAGGAACGCCCAGGCAACCGTTTTCACACTCCGCAAAAACGAACGCTCACGCGCCAATGGAGGCACTTCCTGGCCGGTGTTCTCACTCATGACCCCCCCTTCGTACCGCTGTCTGGACCCAACGAGGCAGTGGGCGCTTGCGGCACTCCAGCACCCACCTCGAAGAAGGTGTAAGACAAAGTGATCGTCTTCACATCCTTGGACAAGCGCGGATCAATGACGAAGGCCACGGGCCATTCCTTCTTTTCACCTGGGTCAAGCGTGTACTGGTTGAAGCAGAAGCACTCCACCTTATTGAAGAAGGGCGCCGCCTGCCGTGGCGCATAGCTGGGGATTGCCTGCGCCGACATGCGTCGGTTCTGCGTATTCTGAAACTCATACATCACGGTGGTGAGCTCCCCGGGATGGACTTCCAGCGAGCGCTTCGCCGGGTGGAAACTCCACGGCCCATGGGCATTGGCATCAAACTCGACGGTAATGGTGCGGCTCTTGTCGATTTGCGTATTGTTGGGAACGCGCGCGTCACGGCCGCTGGGGGCGTTGCCCGGGACCTGGCTCTCAGACAACGCCAGTATGTTGATACCCGTCACTTCGCAAATATGCTTGTACACAGGAATCAACCCATACCCAAAGCCAAACATGCCAAGCGCCACAACGGCCAGCTTGCCCACCATGCGGACATTTTCACGGCGCGAGCCCATGGTCTGACGCTCAGTGCGACAGGAGCGTCATCTTCACGATGAAGCCTGCCAAGAATGCCGCCGCAATCGACGCCAGGATCAGCCCCAGGCGGCGGTTGCTTTTTTTCTGCTCAGGGGTCTGTGCCATAGTCAAGCGATCACGCGGGTAGCGGTTTCGTCCAGCTTCGGGGGGGTTTCGAAAGTGTGGAAAGGTGCGGGAGATGGCACCTCCCACTCAAGCCCTTCCGCTCCATCCCAGGGGCGCTGCGGCGCTGGCGCGCCACGTCCGCGCATCGCGGGCAAGACGACGGCCAGGAAGAAATACAGTTGAGCAAAACCAAAGCCAAACGCCCCAATGCTGACAATCATGTTGAAGTCAGCAAACTGCATGGGGTAGTCGGCATAGCGACGCGGCATACCCGCCAGCCCCAGGAAGTGCATCGGGAAGAAGGTGATGTTGAAGGAAATCATCGACCACCAGAAGTGGATCTGGCCGCGACGCTCCGAATACATGACGCCTGTCCATTTTGGCAGCCAGTAGTAGGCGCCGGCAAACATGGCAAACAGCGACCCCGCCACCAGCACATAGTGAAAGTGCGCCACGATGTAGTAGGTGTCCTGCAATTGGATGTCAATCGGCGCCACGGCAGGAATAAGACCCGTGAAGCCACCAATGGCAAACACGAAAATAAACCCGATCGCGAACAGCATGGGCGTCTCGAAGGTCATCGAGCCGCGCCACATCGTGGCCACCCAGTTGAAAATCTTCACCGCGGTGGGCACCGAGATCAGCATGGTGGCGTACATGAAGAACAACTGTCCCGTGACCGGCATGCCTGTCGTGAACATGTGGTGCGCCCAGACGATGAACGACAGGATGGCAATAGCCGCCACCGCGTACACCATGGAGGCGTAGCCGAACAGCTTCTTGCGGGCAAACGCAGGCACCACCTGGCTGATGATGCCGAAGGCCGGCAAGATCATGATGTACACCTCGGGGTGGCCAAAGAACCAGAAGATGTGCTGAAACATCACTGGGTCGCCGCCGCCGGCGGGGTTGAAGAAGTTGGTGCCGAAATGGCGGTCGGTCAGCGTCATGGTGATCGCGCCGGCAAACACAGGCATCACGGCAATCAGCAGGTACGCCGTGACCAGCCAGGTCCAGCAGAACATGGGCATCTTCATCAGCGTCATGCCGGGCGCACGCATGTTCAGAATGGTGACAATGACGTTGATCGCTCCCATGATGGACGACGCCCCCATGATGTGCAGGGCGAAAATACTCGAATCCATCGACATGCCCATCTGCAGCGACAAGGGCGCGTACAGCGTCCAGCCGGCAGCAGGCGCACCGCCGGGCATGAAGAATCCGGCCACCAGCATCACGGCAGCGGGCACCAGCAACCAGAAACTGAAGTTGTTCATCCGCGCAAACGCCATGTCGGAGGCGCCAATTTGCAGCGGAATCATCCAGTTTGCGAAGCCCACGAAGGCCGGCATGATGGCGCCGAACACCATGATGAGGCCGTGCATGGTGGTGAGCTGATTGAACAACTCGGGGTTGACCAACTGCAGACCCGGCTTGAACAACTCGGCACGGATCAGCAGCGCCAAAATGCCACCTACCATCAGCATGGTGGACGAGAACAGCAGGTAGAGCGTGCCGATGTCCTTGTGGTTGGTGGCAAACAGCCAGCGCCGCCAGCCGGTCGGGTGGTGGCCGTGGGTGTCCGCTGCGTGGCCGGCGACATGCCCGGTGGGGTCGAGAACTGCACTCATGTTGGATTCCTCAAAACTCTTTGCGGGCGCGCGAACTATTTGCTGCGCTGGGCGACGATCTCAGCAGGCTGCACGAGCTGCCCGGTCTTGTTGGACCAGGCATTCTTGGTGTAGCTGATCACCGCCGCAAGATCTGTGTCGCTAAGCTGCTTCCACGACGGCATGGCCCCGTTGGCTGCGCCATGGAGCACGGTCTGGATTTGGCGTGCATGGTCAGGATCGCGCACGATCGCCGAGCCATCAAGCGGCTTGACCGGGCCTGCACCCTTTCCGTTGGCCTGATGGCAGGCCGCGCAGTTAGATCCATAGACCTTTTCACCCCGTTTCAGAATGTCATCAAGCGTCCAGACCTTGTTCGGGTCGTCCAGCTTGGCTGCCATTTTCTTCATCTCGCCACCCACCCACGCGGTGTAGTCTGCCGCCGAAACCACCTTCACGTGGATCGGCATATACGCATGCTCCTTGCCACAAAGTTCGGAGCACTGGCCGTAAAAATCCCCCACCCGTTCGGCGCGGAACCAGGTATCGCGCACAAACCCTGGGATGGCGTCTTGCTTGATGCCAAAGGCAGGCACCGCGAACGAATGGATCACATCATTGGCAGTGGTAATGATGCGAATTTTCTTGCCCACAGGGACCACAAGCGGGTTGTCCACACGGAACAGGTAGTCGTCAGACGCCTTGGAGACATCGCCGCTGTTGGACATGGCACGCTGCGAGCTGTCGAGCGTGGAGATGAAACCAATGCCTTCGCCTTCACCCTTGATGTAGTCGTAACCCCATTTCCACTGGTAGCCGGTGGTTTTGATGGTCAGGTCGGCATTGGTGGTGTCTTTCTGCGCCACCAACACCTTGGTGGCCGGCAACGCCATGCCAATGATGATCAGAAAGGGCACCACCGTCCAGGCAATTTCCACGGTGACGGACTCATGGAAATTCGCCGCTTTGGCGCCCTGCGACTTGCGGTGCTTCCAGATCGAATAGAACATCACCCCGAAAACGGCGATGAAAATCACCGTACAGATGACGAGCATCATCCAGTGCAGGTCGATCAGCTCCTGGGCGATCCGCGTCGCCGCCGGAGTCAAATTGAGCTGGTGAACAGCAGGACCGCCCGACAGGTCACCAATGGCGTAGGCGGAACCTGCCGCCCAGGTACCCGTCAGCAACAGGGCGTGGGCCAACCTATTGAAATTGCGCTTCATAGTTCTCACTTGCTTCTAAGCCTTAGTTGACCCGGTCCGCCCAAACGCACCCACTTCATGCAAGCGGTGCACGGCGACTCCCCCACGCGGGTTCACGCTCCAACAACGACACAACCGGTCCTGCGACCGGGCAGATTCGCCCACCGCGTTGGCCTGCCGCCTGGGCATTCCAATGGGCGTCCAAATACGCTTGGCGATTGTAGCGCGGGTTGTTTCAGATCAGAAAAGCAAGGGAAAACCCCCAGATTAGTTCTTGAGCTTGCTTTATGTCAAGGACAAGACCCTCCTCTGGCAATTAAGGCGGCTATTTCCTATTTCTTACTGCGCAGCATGGAGCGCATTTTTGTCAGCGAGAAGGCGCTGTGCGCGGCAACCTGCACACGGGGCATGGCCTTGAAAGCGTGTCCATAAACGATTTCAAAGCTCAGCGAAAGCTGGCCGTCCTGGGGGTCAGCAAGATCGCGGGCGAGCGCCGCATGCAGCGCATCGCGCCAGCGCCGTCCACGCAGCGCGGGGAAGCGCGCTGGATGGAGGTTGGCGCCCAGTTCACGCAATTCCTGCAGCAAGCGCTGCGGGCTGGCAAACGTCAGCGTGATGCGCTCCATGTCCATCACCGGTTCAGCGAACCCGGCATCGATCAACATATCGCCCCAGTCGTGCATGTCGGTAAAGGCATGGCTGGGTGCGGGCCAGCCATGCTGGGCGTAGACCGTACGCAATTCGCGCAAAGTGTCGGGGCCGAAGCACGAGAACATGACATGGCCATCGACATCCAGGGCCCGCTGCCAGTCGGCGAACAGTGCGCGCGGATCGGCGGTGTGGTGCAGCACCATGTTGGCCCACAGCATTTGCATGGAGCCTGGCTCTGGTGCTCCGAAGGTGACGGCGGCGCGGCCCCAGCGCTCACCGCGCCACCAGGCTGGTGACAACGCTTCAAGGGCACGCGATTGCAAATGTGCAGCGGTCTCGTACACCGTGCAGCGGGCATCGGGATAGCGTTCGCGCAGCAACGCATGCGCGGCCAAGCCACCTCGCACCGGATCCCAATGGCACCAGGCGGATGGCGTCTGGCGAAGCCAGTCAAGACGCTGCTCCATGCGGCGCGCCACTTCCTCATGCAGCCACGGGGAGACGGCCGGGGCCCGGGCACGCCAAAAGGCAGCAGCGACGGGGTCAATGGTGGGAGGAAGTTCCGAAGCCATAGGTAAAAATGTCTGTAGCGCCCCACCGCACCCCAACGACAAGGTGCAAACCCGCGGCGCGCTGGCCTATATTGGACACCATCGTGCTGCACCGCTTTTTCACAAAACCCTGGCGGGCGCTGGCGCACGCGCACCTTCCCAGCCAGTGCGCCATCTGCGGCGGCTGGCCGGCGCAGCGGGTGTGCGAGCACTGCGCCGCCAGCTTTGCCCAACCCCGCCCACGTTGCCGCAGTTGCGCATTGCCACTGCCCGGCGGAGCGACGCAGTGCGGGCAATGCCTGCTGCATCCGCCACCGCTCGATACCTGCATTGCCGCAGTCGACTACGACTACCCCTGGGCCGGTGTGCTTGCCGACTTCAAATTCCATGGCGATCCAAGTTGGGCGGCTCCACTCGCGGCGCTCCTGCGCAGCACGCCCTGGGCAGAGCCCGCCATCGAAGCGGCCGACTGGCTGGTGCCCATACCGCTGACCCGCGAGCGCCTGGGCGAGCGCGGCTTCAACCAAGCCCAACGTATCGCCCTTGCGCTGGCCAGCGGCAAGACGCGGGACGGTCTGTTGCTGCGGGTGCGGGCCACACCCGACCAGCACGCACTGGGGCGGGCCAGGCGCCTGGCCAACCTGCAAGCGGTCTTTGCCGTCGATCCGCTGCGCGCCCAGGAACTGTCAGGTGGCACGGTCTTGCTGGTCGACGATGTGATGACCACCGGCGCCACTTTGCACACGGCCGCGCAGGTGTTGCGGCGCGCTGGCGCCGCCCACGTCAGCGCATTGGTCGTCGCGCGGGCCGATCTGCGTGAACGATAAGACCGGATACGCACTTTTACGCCCACACCAAGCTGGAAACAAAGGGGATCGCGCAAAATAGGGCCATGTTTCATATTGTTCTTGTCGAACCCGAAATCCCCCCGAATACCGGCAACGTGATTCGCCTGGCTGCCAACACAGGCTGCGCACTGCACTTGATCGAGCCCCTGGGTTTTTTGATGGAAGACCGCCTGCTGCGGCGCGCCGGACTGGATTACCACGAGTTTGTCCAGGTCCGGCGCCATGCAGGCTGGACCACTTTCCTGCGCGACATGCAGCCCTCGCCGGAGCGCATGTTTGCGCTGACGACCCACGCAAGCAGCGAGGTGCACGACACCTGTTTCCTACCGGGCGACTGGCTGGTATTTGGCGCCGAGACACGCGGCCTGCCACCCGAGTTGTGCGAAACCATTGCACCGGCGCAACAACTGCGCCTGCCCATGGTGGCCGGCCAGCGCAGCCTCAACCTGTCGAACGCCGTCGCCGTAACGGTCTTCGAAGCCTGGCGGCAAAACAGCTTTGGCAGAGCGCACGCCCCTGCCCCTGCGGACGCCCTGCTGGCTTGAGGTCTCAGGCCTCGGCTTCCTGTGCCGCCAGCGCCTCGGCCACCTGGTCGCTCACGAAATCCAGAAACGCCCGTGTGCGAGCCGGCAGCATGCGCTGCGTGGGCAGTGCGGCATAGACGGTGTAGCGCGACAGAATCCAATCCGGCAGCACGTGGACCAGCGCCCCTGTGGCGAGGAAGCGCTGCGCCAGCAGGCGAGGGATAACGGCAATGCCAGTGCCGTCAAGTACTGCGCGCAGCAGCACATCGGTGCTGGTGGACTGCAACACCACCGGTGGAGTGAGTTCGTGCGCCTCACCTTCACCCGACGCGGGGAACAAACACAGCTTGCGCGTGCCACTGCGTGCCGCAAGACCGGCATCGCGCAGAAAATCGTGCCGTTCCAGGTCTGACGGCCGGCGCGGTGTGCCCCGGCGCAGCAGGTAGCCAGGCGACGCCACCACGATGGCCTCACCCTGAAACAGCTTGCGCGCCACGATGTTGCCGTCAAAACCATCGGGCACCACCAGCAGCGTGGCGTCAAACTCATCCACCCGCCCGGCAACGAAGTTGTCAGTCGCAATGTCGAGCATGAGCTTGGGGTGGCGCTCCCTCCAGCGCGGAATCAGGGGCGCCAGAAAGTAAGTCGCCAGTGCCGGCGGTGCCAGCACGTGTACAGCGCCCTGCAAGTCGCGCGTGCTGGCGGTCGCAGTGGCTTCGGCGTCGTCCACATCGTGGAGGATGGCGCGCACGCGGCGCAAGTAAGCGTCTCCCGCGTCCGTCAAAGTCACCTTGCGCGTGGTGCGGTTCAGGAGACGGGTATTGAGATGCTGCTCCAGCTCGGCGACGACACGCGTCACCACCGGCGGCGACATATCGAGCGCACGCGCAGCGGCAGCAAAGCCTCCTTCGTCAACGACGCGGGCAAACACCGCCATGGCCTGCAGGCGGTCCATGCGTCACACCCGCCCTTCGCGGCAGCCCGTCAGGCTGCCGCGCCGTAGCTGCGCGAGAGCGATTCGGCCACGCAGGCCGGCTTGTCGCCGCCCTCGCGCTCGACCGTCACCAGCCAGGTCATTTGCAGCCCATCGGGTGCCAGCGGCTCGGTGGCCTGCAGCGTCATGCGGGCACGCAGACGGCTGCCCACCGGCACCGGCGACGTAAAGCGCACCCGGTTGAGCCCGTAATTCACCCCCATACGCGCACCCGCGATGGCAATGCCGGTCTCGAAAAAGCGCGGTATCAGCGACAGCGTCAGAAAGCCATGCGCAATCGGCGCCCCAAACGGCCCCTGGCGCGCGCGCTCCGGGTCCACATGAATCCACTGGTGGTCGCCGGTGGCCTGCGCAAACTGGTTGACCTGCTCCTGCGAGATGGTGATCCAGTCGGTCACGCAGACCTCCTGGCCCACGCAGGCGGCGACTTCCGAGTACGAGTGAAAGGTTTTCATGGCGCCAATGTAGCGCCCGCCCTCGCGCCCGGCTGTCGGCCATGGGACAGGCCCGGTTCACGCCGCATCCAGCCACTGGCAAATGCTCTGCCATTGCTCCAGGTCGCGGGCCACGCGGCCAGGCGCTACGTCGAACAGCGTCAGCCCATGTGCCGCCAGATGCAGGTAGTTTTGCGTCGCGCGCAGGTGGCCCAGCACCGGCATGCCAAGTTCGTCAACGAAATGCTGCAGCTGCTCCGCCGAGCGCGTGCGCGGGTCCACGCGCATGCCGATGAGACCCACTGGCGTTTGCGCGCTGGCGCGGTGCGCGGTGAGCTGGTCGAGAAATTCGCGCGTGGCGAAGATGTCGAAAACACTGGGCTGCAGCGGTACAACGATGCGGTCGGCCAGCTTGAGCACATCCGAGAGGCGCCAGCCGGCCAGCCCCGCCGGCGT
Organism: Simplicispira sp. GW247-4R2A; assembly: GCF_059424465.1. Lineage (NCBI taxonomy): Bacteria > Pseudomonadati > Pseudomonadota > Betaproteobacteria > Burkholderiales > Comamonadaceae > Simplicispira > Simplicispira sp. GW247-4R2A. The sequence continues at coordinate 10,560 of NZ_JBWKZM010000040.1, read as the reverse complement.
GTCAATCACCACATGCGTGCTGCCGCGCGGCGGGCGGGCCATGACATCCGCGCCCATGTCCCAGGTGCCAATCGCCCGGGCCTCGGGCGGGCGCAAGCCCAGCCACAAGCGGGCCGACTGCTGGCGGTCGGCATCGCCCAGCAGCACCGGGTGGCCCTGACTGGCGAAATAGCCGGCAATGTGGGTGGCAAGCGTCGATTTGCCGACGCCACCCTTGGGGTTGGCAACCACGATCACGGGCATGGCGGAGTCCTCAAATAATACAAAAAATGCCTTTGGCGCTTTACCTATAAGGGTACACAGCTATCATTTTGATATAAATCAGGTGCTCTGGCTGCCACGCCGCACGAAGAACAGGCCGGCACCCACGGCCATCAGCACGCCACCGAACACGCGGTTCTGGTTGCGCTGTGCGCGCTGGCTCTGCATCCAGTGGCGCAGGCTGCTGGCGCCCAGCGCATAGCTGTGCATCACCGTCATGTCGATGGCAACCGACGTGGCGGCCATCACCAGCAACTGTTGCCACAGCGGGCGGGCATCGGTCATGAACTGCGGCAGCACCGCCACCATGAAGACGATGCCCTTGGGGTTGGTGGCATTGGTCAGGAAGCCCGTGGCGAAGCGCCGCTGCCAACGCCCCGGCGGCTCGACAGCCACGCCCGCCAGCGCGTTGCCCGTGCCAGCGCGCCATTGGCTCCAGCCGACGTAGATCAGGTAGCAGGCCCCCGCGACCTTGACCACGGCAAACGCGATTTCCGAGGCCAGCAGCAGCGAACCCACGCCCGCGCCGGCCACCAGCAACAGCAGCAGCAGGCCCAGTTGGAGACCCAGAATGGTCGCCGTGGTCTTGCGCACCCCATACGACAGGCCGTGGCTCATGGAAAGCACGGCGCCCGAGCCCGGCGAGAGCGCGATCAGGCAGGTGGCGGCGACGAAGGCGATCCAGGTATGCAGGTCCATGGTGGAGCAACGCGGTCAATAGGAACAGGGTTGGCATCTTACGTCGCCCGCCTGAGCAGGGCTGCACACGCGGTGGCGCCGAAATGCCAAAATCAACCGCCTACTGCAAACGCCTCGATGCCCCACGCTCCCGCCTGGCTGAACTACGCCTTTCTCTACCTCAGCGCTGCCGTGCTCACAGTGCCGATAGCGCGCGCCCTGGGCCTGGGCGCCATCATTGGCTATCTGGCCGCCGGCATTGCCATTGGGCCCTGGGGCTTCGGCCTGGTGAGCAATGTGCAGGACATCCTGCACTTCGCTGAGTTCGGCGTGGTGCTGATGCTGTTCCTCGTCGGCCTGGAACTGCAGCCCACGCGGCTGTGGAGCCTGCGACGCCCCATCTTTGGCCTCGGCAGCGCTCAGGTGTTGGGCTGCGCGCTGCTGCTGTGCGGGGCAGCGCTGCTCGCCGGCCTGCCCTGGCGCGTGGCGCTGGTGGGCGGCCTGGGGCTGGCGCTCTCGTCCACGGCGATCGCGCTGCAGTCGCTCGCCGAGCGCAACGTGCTGCGCACCACGAGCGGCGAGTCGGCGTTTTCCATCCTGCTGTTCCAGGACATTGCGGCCATTCCCATCCTGGCCCTGGTGGCGGTGCTGGGCACGGCGAGCGGATCGGGCGCAGGCCATTCGCCTGACGCGGCCGCACTGGAGGCGCTCAAGGTGGTGGGCGTCATCGCCGCCATCGTGCTGGGCGGGCGCCTGCTGCTGCGCCCGCTGTTGCGCTGGATTGCCCGCAGCCGCACACCGGAGATCTTCACCGCCGCAGCGCTGCTGCTGGTCGTCGGCATTGCCTACCTGATGGTGCTTGTCGGCCTGTCGATGGCGCTGGGGGCCTTTCTGGCCGGGGTGCTGCTGGCCGAGAGCGAGTTCCGCCGCGAGCTGGAGACCGACATCGAACCCTTCAAGGGCCTGCTGCTGGGCCTGTTCTTCATCGCCGTGGGCATGAGCATCGACTTTGGCGCCATGCTGCGCGCGCCGCTCACCGTGGCCCTGCTGCTGGTCGGCTTTGTGCTGATCAAGAGCGTGGTGATCTACGCGCTGGCGCGGGGCGTGAAGATTCCGTACCAGGAGCGCCCCGTCTTCACGCTGCTGCTGGCACAGGGCGGCGAGTTCGCCTTCGTCGTCTTCCAGGCTGCGGCTGGCGCAGGGGCACTGCCGGGCGAGATGGCCTCACTGCTGATCGGCGCCGTGGCACTGTCGATGCTGTGCACGCCGGTCCTTCTGGTGGTGCTTGACCGCTTCGTGCTGCCGCGCTACGCCGCGACGCTGCGCGCGCCGCCCGAAGGTGAAATCTCCGAGCCGCAAACCGCGCCCGTACTGATCGCCGGGTTTGGCCGCTATGGTCAGATCGTCGCGCGGGTGCTGCTGGCACAAGGCATCCCGGCCACGGTGCTGGACCACAGCGTGGACATCCTGGAGGTGGCGCGCACCTTTGGCTACCGCGTGTACTACGGCGATGCCACGCGGCTCGACCTGCTGCGCATGGCGGGCGCCGCGCAGGCACGCGTGCTGGTGCTGGCGGTAGACGCGCCCGGGCCTTCGCTCAAGATCGCCACGCTGGCACGCGAACATTTCCCGCACCTGAAAATCGTGGCACGAGCCCGCGACCTCACGCATTGGAACGAGCTGCGCGACCTGGGCGTCACCCAGGTGCAGCGCGAGCTGTTCGAGTCCAGCCTGGCGAGCGCGCGCAGCGTGCTGGAGCACATGGGCCTGGAAGAAGCCGAGGCCGACGCGCTGGTGGTGCGCTTTCGCCTGCACAACATTGCGCTGGCCGACCGCATGTACCCGCACCACAAGGACCAGGCCCGCATGATCGCCGTGGCCCGCGAAGGCCGCAACCAGTTGGCAGAGCAACTGGCCAAGGAGCGCGAGGAACGCACCCTGCGCAGCGCGGCAGGCGCTGACTATCCAGGCTACGGGCAGGACGCACAGGCCCCAGGCCCGGAAGGTACGTCCGAGCCAAAAATATAAGCGAAAATGGCCTCTAGCGCTTTATGGATAAGCGCAAGCAGCTATCTTTTTATTAGGGCGATGGTGAATAAGTCACCGCGATGGCGCGCACCGTGCATCGGGATGGGGTGCAAGGCGCAAACCACAGCCATAGCCGCAGCTATGGCGAGGATTGGCAACGCCGCAGACCGCCCGAAGTACGGATGCGCGGCGCGTGAGGGACTTGTTCAGCATTGCCTCAGCATCTGCACTGCTGGGAAAAGACAGCCTGGACCATGAACTGGCGGAAAAATCACACCCGCTCCAGCAGCAGCGCAATCCCCTGCCCCACGCCAATGCACATGGTGCACAGCGCATAGCGCCCGCCGCTGGCGTGCAGGCGGTTGACGGCCGTAGTCGCCAGGCGCGCACCGCTGGCGCCCAGCGGGTGGCCGAGTGCAATCGCGCCACCCCAGGCGTTGACGCGCGGGTCGTCGTCCGCCAGGCCCAGCAGGCGCAGCACCGCCAGGCCTTGCGCGGCAAACGCCTCGTTCAATTCGATGACATCGATCTGGGCAAGCGTGACCCCGGTTTGCGCCAGCAGCTTTTGCGTCGCCGGCGCCGGGCCAATGCCCATCACACGCGGCGCCACGCCCGCCACCGCCATGCCGACGACACGGGCACGGGGCGTGAGGCCGTGCCGCGCGGCGGCCGCACCACTGGCCAGCAGCAGCGCGCAGGCGCCGTCGTTCACGCCGCTGGCGTTGCCAGCCGTCACCGTGCCGTCGGGGCGCACGATGGGTTTGAGCCGCGCCAGCGCCTCCAGGCTGGTCTCACGCGGATGTTCGTCGGCGCTGACCAGCAGCGGCGCGCTCTTCTTCTGTGCCAGCGCCACCGGTACGATTTCGCGCGCCAGATGCCCCGCCTGTTGCGCTGCCAGTGCACGCTGCTGGCTGGCCAGCGCCATGCGGTCCTGGGCTTCGCGCGAGATGCCGTACTCCTGCGCGACGTTCTCGGCCGTCTCGGGCATGGAATCGGTGCCGTACTGCGCCTGCATCCGCTTGTTGACGAAGCGCCAGCCGATGGTGGTGTCATAGACCGCATTGCTGCGGCCAAAGGCGGTGTCCATTTTGGGCATGACGAAGGGCGCGCGGCTCATGCTCTCGACCCCGCCCGCAATCACCAAGTCGGACTCACCGGCCTTGATCGCACGCGCTGCCGTGCCAACGGCATCCAGGCCGGAGCCGCACAGGCGGTTGAGCGTGGCGCCGGGCACCTCCACCGGCAGGCCGGCGAGCAGCACCGCCATGCGCGCGACGTTGCGGTTGTCCTCGCCCGCCTGGTTGGCACAGCCGAGCAGCACATCGGACAGCTGCGCCCAGTCCACACCGGCGTTGCGCTCCATGAGCGCGCGAATCGGCAGCGCGGCAAGATCGTCGGGGCGCACGCTGGCAAGCAGCCCGCCATAGCGGCCGAAAGGCGTGCGGATGGCATCGCAAAGGAAGGCGTCTTGCATGGCAGCAATCTCCAGGAAATCAGCCCACCACTCTAACCAGCGCGGCAGCACGGGCATGCCGCCTGCGGGACAATGGCGCATGTTCAACCCGACCCAAGCCGACGTACGCCGCTTTCTCTGCGCCGTGCACGCCAAGACGGCCGCCCAGGCGCCGATGGAAGCCATAGAGACGCTCGCCAGCCTGTGGATTGCCGAGCACCCCGAATACCACGCCGATCTGCAGGACGCAGATGCCGCCGTAGCGCGCAACTACGACGAGACGCCCGAACGCAGCAACCCCTTCCTGCACCTGTCCATGCACCTTTCGGTCAGCGAACAGTGCAGCATCGACCAGCCGCGCGGCATCCGCCAGGCGGTGGAGCTGCTGGCGCACCGGCTCGATTCGCTACACGACGCACACCATGTGGCGATGGAGTGCCTGGGCGAGATGCTGTGGGAGAGCCAGCGCTCGGGCCGCCCGCCCGACGGCGAAGCCTATGTGGCGCGCGTGCAGCGCAAGGCGACCAAGGATTGATGCTCCCGGTTCAATAGCATCAAATCCACTATAAATAAGCGCTACAGGCCAAATCAGCCATAAAAAAACCCGCCATGGGGCGGGTTGCAGGGCGGCGCTGTGAAGATCAGCGAAAGCGCGACTCCGCCACCGTCTTGACGTTGCCATCGAGCGAGCCGATGTAGCCGGCCAGCGACTTGAGCTCGTCGTTGGTGAACTGCTTGGCAACACCACCCATGATGGGGTTGGCACGGCCGACGTAGGGGGTGACGCCAGCTTTGTAGGCTTTGAGCGCGACAAACAGATAGTCGGCATTCTGCCCAGCCAATTGCGGGTAGGACGGGTCGATCGGCTTGGCAAAATTGCTGCCGTGGCAGGCCACGCAACCGCCCTTTTGCAGCAGCGCAGCGACTTCAATGGACGGCTCGCGCGCCGGCTTCTCGGGCAGCGCCGTTGCGCCTGCCTGGCCCAGTTGGGCGTAGTAGGCCGAAATGTCGGCAATGTCTTGCTCGGAGAGCGCCACCGCTACAGCGTGCATGGTGGGGAAACGCCGCTCGCCCTTGGCGTAGGCATGCAGGGCCGATTCAATGTAGCCCGCGCCTTGTCCGGCGATTTTGGGCACCTTGTAGACCTCGGGGAAGCTGGCCTTGTAGTCCACGATACCGTGGCAGCCGATGCACATGGCGATCTTGCCCTCCCCAGCTTTCACATCGCCCTTGACTTCAGCGTGAGCCGCTATCGCCGTCCCGAAAGCGACAGCCAGTGCGAATATCGACGTCATCGTTTTGTTCATTTTGCGCGCACAATCGTAGGAAAGTTCCGCCCCCAGGGCCTCAATTTACGGGCGATTATAGCCAGCGCTGTCAAGCCCGATAGTCAACTCTTTTTCACATGTCCACGAAATTCCAAGGCTCCAAGAACTACGTCGCCACCCAGGACTTGATGCTTGCCGTCAATGCCGCCGCCACGCTGCAGCGCCCGCTGCTGGTCAAGGGCGAGCCGGGCACCGGCAAGACCATGCTGGCCGAAGAAGTGGCACAGGCGCTTTCCATGCCGCTCCTGCAGTGGCACATCAAGTCCACCACCAAGGCCCAGCAAGGTCTGTATGAGTACGACGCTGTGAGCCGGTTGCGCGACAGCCAGCTGGGCGGGGCCGAAAACGGCGACAAGGTAAAGGACATCCGCAACTACATCGTGCAAGGCGTGCTCTGGCAGGCGTTCACCGCCGACCAGCCTGTGGCGCTCTTGATCGACGAGATCGACAAGGCCGACATCGAATTTCCGAACGACCTGCTGCGCGAGATCGACCGCATGGAGTTCTATTGCTACGAGACGCGCGAGCTCATCCGTGCCAAGCACCGCCCACTGGTCTTCATCACCTCGAACAACGAAAAAGAGCTGCCCGACGCCTTCCTGCGCCGCTGCTTCTTCCACTACATCAAGTTCCCGGAAGCCGACACCATGCGCCAGATCGTGGCGGTGCACTTCCCCACGCTCAAGAGCGAGCTGCTGACCTCGGCGATGAAAACGTTTTACGACGTGCGCAACCTGCCGGGCCTGAAGAAGAAGCCCTCGACCAGCGAATTGCTCGATTGGCTCAAGCTCTTGGTGGCCGAAGACATTCCTCTCTCTGCGCTGCAGAGCCAGGACAACAAAGTCGCTGTACCGCCGCTGGTGGGCGCCCTCTTGAAGAATGAGCAGGACGTGAGCCTGTTTGAAAAACTGGTCTTCATGAACCAAAGGAACAGATAGAGAGCATCCCCCTGTGTCGCTTCGCTCCTTCCCCCTTCTCTCGAATTGCTGCGCAATTCGGGATGGGGGACGCTCCCTGCGCGGCGGGGCGGCCCTTGCGCGAGAGCCCTGGCGGGGAAGCGCCCCTTTCATGCACAACGACTAACCGAAATGACCTTCGTTCAACCCATCACACTGCGTGATCGCGGCGTGCGCCTAGAGCCCCTTTCCCTTGAACACGAATCCGGCCTGCGCGCTGCCGCCGCCGATGGCGAACTGTGGAAGCTGCGCGTCACCTCGGTGCCCGAGCCGCAGGACACCCGCGCCTACATCGAAACTGCGCTGAAAATGCGCGCCGATGGCAACCGCTTTGCCTTTGCCGTACTCGACGACGCTACCGGCCAGGTGCTGGGCAGCACCAGCTACCACGACATCCTCCCAGCGGTGAAACGCGTCGAGATTGGCTACACCTGGTACCGCAAGAGCGTGCAGCGCAGCCACGTCAACACCACCTGCAAACTGCTGATGATGGGCCACGCGTTTGACGGCCTGGGCTGCCATGTGGTGGGCTGGCGCACCGACAACTTCAACTTCGCCTCGCAGCGCGCCATCGAGCGCCTGGGCGCCCGCAAAGACGGCGTCATCCGTGGCCATGCCCTGCGCCGCGACGGCACCATCCGCGACACCGTGATGTACAGCCTGCGCGCCGGCGAATGGCCCGAAGCGCGTGCTCAGTTGCTATATCTTTTAGAGCTGCGTGCGCATACTGCATAAGCGCTAGAGGCCAATAACACCCTTAAAACATGCTGATTGACTTCTTCTACACGCTGCGCTCCGCCAAGCTGCCGGTCTCGGTCAAGGAATACCTGAGCCTGCTTGAAGCGCTGGAAGCCGGCGTGGTAGGGCCGAAGTCCGAGGGCGCCTGGAGCCTGGACGACTTCTATTTCCTCTCGCGCCTGGTGCTGGTGAAAGATGAAAAGCACTACGACAAGTTCGACCGCGCCTTTGCCGCCTACTTCAAGGGCGTCGAGATGGTGGCCGACTTCACCAAGGAAGTGCCCGCCGACTGGCTGCGCAAGATCCTGGAAAACGAACTCACGCCCGAGCAAAAGGCCGCCATCGAAAAAATGGGCTGGGACGAGCTCATGGAGACGCTCAAGAAGCGCCTCGAAGAGCAGAAGGAGCGCCACGAAGGCGGCAGCAAGTGGATAGGCACCGGCGGCACCAGCCCGTTTGGCCACGGCGGCTACAACCCGCAGGGCATTCGCATTGGCGGCGCCGGCAAGAACAAAAGCGCCGTCAAGGTGTGGGAGCAGCGCGCCTACCGCGACTACGACGACCAACAGGAACTCGGCACGCGCAACATCAAAGTCGCGCTGCGGCGCCTGCGCAAATTTGCCCGCGAGGGGCACGAGCTGGAACTGGATTTGCCCGACACCATCCGCAGCACGGCCGCCAACGCCGGCTACCTGGACATCAAGATGGTGCCCGAGCGCCACAACAACGTGAAGGTGCTGCTGCTGATGGACGTGGGCGGCACCATGGACGAGCATGTTCACCGCGTGGAAGAGCTTTTCAGTGCCGTGAAAAGCGAGTTCAAGCACCTGGAGTTCTATTACTTCCACAACTGCGTCTACGATTTCATGTGGAAGAACAACCGGCGCCGGTTTGCCGAAAAATTCCCCACCTGGGACATCATTCGCAAGTACAACAAGGACTACAAGCTGATCTTCGTGGGCGACGCCACCATGAGCCCCTATGAGATTTTGCAGCCCGGCGGCAGCGTGGAATACAACAACGAGGAAGCCGGCGCCGAGTGGCTGCAGCGCCTCACGCACGCCTTCCCCAAGTTCGCCTGGATCAACCCCGAGCCCCAAGGCGTGTGGCAGTACCGCCAGAGCATCAGCATCATCCAGCAGCTCATCGGCAACCGTATGTACCCTCTGTCACTCAAAGGCCTGGAGGAGACGATGCGGCTGCTGTCAAAATAGGTGCATGCCCCACTCTCGCGCGGTGCGCGCCGGGCAACTCGCCCTGCCCCTTCTTTTTGCCATTTCAGGTGCGCTGACCGGCTGCAGTGCCCTAACCCCCAAGACCAGCGAGCGCAGCAGCGAAGCCGCAACCCCTGATGTCGCCGCGTTCACGCTGCAAGTGCGCGCGCCCAAGGAGGTGCGCGACTACCTGGAAAAGCACCTCGAACTGCAGCGCTTTAGCGCCTTTCCCGATTTGCAGGAACGTGAGCTCTCGCGCCTGCTGGGCGCGGCCGATACCAATGCACGCGAACTGCTCGCCACGCTGGGCTACTTCAGCCCGGACATCCAGATTGATCTGAGCAACACACCCGACGACCGCCGCGCGCCCCGCGCCATCGTGGTCACCGTCGATCCGGGCGAGCGCACCACCATCAAGGCGCTGGACTTGAGGTTTCAGGGCGACATCGAGACGGGCCCAGCCACCAGCCGCCCCGAGGCGCGCGCACGCGCCGCGTGGACGCTGAACCCTGGCGAATCGTTTACCCAGGAAGCCTGGGACAACGCCAAGAAAAGTGCACTGCGCGCGCTGCAAAAGCGCCGCTACCCGACCGCCAGCCTCGCCGACAGCCGCGCAGACATCGACGCGGATACGCACCAGGCGGCGCTGTCGGCCACCTTCGATTCGGGCCCAGCCTACCGTTTCGGCCCGCTGCACCTCAAAGGCATGAAGCGCTACGACGCGCAAGGCATCAAGAACATCGCGCGCCTGCCCACCGGGGCCATATACGACGAAACCGAGTTGCTCGATACCCAGCAGCGCCTGGCCGCCAGTGGCTATTTCGACACGGTGTTCCTCACACTGGACCCCGATACCCCGCAACCGGGCGCCGCCCCCGTCACCGCGCAGGTGCGCGAGGCACCGCTGCAAAAAGCCATCTTCGGCATCGGCGTTTCCACCGACAGCGGCGTGCGCCTGTCGCTGGACCACACCTACAACCGGCTTCCCTGGCTCGGCTGGCGCGCACTCACCAAGCTCTCGTTCGATCGGGAAGCCAAAGTTCTCGGCACCGAGTGGACCGCACTGCCCGGCGCCAACGGTTGGCGCTGGGTGGCCGGTGCGCAATTGCAGCGCGAAGCCACCGGTGACTACCAGGTCAACGGCACACAGTGGCGCTTTGGCCGCAGCCAGAGCACCGACCACATCGACCGCAACTACGCCTTGCAGTACAACAGTGCCGTCAGCCAAGGCCCCATGGCACCGCCCGAGAGCACGGCACTGAGCCTGAACACGGGCTGGACGGGCCGCTATTTCGATAGCAACACGGCACCGGCCAGCGGTTGGGGCCTGGCGGCTGAATTCGGCGCGGGCACCACGCTGCGCCCTGAGCGCGACCCCTTCGTGCGCGCACTGGCCCGCGGCTTGTATTTCCAGCCCCTCGCCAAGGTGACAGCGCCCGACGGCAGCAGCCGACGTGCCCGCATCGCGCTGCGCACTGAAGTCGGCGCAGTATTCGCCCGGCCCGGCGCGCAGATTCCGGTGACGCAGCTGTTTCTGACCGGCGGCGACACCACCGTGCGTGGCTACAGCCTGCGCTCCATTGGCGCGCGTACCGAAAACGACCAGCTATTTGGCGGACGGTACCTCGCCGTAGCCAGCGCCGAATGGCAGCGCCCCCTCGTGTTTGGCGGCACGGTGAGCGATTTTGAGAGCGCCTTGTTTGTGGACGTGGGCGCCGTTGCCGACCGTGTGGCCGACTTGCACGCGCGTGTCGGCGTGGGCGCGGGGCTGCGCTGGCGCAGCCCGGTCGGGCCTTTGCAGACCGACCTGGCTTACGGGGTGCAAGCCAAACAACTGCGCCTGCATCTGCGCCTGGGCTTTACGTTCTGACGATGGCAAACCGCCCCACCACGCCCCCAGACGC
>NZ_JBWKZM010000039.1:0-43659 GCF_059424465.1 Simplicispira sp. GW247-4R2A | reverse complement strand
CGGGCAAACGGATTGCGCAGCCAGCCGCGAGGGCCAGCCGGTGCGGGGGCCTCGTCCTTGTCTTTGCCGGGCAGGGTGGGAGGCGCCTCTGGCGGCCGGGGTTGCGCCTCGGCAGCGTCGGTTGCCATGGGCCTGTCCGCCGCAACATGTGGCGCTGCCACTGGCACAGAATCGCTCGCGCGCGCTTCCGGGCCTGGGTCAGACGCCGCGACCTGCGCAGCGTCCACAGCGGCATTGGGTGTTGCCGCAAGCTTGGGGGCTTCGGCGGGAGTGGCCGGGGGGGCCGGCTTTTTCTTGAAAAAACTGAACATTTCGCCGCTTCTTAGAATCAGCCATTCTATGAAACGCATCTTCACTGCTTTGGGCCTGGCGCTGTGCGCCGCAGGTTTCCTTCCCGCGCACGCTGCCACCACGCAAGCCACTCCTGTGGTGGCGCAGGCAGTGGCCCCCTCACAATTCACGCTGGCCAATGGCATGCAGCTCATCGTGCAGCCCGACCGGCGCGCGCCCACGGCGGTGCACATGGTCTGGGTGCGGGTGGGGTCGATAGACGAAGTCGATGGCGTCAGTGGCGTCGCGCATGTGATCGAGCACATGATGTTCAAAGGCAGCGAAAAGTTGGCGCCGGGCGAGTTCTCGCGCCGCGTGGCGGCTCTGGGCGGGCAGGAAAACGCCTTTACCAGCCGCGACTACACCGGCTACTACCAGCAGATTCCGGCGAACAAGCTGGAAGACGTGATGCGCCTTGAATCCGACCGTTTCGCGCACAACCAGTGGCCAGACAAGGAATTCAGGCACGAGCTTGAAGTGGTGAAGGAAGAGCGCCGCATGCGCACCGAGGACCAGCCACGGGCCCTGCTGTCCGAGCAGCTCTATGCGGCGGCCTTTATCGCCTCGCCCTACCACCGACCGGTGATAGGCTGGATGAGCGACCTCGACGCCATGGCGCCCGACGACGTCCGCGCCTTCTACCGCAAGTGGTACGTGCCGGCCAACGCCGTGGTGGTGGTCGCCGGCGACGTAGACCCGCAGCAGGTGTTGGCGCTGGCGCAAAAAACCTACGGCGCCATTCCGGCGCGGGCCGTGCCCACGCGCAAGCCGCGCGCCGAGCCGCCGCAGATGGGCATGCGGCGCATCGAGGTCAAGGCCCCGGCCGACCAGGCCTATGTGGCGCTCGCGTACCGGGCGCCGTCGCTTCGTTCCCTCACGGAACCCACTGCCAACGATCGCGACGCGCTGGCGCTGCTGCTGCTCTCGGGCGTGCTCTCGGGCTACGACGGAGCGCGCCTGGAGCGTGGCCTCACCCAGGGGCCGGACCGCGTAGCCGATAGCGCCAACAGCGGTGCCTCGGTGTTTGGCCGGGGGCCGTCGCAGTTCTACCTCTCCGGCGTGCCGGCCACTGGCAAGACGGCGGCGCAAGTCGAAGCCGCGCTGCGTGCCGAAGTGGCACGTGTGGCCAAGGAGGGCGTGAGCGAGGCGGAACTCACCCGCGTCAAGACCCAATGGATTGCCAGCCGCGTGTACGACCGTGACTCGCTGCAGAACCAGGCCAGCGAGCTGGGCAGCAACTGGGTGCAGGGCCTGCCGCTCGATGCGGAAGACCGGCTGCTGACCTTGCTGCGCGGCGTACAGCCCAGCGAGGTGCAAAGCGTGGCGCAGCGCTACTTTGGGGACGACCAGCTGACGGTGGCGACGCTGCTGCCCCAGCCGGTGGCACCCGGAACGCGCAAGCGCCCAGCGGGCGACGCCGGCGGCGCCATTCGCTAAGCCCACGCCGCTACCCGCATTTTCAGGACGGTTTCCATGAACGCTATTAAAAAAATAGCTGCTCGCGCTTTTGCAATAAGCGCTGGAGTGGTTTTTTACTCTCAATCTGCCTGGGCTTTGCTGCCGATTGAGCATTGGGTCGAGCCCAGCGGTGCGCAGGTCTGGCTGGTGCAAAGCCCGGCGCTTCCCATGGTGGACGTGCAGGTCGATTTCGACGCCGGCAGCCGGCGCGACCCGGCGGCGCAGGCGGGCCTCGCCAGCGCTGCGGCCGACATGGTCACCAAGGGCGTACGCGCTGCGGGCGATGCCCCGGCGATTGATGAAAACGCGCTCGGCGAGGCCTGGGCAGACCTCGGTGCCTCGTTTGGCGCCGGGGCCGATAGAGACGCCTTCAGCTTTTCGCTGCGCTCCCTGACCGACGCACCCCTGCTGGCGCGCGCCGCAGAGCTCGCCTCGCGCCAGATCGGCCAGCCTGCCTGGCCTGAAGACGTCTGGCAGCGCGAACGCTCGCGCTGGAGTGCGGCGATCCGCGAATCCGATACCCGCCCTGGCACCGTGGCGGGCAAGGCGTTTGCCAAGGCGGTGTATGGCACGCATCCCTATGGCCAGCAGGTGACGGCAGAGACCGTCTCTAAGATCGAAGTGGCCGACCTGCGCGCCTATGCCGAGCGCAGCCTGCAGGCCTGCCGCGCCAAGGTGTCCATCGTCGGCGCGGTCTCGCGCCCGCAAGCGCAGACGCTGGTGGGCACCTTGCTGGCCCACCTGCCCAGCGGTGCGCCCTGCGCTGCGCTGCCTGCCGTGCCGGCGGTGCAGCCGCTTGCAAAGGCCGAGGAAATCAACATTCCCTTCCAGTCGGCACAGGCCTATGTGCTCATCGGCCAGCCTGGCTTCAAGCGCAGCGACCCGGATTTTCTCGCGCTGCTGGTGGGCAACCACATTCTGGGAGGCGGGGGCTTCACGTCGCGCCTGACGGAGCAGGTGCGTGAAAAGCGCGGCCTGAGCTACAGCGTCTCCAGCCAGTTTGCGCCCGGCTTGAACGCCGGCGCCTTTGTCGTGAGCCTGCAGACGCGCCCCGACCAGGCGGCCGAAGCGCTCAAGGTGTCGCGCGCGGTGCTCGAGCGTTTCGTCGCCGAGGGCCCCACCGAGGCCGAGCTCAAAGCCGCCAAGGACAACCTGATTGGCGGCTTTGCCCTGCGCATCGACAGCAACCGCAAGCTCCTGGGCAACGTGGTGAACATTGCCACCAATGGCTTGCCGCTCGACTACCTCGACGGCTGGACCGACCGCGTGGCCGCACTCACCGTGGCCGACGTGCGCGCCGCCATGGCGCGCAAGCTCCAGCCCGATCGCATGGTCACCGTGGTGCTGGGGGCGCAGCCTTGAAGCGCCCCGCACCGGGTGCTGTGCGCGCCAAACCCGCCGCAGTGCCGGGTGAAGTGCGCATCATTGGTGGCCAATGGAAGCGCACGCGTTTGCCGGTGGCAAAAATCGAAGGCCTGCGCCCCACGCCCGACCGCGTGCGCGAGACGTTGTTCAACTGGCTGGGCCAGGATCTGGGCGGCTGGCGCTGCCTGGATGCGTTTGCCGGCACTGGCGCGCTCGGCTTCGAGGCCGCCTCGCGCGGCGCGGCCTCGGTCCAACTGGTGGAAAGTGAGCCGGCGCTGGTGGCGCAGTTGCACGCCTGGCAGCAGCGCCTGCAAGCGGGTGCCGTGCGCGTGCAGCGCGGCGACGGCGTGTCTGCGCTGCGCCAGAGCGCGCCGGCCAGTCTGGATGCGGTCTTCCTCGACCCGCCTTTTGGCAGTGCGCTCTTCGAGCCGGCCTTGCGCGCGGCGGTTGCCGCGCTGGCGCCGCAGGGGTTCATTTACCTGGAAGCACCCGAGCGCTGGAGCGACGAAACCCTGGCGGACCTGGGCCTTGCGGTTCACCGCTACTTGCGTGCCGGCGCGGTGCATGCGCATCTGCTCCGAAAAATATAGCTGCTTGCGCTTATAGAATAAGCGATACAGCCTAATTTTGCTTGAAATTCGACGCTGCATCCGGTCGCCGCTTGGCGTCCATAATGGCTTGTCGCACGCAGGCTGCGGTGCGCAGCCGCTGAAAGAAGCCCATGACCCAGAAAAACGTCATCGCCGTTTACCCAGGCACCTTTGACCCCATCACGCTCGGCCATGAAGACATCGTGCACCGGGCGACGCAGCTCTTTGGCACGGTGATTGTGGCGGTGGCGGCCGGCCACCACAAAAAAACGCTGTTCAGCCTGGAAGACCGCCTGGCCATGGTGCGTGAGGCCGTGGCGCCCTATCCGCAGGTGAGCGTGGCGAGCTTCGACGGCTTGGTGCGCGACTTTGTCGTGAACAACGGCGGCAAGGCCATGGTGCGCGGCCTGCGCGCCGTGACCGATTTTGATTACGAGTTCCAGCTCGCCGGCATGAACCGGGCGCTGATGCCCGAGGTCGAAACGGTGTTCCTCACGCCGGGCGACAAGTTCCAGTTCATCAGCAGCACCTTCGTGCGCGAGATTGCGCTGCTGGGCGGCGAGGTCGAAAAGTTCGTCTCGCCCGGCGTGCTGGCGCGCCTGATGCAAAAGAAGCGAGATCAGACGTCGCCGAACCTTGCGTAAAAAAACCTGCCGAAGCGGGCAAACGCAAAAAACCTACCGAAACGGGCAGACGTAAAAAAACCCGCCGAAGCGGGTTTTTGATTCTGATCCGAAAAAATTACGGACGAACCACGATGTTGTTGCGCACGTCGCGCACGTTCTTGGTGGTGCGGGCGATTTCGGCTGCAGTGTCTTTCTCATGTTGCGACTTGGCAAAGCCCGAGAGCTGCACCGTGCCGTTCAGCGTTTCCACGCTGATGGAGGTGGCCGAGACAGACTTGTCTTCCGCCATCTTGGCCTTCACGGCCGTGGTGATGCCGGCGTCGTCCACGTAGGAGCCAACCGTTTGCTGGTGGCGCGCCACCGAGCAGCCGGTGGAGAGGACGGTGATGCCGGCAATGGCGGCAAAGGCGAGGGCGCGTGCGTATTTCATGGTTTTTCCTTGGAAGTTGGTGGGGGAACACTGGTGCTGGGAAACATGCAGCCGGTCGATCTGTTGCACCTCCCGGATCGGACCGACTGTGGGGGGAAAGGGAGAAGGGAAAAGCGAGGGCTTACTGGTCGAGCCAATCGCGGATTTCGTCGGCATGCTCTTCCTCATCGCTGAGGATTTCTTCGAGCATGCGCCGCGTGGTGGGGTCTTTGTCGCCGATCAGGTTGATCATCTGGCGGTAAGCCTCGACGGCAATGCGCTCGGCCACCAGGTCGGCGCGCAGCATGGTTTTCAGATCGGTGGAATCGTCGTAGTCGGCATGGCTGCGCTCCTCAATGCCCTTGGGCGAGAAGTCGGGTTCGCCACCCAGCTGCACGATGCGCCGGGCGAGCAGGTCCGCGTGGCCGGATTCTTCATCGGCATGCACCAGCAATTCGTCGGCAATGGCGGGCGATGCCAGGCCATGGGCGGTGAAATGGTGGCGCTTGTAGCGCAGCACACAGACCAGCTCGGTCGCCAACGCACCGTTGAGCAATTTGACGATGGACTCGCGGTACGGGCTTGAAGCGGGCGTCACTGCGCCGCGGTCAAGCTCCTGGGTAGCGGCGGCGCGCAAGGCGGTGTGGTCGAGTTCCAAGGTGGTGCTGTTGGTCTTCTTGCTCATGGGGTCCCTTCTTGGCTGGTCATGGGGCGGGCAAGTCGGACTTGGCCGCGGCGGTTGTGGGCTGTCAGTCGCGTCGGCCGCGCGTGGCGAGAATGAGCAGCGTGGCAAGCGCCGCGCCGCTGCCGAAGGCAATCAGCATGGATTTGGCAGGTTGGTCCACCACGTAGCGCGTGGTCGCCTGGCTGTAGTGGTCTACCTGCTGGCGCAGGCGCTCGCTGGTGTGCGCGCAGTAGTTGATGCTGCGTTCTGCCAGGGCCTGGGCCTTGGCGGCAAGCTCGTTGATCGTTGGGTCGATGTCGTCACGCATGGAGTCCACGGCGGCCGCAGCCCGGTCCAACTGGGTGTTTGCTGCATTGCGCGTTGCGTTCACGGCGTGCTGTGCGCCCTGCAAGGTGGCGTCTGCGGTGTTGCGTAGGGCGTCAGCCGTGCGATCCGTGGCCTGGTTGATTTTTTCGGTGACTTGTTGCGGGTTCATGTCGGTTTCCTATAGGGGTTGGCGCTGGAGCGGGGCGAAATACCGTTATCCGCGCCGAAACAAGCTTGCCACGAACGTGAGCACTGCGAGTACGACAAAGATGAAGAACAATATCTTGGCAATGCCCACAGCGCCGGCAGCGATGCCACCAAAGCCGAACAAGGCGGCGATGAGCGCAATGACAAGAAAGACAACGGCGTAGTGCAGCATTTTTTAGCTCCTGTTTCAGTGTCGCGGTGCGATTGAGCGGGTGTGCGTTGAAGGTTTCAACACAGTTGTCGCTACTCTAAGCGTGCTGCCACCAGCGGGCTGCAAGGTGCGGTCGCCACGCACCGTCAGTTTGCAGGGGGGTGGTTGTGTAGGCATAGGCCTACAAAAATCGCACGGCTGCCGCAGGATGTGAAGCCGCCGGGGTGGCGCCGCAGCTCAGATGGCTGTGGCCAGCGCAGGAGCCGCAGGGGCCGTAGGGACAATGGGAATCACTGCAGAAACCAGTGTCCCTGTGTCTGGCGACGAGGTAATGGTCAACCGCCCGCCTGCCGCTTCGACCCGGTGGCGCATGCCCAGGAGGCCATGGGCGTTGCGCCGGACGTTTTCCTCCGCAAAGCCAATGCCGTCGTCGCGAATCTGTACGGCGATGTGCGTGGGGTGGTTGTGCACCGTGACCAGCACATGCTGTGCACGGGCGTACTTGGCAATGTTGTTGAGCGATTCCTGGACCATGCGGTAGATCGTGAGATTCGTTGCATCGGGCAGCGTGACCGGCTCCACGTTGATTTGCACATCAAGGTTGGCACGCTCGGCGAATTCACGCGTGAGAATTTCGAGCGCCGCCGTCAAGCCCAGGTTCGAGAGCGAGGAAGGGCGCAGGTCTTCGATGATGCGGCGCTTGAGGGCAATCACCCCATTCAGGGTGTCGGTCAAATGCTGGAGCCGTTCTGCCACTTCGGGGCCCGCGGTCGCCGTGCGGGACTTGAGGCGTGCCACGTCGAGTTTTGCCGCTGTCAGGAGTGCGCCAAGTTCATCGTGGAGTTCGCGCGCAAGGTGCCCGCGCTCTTCCTCGCGCACGACCTGCAAGTGCCTGGCCAGCTCGGAGAGCGTTTCGGTGCGCGCGCGTACCAATCCTTCGAGCCGTGCACGCTCGGCTTCCAGCAACACCTGTTCGCGTTCCGTCGCCTTTTGCAGCGCCGTGGTTTGGCGCAAATACATGGCAAACGCCAGCAGGCCAATGGCACTCACCGCAGAAATTCCCAGGCGCGAGAGCAGCAGCGACTGGCGAATCTTGCCTCGGTCCTGCAACGTGGCCAGCGTGGTGAAATCGATGAGGGCTTTGGCGTGTTGGCGAATGGCCTCCATGTTTTCCAGTCCGACGTCGGTCGAGAGCACAAACTTCCAGGCATCTTCGTTGCCCTCGCGGCGCAGGCGCAGGCTCAGGTTCATTTCCGACAGCTTGCGTGAGACCTGGCGCGAGAGTTGTGCGAACTCCGCAAGATCGGCCTGCGAGCCGATCACCATGATCCGCAATTGGTCCAGGTTGGTATTGACCGTGGAGATCGCCTGGTCGTAGGGTGCCAGGTAGCGCTCGTCGCCTGTCAGCAGATAGCCCCGGTGCCCTGTTTCTGCGTCCAGCATGCTTTGCAGCAATTGCATGACCGAATCGCGCAGGGCCTGGGTGCGTTCCACCTGTTCGAGTGCGGCGACGGAGCTGCGAAACCCGATTTCGTTGATGGCCAAGAGCGCCAGGGTGGCCGCTATCGCAATCGGCAGGCTGAAGGCAAATTTCTTCAATTGGGACCATTGCATGGAAAATGTCCTAAAGACGGTGGTCACAATGCCAAATTCCGGATAATGATCTGCATGCGCACCCTGAGGGCAGTCAGCTCCAGATGGTTGTCATTCAAACCAAGAAACAGGCCGCCAGCAGGTGGGCAGAAAGAGGCAGCATGATCAATATCGGCATTGTCGATGACCACGCAATTGTTCGCTCGGGCTTGCGCCAGTTCCTCTCGGAACATGTAGATCTGCGCGTCGTGGGCGAGGCGGGCAACGGGCGCGAGGCTATCGATCTGGTGCGCAACCACGAAATCGATGTGTTGCTGATGGACCTTGCCATGCCCGGACAGAGCGGCCTGGATGCGCTGGCCATGCTGCGCGCCAAGGCCCCGGAGATGGGGATTCTGATACTCAGCGGCTATCCCGAGGAGCACTACGCCATTTCGCTCATTCGCCAGGGTGCGAGCGGCTATCTGAACAAGGAATGCGAGCCCAAGGAGATTGTCGAGGCGATTCGCACCATTGCCCTTGGCCGCCGCTACCTGACCCCCGCCGTGGCCGAACTGCTGGCGCAGCAACTCAACCGCAAGGACGATGCACCGCCGCATGAACAGCTCTCGGAGCGCGAGTTCCAGGTGTTCTTGAAGTTGGCGCGTGGAGAGACGGCGGGAGACATCGCCAAGGATTTGTCGCTCAGCGTGAAAACCGTGAGCACCTACCGCACGCGCCTGATGGAAAAAATGGCGCTCAGCTCCAACAGCGATCTGACCTATTACGCACTGAAAAATCGTTTGATCGACTGAAAAGCGCTGGTGCCGGTGCATGGTGCACAGACAGCTGCGCCGCGGTGCCGAGCACTCAGGAATGAGGGTGCGCAGTGTCAGCGTCAAGGCTGTCGGCCTGCGAGATGCAGTAATCCACCAGAGCGTCTATTTCGTTTGATTTGTCGAACACTGCGTCGACACCCAGTTGTGCGCAGCGCATGCGCACGTCGGGCGTGGCGTAGTTGCTCAGCACGACCACCCGCTGGTGCGGCTTGCGCTCGTGGCAGGCCGCCAATATTCCCAAACCGCTGCCCTGGCGCAGGAAAAGGTCGATGATGGCCAAATCCCACTCGGAGCTGTGGTGCGTGAGCCAGGCTTTGCCGTCGTCTTCCGTCTCGGCCACTCCGACCGGTTCAATGGCTGCAAGCTCTTCCAGCGTCCCGATCAGGTTCTCCCGAATGGTGGCGTTGTCTTCGACGATGTAGGTTTTTAATTTCACTGTCGGCCAGTCCGGTGAGGCGGGAGCGCATGACCCGTGGGGGCAGTGTACGTAGCGAGTGGCGATGATTCTGCCAGCACACGCACGTGCCTGCCGTAGGCAAGCTCCTACGTGCAACCTGCGCATACGGGGCACGCTGGGTCGCGCTGGGTGCGCATGCTGCTCCACTCCATGGAACGCCCGTCCAGCATCCACAAGCGCCCCGCCAGAGATTGGCCGGTACCCACCAGAAGCTTCAGCGCTTCTGCCGCTTGCAGAGCGCCCACCACGCCCACAAGGGGGGCAAATATGCCGAGTGTGGAGCACGCTTCTTCCTCGAAGCGCGCGGCTGGAGGAAACAGGCAGGCGTAGCAGGCCGTGTCGGCCACGCGTTGGTCCACTACCGTGATCTGGGCGTCAAACCGTATCGCCGCGCCGGCCACCAGCGGGCGCGCATGCCGCACGCAGGCGGCGTTGACCGCTTGGCGTGTCGTGTAGTTGTCGCTGCAATCGAGGACCACGTCGGCGCCGGGGACCAGGTCGTCCAGCAGGTTGGCGTCCACGCGCTGCTGCAGGGGCGTGACCTGCACGTCCGGGTTGATCTCCTGCATGGCTTGGGCCGCCGATACCACCTTGGGCAGGCCCACGCGGGCACTGGTGTGCGCGATCTGCCGCTGCAGGTTGGTGAGATCGACCGTGTCGTCGTCCACCAGCGTGATGCGTCCCACGCCTGCGGCTGCGAGGTAGAGCAAGGCGGGGGAGCCCAGTCCGCCGGCGCCGATCACCAGTGCGTGGCTGGCCATGATCCGCTCCTGTCCCTCAATGCCGATGTCATCGAGAAGAATGTGGCGCGAATAGCGCAGGAGTTGGTCGTCGGTCATGGCAGTGCTGCGAGGCTTCCAAGGGCAAAGCAAAGGCTGGTCAGCCCAGAGGCCGCCAGCCTGCGAGACGTCCCTAGAGGAGTCAGTTGGCCTTGGCCTCTTCCTTGCGCTCGGTTTGCGTCTTGCTCACCAGTACTGGCTTGCCACGCAACTGGTTCAGAGCTTGCTGCAGCGGGAAATCCTTGTCGGCGCCGAATTCGGGTACGCGGCGCTCGGCAAGTGGTTTCTTGGATTCTTCTTCCAGCCGCTTGCGCGCTTCTTCGCGTGCTTCTTCGCGGGCCTTGTCTTCGACTTCGGCGCCCTGACCGCTGCTCAAATGCTTGGCCAGATCGGCTTCGCGCATGCGCAGGGAGGCGAACAGGTTGCCTTCGGCGGTTTCGTCGATCAGCACGTCGGGCACGATGCCCTTGGCCTGGATGGATTTGCCGCTGGGCGTGTAGTAGCGTGCGGTGGTGAGCTTGATGCCGGTGTCCGGGCCCAGTGGCCGCACCGTTTGCACCGAGCCTTTGCCAAAGGTCTGGCTGCCCATGACGATGGCGCGCTTGTTGTCCTGCAGCGCGCCAGCCACGATTTCGCTGGCCGAGGCAGAGCCCTCGTTCACCAGCACCACCAGGGGGACGGTCTTGAGTCCGGCCGGCAGTCCCCGCAACGGGTCGCCCTGGCGTGCGTAAAACTCGGGGGCGGCCTTGTAGGTGGCCTTGCTTTCGGCCAACTGGCCATTGGTGGAGACGATCGTGGTGTCAGCGGGCAGGAAGGCCGAGGCAATGGCGACGGCGCCATCCAGCAGGCCGCCCGGGTCATTGCGCAGGTCCAGCACCATGCCTTTCATCTTCGGGTCTTGCTTGTAGAGCTCTTGCGCCTTCTGAACGAAGTCTTCGACGGTGCGGTCCTGGAACTGCGACACCCGGATCCACCCGTAGCCAGGTTCCATGATCTTGCCCTTGACCGACTGCGTCTTGATCTCCTCGCGCGTGATGGTTACCGGGAACGTGCGGCTTTCGTTCTTGCGCAGGATGGTCAGCGTCACCTGGGTGTTGGGCTGGCCACGCATGCGCTTGACGGCTTCGCTCAAGGTCAGGGTCTTGACGGGCGTGTCCTCAATCTTGGTGATCAGGTCATTGGTCTTGAGGCCGGCGCGGAAAGCGGGGGAGCCTTCAATGGGCGAGACGATCTTGATCAGCCCATCTTCCTGGGTGATCTCGATGCCCAGCCCGACAAAGCGGCCCGTTGTGCCTTCGCGGAATTCGGCAAACGACTTCTTGTCGAAGTACTGCGAATGCGGGTCCAGGCTGGAAACCATGCCCGAGATGGCGTCGGTAATCAGCTTTTTGTCGTCCACCGGCTCCACGTAGTCGGTCTTGATCAGGCCGAACACGGCGGACAGCTGCTGGATTTCCTCCAGCGGCAGCGGCGACATGGCTCCACGTGCCACCGTCTGCAAAGACACCGTCGTGAGTGCCCCTGCCAATACGCCAATTGCCACCCAACTCGTGATTTTCAGTTTTTGACCCATACAGCCCCTTTAACCGATTCAATATACACCGTGCTGCCTTGGAAGCGCCTGAGTCGCCAGGGTTCCCGACCAGCGTGCGGGAAAACCCGCTCAGCCCTTGCCCTGAGACGCCACGGCGGCGGCGGCCTTGGCTGCGGCCTCGGCGTCGCCCAGGTAGTAGCTGCGCAGGGGCTTGAGGTCCGCGTCCAGTTCGTAGACCAGCGGGATGCCGTTGGGGATGTTCAGCCCCACGATGTCGGCGTCGGAGATGCCATCGAGGTACTTGACCAGCGCGCGAATCGAATTGCCGTGCGCGGCCACCATTACGCGCTGGCCCGACCGAATGGCGGGCGCCAGCGTGTCGTTCCAGAATGGCATCACCCGTGCCACCGTGTCCTTGAGGCATTCGGTGAGCGGCACTTCGCCCTCGGCCAAGCC
Source organism: Simplicispira sp. GW247-4R2A (assembly GCF_059424465.1). NCBI lineage: Bacteria > Pseudomonadati > Pseudomonadota > Betaproteobacteria > Burkholderiales > Comamonadaceae > Simplicispira > Simplicispira sp. GW247-4R2A. The sequence continues at coordinate 31,895 of NZ_JBWKZM010000039.1, read as the reverse complement.
TGCATAGCGCAGGTCGGAGCGCTCGCTGCGCTCGTCGGCGGCGTCCAGCGCGGGCGGCGGCGTGTCGTAGCTGCGGCGCCAGATGAGGACTTGGTCGTCGCCGTATTTTTTGGCGGTTTCGCCCTTGTTCAGGCCCTGCAGCGCGCCATAGTGGCGCTCGTTCAGGCGCCAGCTCTTGGTCACGGGCAGCCATTGGCGCTCCATGGCGTCCAGGCAATGCCACAGCGTGTGGATGGCGCGCTTGAGCACGCTGGTGCAGGTGAGGTCGAACTCGTAGCCTTCTTCACGCAGCAGCCGGCCGGCGTTTTTGGCCTGCTCGATGCCGGTGTCCGTCAGGTCCACATCGGTCCAGCCAGTAAAGCGGTTGTCGAGATTCCAGGTGGATTCACCGTGGCGAATGAGTACGAGCTTGTGCATGGATGGCCTGGGTGCGAGCGGGTCAAAACCATACATTCTAAAATTGACAGGTTTGCAACCCAAGGATTCCTGTGACTTTCTTTCTCGATAACTGGTATCTGTTCGTAATGGCCATCGCCTCGGGGGGCATGCTGCTGGTGCCGATGTTCAAGGGTGGCATGCCCGGCGGGCTCGCGCCTGCGGGCGCCGTGCAGCTCGTCAACCGGGAGAAAGGCGTGCTGATCGACGTCTGCAGTGCCGACGAATACGCCGCTGGCCACGCCGTAGGGGCGCGCAACGCTCCGCTGGCTGATCTGGAGGCACGCTTGCCGGCGATGGTCAAGAACAAGGCGCTGCCGGTCGTGCTGCTGTGCGCCAGCGGTGCCCGCGCCAATCGCGCCGCGGCGGTGGCGCGCAAACTGGGGTACTCCAACGTGCAAGTGCTCGCCGGGGGGCTCAATGCCTGGCGTGCTGCCAACCTGCCGGTTGAAAAATCCTGAAAAATGAAAGGACTTCCATGCAAGCCGTGAAGATGTACACCACCGGCGTTTGCCCTTACTGCATCCGGGCCAAGCAGATGCTCAAGGCCAAGGGTGTCGAGACGATTGAGGAAATCCGCATCGACACCGACCCGCAAGCCCGCATGCACATGATGGAGATCACCGGCCGGCGCACCGTACCGCAAATCTTTATCGGCGACACCCATGTGGGGGGCCACGACGACCTGGTGGCGCTCGATAGCCGAGGCGAGCTGATGCCCTTGCTGGGCGCGGCATAATCCTGCCCTATGTGCCTGCTGCGGGAGTTGCTCCTGCAGCGGGTTTGTTTTTGGGCCTGCCGCTCCTGGCCAGGCCCGGTTTGAGCTGAAAGCAAGCACACCATGGCCGACAACGACACCCCCATCTTCCAGATCCAGCGCGTCTACCTCAAGGACATGTCGCTTGAGCAGCCCAATTCGCCGGGCATCCTGCTCGAAGCCGAGCAGCCCAGCGTGGACATTCAGCTCGGCGTGGAAGCCAGCCCAGTCGCCGACGGCATCTACGAAGTGGCGGTCACGGCCACGGTGCAGACCAAGATCAAGGACAAGACGGTGTTTCTGGTCGAGGCCAAGCAGGCCGGCATCTTTGAAATCCGCAACGTCCCGGAAGAGCAAATGGGCGCCATCATGCGCATCGCCTGCCCGCAGATCGTCTACCCCTACCTGCGTGGCAACGTGGCGGACATCGTGAATCGTGCCGGCTTCCCGCCTGTGCACTTGGCCGAAATCAACTTTCAGGCCATGTACGAGCAGCAGCAGGCGCAGGCGGCTGGCGCCGGCGAGACGCCCCCACTGCCACAGTAATTTGGGTCTTTTTTTGCCTCCGGCGCTTTCCCTACTTGCGTAGACAGCTATGAAAATAATAGTCTGTGGCGCTGGAGCATGGGGGACGGCGGTGGCCATCAGTGCGGCCGCCCATCCCGATGGCCACGCCGTCACGCTGTGGGCGCACAGCAGGGCGCAGGAGCAGGCCATGCAGGCCGCACGCAGCAACGCGCGCTATCTGCCCGACGTGGCCTTCCCCCCGTCTCTTGGGCTGGCCAGCGGCGACGCTGCCGACCTGCTGGCACGCGCACAGGCCTCCGACCTGGTGGTGCTCGCCGCGCCCATGGCGGCGCTGCGCGGGTTGCTGCACGGCTTGCGCGACTGCCGCGCGCCGGTCGCCTGGTTGTGCAAAGGCTTCGAGGCGAGCAGCCAGAATTCTGCGCCTTTTGGGCTTCTAGGGCATGAGATACAGGCGCAAGTAGCTCCTGATTTAATAGCTGGTGTGCTGAGTGGCCCGAGCTTTGCACAAGAGGTCGCGGCCGGTCGGCCTACAGCACTGGTGGCCGCCAGCGAATATGCGGCCGTGCGCGATGCGCTGGTGCGCGCCTTCCACGGCCCGAGTGTGCGCGTCTATGCCAACGACGACATCGTCGGCGTGGAGGTGGGCGGTGCGGTGAAGAACGTGCTCGCCATCGCCACCGGCCTGTGCGACGGGCTGGCGCTGGGCTTGAATGCCCGTGCGGCGCTCATTACCCGCGGGCTTGCGGAAATGACGCGCCTGGGCGTCGCGCTGGGTGCGCGCGCAGAAACCTTCATGGGCCTCTCGGGCCTGGGCGACCTGGTGCTGACCGCCACGGGAGACCTCTCCCGCAACCGGCGTGTCGGATTGCTCCTGGCGCAGGGCCAGACACTGGCCCAAGCGGTGGATTCGCTCGGTCATGTGGCCGAGGGCGTGTACTGCGCCCGCACCGTGGTGCAACGTGCGCGCGCTCTGGGGGTGGAAATGCCGATCAGCGAGGGCGTGGTGGCGCTGTTGGACGGCACGCTCTCGCCGGCAGAAGCCGTCGCTGCGCTCATGGAGCGCGAGCCGACCGCAGAAGGCGGCTGAGCCTTTTGCGGCGCGGCCCGCAGGCGCGGGCCATTGGAATCAGCCTTTTCTTGCCAATGCGTGCGCAGCAGCCAGCGCCGTCATATTGACCACCCGGCGCACCGTGGACGAGGGTGTCAGCACATGGGCCGCGCCGGCTGCGCCCAGCAGAATGGGGCCGATGGTGGTGCCATGGCCGCCCGTGGTCTTGAGCACATTGAACAGAATGTTCGCGGCATCCAGGTTGGGGCAGATCAGCACGTTGGCCGAGCCGTGCAGCGTTGAATCCAGCAAGCTGTGCGCGCGGATGCTCTCGGACAGGGCGGCATCGCCATGCAGCTCGCCGTCGCATTCGATGTCGGGCGCAGCGGCGGCAAACAGATCACGCGCCTCACGCATTTTTCGCGCCGAAGGCCGGCTCGACGAGCCGTAGTTCGAGTGCGACAGGAAAGCCACCTTGGGCGGAAGGCCAAAGCGGTGCACAACCTTGGCGGCCATCTGGGCGATTTCCGAGAGCTGCAGGGCATCCGGGTCGTCATTGATGTAGGTGTCGGCAATGAACAGCGTGTGCTTGTCCAGCATGAGTGCGTTGACGGTGGCCAGGCAATGGGCGCCGGGCTCCACGCCAAAGATGTCGCGGATGTGCTGCAAATGGCTGTCGAACTTGCCCACCAGGCCGCAGAGCATGGCGTCGGCGTCGCCCAGGTGCACCATGAGCGAGGCAATCAGCGTGTTCGAGCGGCGCACGGCCGCTTTGGCCGCCTCGGGCGTTGCGCCATTGCGGCCCATCAGCGCGTGGTAGCTCTCCCAATAGGTGCGAAAGCGCGGGTCGTCCTCGGGGTTGCAGACCTCGACGTCGTGCCCCGGCTGAATGCGCAGACCGGCGCGGGCGATGCGCGCTTCGATCACGGCCGGGCGGCCAATCAGAATCGGGCGCGCCAGGCCGTCGTCCACGGCGAATTGCGCCGCGCGCAGCACACGCTCGTCCTCGCCTTCGGCATAGGCCACGCGCTGCGGCAGGGCCTTGGCGATGGCAAAGACCGGGCGCATGAACATGCTGGTCTGGTAGACGAAGCGCGTGAGGCTTTGGCGGTAGGCTTCCAGGTCTTCAATCGGGCGTGTGGCGACACCCGATTCCTGTGCTGCGCGCGCCACTGCCGGGGCGATGCGCAAGATAAGACGCGCATCAAACGGCGTGGGAATCAGGTAGTCAGGCCCGAAACGCAGTTCCTGGCCGGCGTAGGCAGCCGCCACTTCGTCGCTCATTTCCGCCTTCGCCAAGTCGGCAATCTCGCGCACGCAGGCGAGCTTCATGGCCTCGGTGATCTTGGTCGCGCCGCAGTCGAGCGCGCCGCGGAAGATGTACGGAAAGCACAGAACGTTGTTGACCTGGTTCGGGTAGTCCGAACGCCCGGTGGCGATGATGCAATCGGGCCGCACGGCCTTGGCCAGTTCGGGGCGGATTTCGGGTTCGGGGTTGGCCAGCGCCAGGATGATGGGCTTGTCGGCCATGGTTTTGACCATCTCGGCTGTGAGCACGCCGGGGGCCGAGCAGCCCAGGAACACATCGGCGCCGCTCACCACGTCGGCCAGCGTGCGCGCCTCGGTTTTTTGCGCGTATCGGGCCTTGGAGGCGTCGTAGCCACCGGGGCGGCCTTCATAAATAACGCCCTTGGAGTCCACCATGAAGACATTGGAGCGCGTCACACCCAGGCCCACCATCACGTTCACGCAGGCGAGCGCTGCGGCACCGGCGCCCGAGACGGCGATTTTCACTGCCGCAATGTCCTTGCCCACCAGTTCGAGGCCGTTGAGCAGCGCCGCCGATGAAATGATGGCCGTGCCGTGCTGGTCGTCGTGGAACACCGGGATGTTCATGCGCTCGCGCAGCTTTTCTTCGATGTAGAAGCACTCGGGCGCCTTGATGTCTTCGAGGTTGACGCCGCCCAGCGTGGGTTCGAGCGCGGCAATCATGTCAACCAGCTTGTCCGGGTCGTTTTCGGCCAGTTCGATGTCGAACACGTCGACCCCGGCGAACTTCTTGAACAAACACCCCTTGCCTTCCATCACCGGCTTGGACGCCAGCGGGCCGATGTTGCCCAGGCCGAGCACGGCGGTGCCGTTGGTAACCACGCCCACCAGGTTGCCGCGGGCGGTGAACTCAAAGGCGAGCGATGGGTTGGCCTGGATGTCCAGGCACGGGTAGGCGACGCCGGGCGAATAGGCCAGCGCCAGATCGCGCTGATTGGACAGTGTCTTGGTAGGTGTGACGGAAATCTTGCCACGCGTCGGGTTGCGGTGGTATTCACGCGCGGCGTCGCGCAGGGTCATTTCGGCGTTGCTGAGGGGTTCGGTCATATCAGGTTCCAGAAGGCAAAGGCATTACAAGCATAGAGCAATGGTTTGCGGATGGCCGCTTCCCATGATGTAAAAAAGCGCGGCGCCGGGCTTGCCGGGGCCGCGCCTTGTCACCGCCGCCAGTCAGTGGGCTTGGGCCTGGCGAGCGGCGTGGACGGCAGCCGAGGTGTCCCCGTTGGCGCCGTTGAAGAACACGTTGAGCAGAACAGCGGTGACCGACGCCAGCAGGATGCCCGACTCGATCAGCGGGTGGATGGCGTGCGGCATCCACTGGCGAAAGTTGGGCGCCACCAGCGGGATCATGCCCACGCCAATGGAGACGGCGACGATCATGGCGTTGGCCCGGTTGTCGCGGAAATCGACGCCACCCAGGATGCGGATGCCGGTGGCGGCCACCATGCCGAACATCACCAGCCCGGCGCCGCCCAGCACCACGGTGGGAAGGGATTCCACCAGCGCGCCCATCTTGGGCAGTACGCCCAGGATGATCAGAATCACGCCGCCGGCCACGCAGACAAAGCGGCTCTTGACGCCGGTGACCGCCACCAAGCCCACGTTTTGCGAAAAACTGGTGTAGGGGAAGGTGTTGAAGATGCCGCCAATCAGCGTGCCCAGGCCGTCGGTGCGCAGGCCCCGCGCCAGGTCCGCCTGGCTGATCTTCCGGTCGGTCATCTCGCCCAGCGCCAGGAACATGCCGGTCGATTCGATCATCACCACGATCATGATGAGCGTCATGGTGAGGATCAGGATGGGGTCGAAGATCGGCGTGGCGATCTCGAAGGGCAGGATGAGGTCGAACCAGGCGGCCTTGGCGACCTTGTCAAAGTTCATCAGCCCCATGGCAGCGGCGGCGACCGCACCAATGACGATGCCCAGCAGCACCGAAATGTTGGCCAGAAAGCCCTTGGCAAAGCGGGCGATCAGCAAAATGGCTGCCAGCACCAGCCCCGAAATCCCCACGCCGGTCAAGTCGGCATAGCGGGGGTTGGGAATGGTCGGCACCACGGCAAACCCCTTGGGGACGGGCGGCAGCGAACTGCCCGGCGCGCCGACGGCGGCCTGCACCTCGCTGAGCCACTTGACGTAGTCCGGGTTGACCACGGCGGGCGCCGTAGGGCCCACCGGGTTGCCAAAAATCCAGTTGATGCCGACCCGCATCAGGCTGATGCCGATCACGGCAATGATGGTGCCGGTGACCACCGGCGGAAAGAAGCGAAGCATGCGGCTGACGGCCGGCGCGATCAGGATGGAGATGACCCCCGCGCCAATGATGGAGCCAAAGATCAGCCCGGCGCCGGCGGTGCCCCCCGTGGTCTGCGCCATCGACACCATGGGGGCGACGGAGGCAAAGGTCACCCCCATCATCACCGGCAGCTTGATGCCGAACCATTGGGTCGCGCCGAGCGCCTGGATCAGCGTGACCAGGCCGCAGCAGAACAGGTCGGCCGAAATCAGCTTGGCCACCTGGTCGGGCGTGAGGTTGAGGGCGCGCCCGACGATGAGCGGCACGGCAATGGCGCCCGCATACATCACCAGCACATGCTGGAGTCCCAGCGCAGTCAGCCTGCCCAGCGGCAGGTGTTCGTCAACAGGGTGAACAGTCGCTTGCATGAAATGTTCCTTGCGGGGTGCGAAGAAAAAGGTTGGGCGCCAACGCTCAGCCGTGCATTGCGACTGAGTCCATACAAAAAGTGTATACAAACCATAAGAAGATTCGACTAGAGAGAAACCCTGCGCTCCCGCGCGATCTGGGTTCTGGCTGCGAATCTTCCTCACCTGAAAAGAGGAAAAAGTTTTAGTAAAAAATGCCTATAGCGCTTACTGGTAAAGCGCATGAAGCTATCTATTCAATAGCAAATTCGGATTCTGCATGCCGCGCGCAGAACTGCCATGACCCCAAAAAAAACCGCCCGGCGAGGGGCGGCTTGTGAAGGGAATGAGAGCGCCTCAATAGCCCAGCGTCTTGCCATCCGGGTTGCGCGGGTCCGAATAGCCGTACAGCACCCCGCCGCGCAGGCCAATGGTCTGCGTGCGCCCCATCGAGGCCTTGACCACGACGTTGTGGCCGCGCTGGCGCAGCAGGGCGAGGGTGTCGGGGGAGAGGCCCTTTTCCACGCGCAGTTCGTCGGGCGTCCATTGGTGGTGCACGCGCGGCGTGGAGGCCGCTTCGGCCGGGTTCATGCCGAAATCAATGGTGTTGACCACGGTTTGCAGCACGGTGGTGATGATGCGCGCGCCGCCGGGGCTGCCGGTCACCAGCACCGGCTTGCCGTCCTTGAGCACCAGGGTTGGCGTCATCGACGAGAGCGGGCGCTTGCCGGCGGCTACGGCATTGGCGTCGCCGCCCACCAGGCCGTAGGCGTTGGCCACGCCGGGCTTGGCCGAGAAGTCGTCCATTTCGTTGTTGAGCGTGATGCCGGTGCCGGCGGCGACGATGCCGCTGCCGAAATTGGTGTTCAGCGTGTAGGTGACGGCCACCGCATTGCCGGCCTGGTCCACGACCGAGAAGTGCGTGGTCTGGTCGCTTTCGTACGGCTGGGGCTTGCCGGGTTGGATGCTCTTGCTGGGGCGTGCATGGTGGGGGTCGATACCGGCGACGAGCTGCGCGGCGTAGCGCTTGGACGTCAGCCCCTTGAGCGGAATCTTGACGAAATCGGGGTCGCCCAGGTATTGCGCGCGGTCGGCGTAGGCCAGCTTCATGCTCTCGGCCATGTAGTGGATGGTCTGCGCGCTGTTGGGGCCCCACTCGCCCAGCGGCAGGGGTTCGAGCATGTTGAGCATCTGCACCAGGTGTGGGCCACCGGAGGAGGGCGGCGGCATGGTGACGATCTCATAGCCTCGGTAGGTGCCGCGCGTGGGTTCGCGCTCCACCACCTTGTAGCCGCGCAGGTCGTCCAGCGTGAGGGCGCCTGGGTGGGATGCCATTTCGGCGGCGATTCTCGTGGCGATCGCGCCCTCGTAGAACGCCTTGGCGCCTTCCTTGCCGATCAGGCGGATGGAGGCGGCCAGGTCTTTTTGCACCAGCAAGTCGCCGGCCTTGAGCGGCTCGCCGTTCTTCCAGAAGATCGCCTGGGTGGCGGGCCATTGGCCCATGGTCTTCTTTTCCTGCTGCAGCACCTTGGCCAGGGTTTCGCTCACTGGGTAGCCTTGCTCGGCCAGCGCAGCGGCGGGTGCCACCACCTTGGCCAGCGGCATCGTGCCCCAGGTTGTCAAAGCGTGCTCCATGCCGGCCACGGTGCCGGGCACGCCGACCGCGTAGTGCGTGTAGAGGGATTTGCCGTCCACCACATTGCCCTTGGCATCGAGGTACATGTCGCGCGTGGCCGCGCGTGGTGCCATTTCGCGGAAGTCGAGCGCCACGCTTTTGCCGGTCTTGGCGTTGTAGACCACCATGAAACCGCCGCCGCCCAGGTTGCCGGCGTTGGGCAAGGCCACGGCCAGGGCAAAGCCGATGGCGACGGCGGCGTCGACGGCATTGCCGCCGCCCTTGAGGATGTCCAGGCCAATCTGCGAGGCCAGTGCCTGCTCGGTCGCCACCATGCCGTGGTGCGCCACCACGGGGTGGAACACGTCCATGTCGAAGTCGTAGGCGGCACTCGCGGCCTGGGCGGCGGCGGTTTGCTGGACGGCGGGTGGGGCCGCCGCCTGGGGGGCAGCGCTGCAGGCGGCCAGGTTGAGCAGCGCGAGCGCAAGGCTGCCGGCCAGCAGGGTGTGGCGAATTTTCATGGTGTCTCCTCGGATTTGGTGACGCCTTCGGGCGGCACTGGATGCGCGGAGCAGACTAGCCGCCAGAAGGTGTCGGCCAGTGTAGGGCGCTGCGTGAGCGCGTGCAGGCCCGCTTTATGCCGATGGCGTCAGCAGGTCATGCAGTGAGCGCGCAATCACCTTGGTGGCGTGGCGCAGGTCATCCAGATCCAAGCGCTCGTCGGCGCGCTTGGCATGCGATTCGAGCACCGTGCGCGGGCCGGCGCCGTAGATCACGCCCGGAATGCCCTGCTCGGCGTACAGCCGCACGTCGGTGTACAGGGGGGTGCCCACGGCGGGTGGCACGGCGCCAAACACCTCGCCCGCGTGCTTTTGCAAGGCTTCCACCAGCGGTTGGTTGCCGGGCAGCGGCGTCATGGCGTGGGCCAGCAGCAGGCGGCGGATGTCCACCGTGATGCCCGGGCATTCGCCTGCCGCTTTGGCGATGCAGGCGCGGATGCCAGCCTCGACCTCAGCGGGGTTTTCCTCGGGAATCATGCGCCGGTCGAGCTTGAAAGTGACCTTGCCGGGGACGACGTTGGTATTGGTTCCGCCCTCGATGCGGCCCACATTCAGGTACGGGTGGGTGATGCCGGGAACCTCGGAAAGCACTTTGCGGTTTTCGATGTTGAGGGCGTACAGGGCGTTGAGGATATGCACCGCGCCCTGCAGGGCATCGACACCGGTGTCGGGCACGGCGGCATGCGCCATCTTGCCGTGCACCGTCACTTCCATTTGCAGGCAGCCGTTGTGTGCGGTGACCACCTCGTACGAGAAGCCGGCCGCCAGCAGCAAGTCAGGATGCGTCAGGCCGTGCTTGAGCAGCCAGCCCGGGCCGAGCAGGCCGCCGAATTCTTCGTCGTAGGTGAAGTGCAGCTCCACCGCGCCTTGCGTGGGTTTGGCGACCGCTTCGAGCGCGCGCACCGCGAAGGTGAAGCTGGCGAAATCGCCCTTGCTGACCGCGGTGGCGCGGCCGTACATCTTGCCATCCACGATCTCGGCGCCATAGGGGTCGTGCGTCCAGCCCTCGCCCGGCGGCACGACGTCGCCATGGGCGTTCAGCGCCACGGTGCGGCCACTGCCTGCAGGGCCGTAGGGGCGGCGCACGATCAGGTTGGTGATGCTCTGCATGCCATACGCCTGCACCTCGGCCTGCGGTACGGCGTGGCGCTCCACCTCGAAGCCCATGGGCGCTAGCAGCTCGGCCGTGCGCTCGGCGTGCGGCGCGTTGTTGCCGGGGGGCGTGTCGGTGGGCACGCGCACCAGGGCCTGCAAGAAAGCCACTTCCTCGTCGAAATGCTGGTCGATCCAGGCGTCAAGCGCTTGGTAGGGGGCGGCGGCGGTCGTGGCGGTCATGCGGGTTCCTTGGCAAGTTGGTGCAGCACATGGCCGAAGGCCTGCACGGCCAGCTCCATGTCGTCGTTGGTGGTCGATTCCAGCGGGTTGTGGCTGATGCCGGCGTTCTCGCCGCGCACGAACAGCATCGCCTGTGGCATGACTTCGTGCAGCTTCATGGCGTCGTGGCCGGCGCCGCTGGGCATGCGGTGAACGGGAATGCCAGAGGCCTCTACAGCCCGCTCCCAGCGTTGCTGCCAGGCGGCGGCACTGGGTGCGGCGGCGGCGCGCATGGATTCCTCCAGCCGATAGTGCAGGCCGCGGCGAGTGGCGATGGCGGCGAGCTGGGCCAGCACATCTTTGCTCAGTGCGTCGCGCCGCGTGTCATTCGGCGCGCGCAGATCCAGGGTGAACTGGCAGCGGCCGGGCACGACGTTAATCGACCCACTGGGCACGTTCAGCACGCCGATAGTGCCCACCGAGTTCCCGTCCTGCGCGGCCCGCTGCTCCACGTACAGCAGCAGCTCGGCCACGCCCGCTGCAGCGTCGCGCCGGCGGTCCATGGGGGTAGTGCCCGCATGGCTGGCCATGCCCAGCATCTCGCCGACGTAGCGCACGCCACCGTTGATGGAGGTGACGACGCCCAGCGGCAAATCGAGTTCATTGAGCACCGGGCCCTGCTCGATGTGGACTTCGATAAAACCCAGGTACTGCGCCGGGTCGCGTTGCAGCTTGGGGATGTCGGCAATGCACAGGCCGGCATGTTCCATGGCGGCACGCATGCTGACGCCGTCCGCATCCTGCTGCTCCAGCCACGCCGGGTTGAAGTGGCCGATGAGCGCGCCTGAACCCAGGAAGGTGGCCTTGTAGCGCTGGCCTTCCTCCTCGGCAAAGCCCACCACTTCGATGGCAAAGGGCAGGCGCTGGCCAGCGCGGTGCAGCTCGCGCACGCAGGCCATGGGCACGAAGATACCCAGGCGCCCGTCGTACTTGCCGCCGTTGCGCACGGTGTCGTAGTGCGAGCCGGTGAGCAGGGTCTTGGCCGCTTTTGCTTCGACGGCCGCGTGGTACTTGCCGACCACGTTGCCCACGGCGTCGATGCCGACTTCGTCAAAGCCGCAGTCGCGCATCCAGTGGCTGATGCGCTGCGCGCAGGCGCGGTGCGCATCGGTCAAATAGGTGACGGTGAGCAGGCCCTGTTCGGCGTAGCCGGGGTCGGAATGGCGGGCGAGCGACTCGTGCCAATCCCAGACCTCGTTGCCGAGTACGGGATGGGCGTCGAACTTGTCAGCGAGGCGGATTTCGGCAATGCGGTGGATGTTGCGCAGCGCCTCGGCGCGCTCGAAGTCGGGGTGGTTGTCCAGGCGCCGGGCAAAGGTCTCGATGATCTGGCTGCGGGACAGGCCCGTGCCGCGCGGGCCGCGCACTGCCAGGATGAAGGGGAAGCCAAAGCGCGCGTTGTAGTCTGCATTGAGCTGCTGGATGCGCGCGAATTCTTGGGGGGAGCAATCGGTCAGCCCCGCAGTGCCCTGCTCGTGGGTGGATTCGGCCGTGAGGGTCTGGCTCACCATGGCCTTGCCGGCCAGTTCCGGGTGGGCGCGAATCAGTGCGAGCTGCGCATCGGCCGGCGCATTGCGCACGGTGCTCGCCAGGGCGTGCTTGAGGTGGGCGAGCGAGCGAAACGGGCGCTCGGCCAGGGCTTGGCTTGCAATCCAGGGCGAGTGCTCGTAGACGCCGTCCAGCAGCGCCAGCGCCTCGGCGGGGCTGGCGGCGTTGAGTTCCTGCAGGGTCAGAACCATGGGCTTTCCTATCAAAAAGTGAGCTGCCAACGCTTACCAGATAAGCGCTAGAGGCCAATTTTGTTCAAATTTTTGGCGCTGGATGCTGCGTTGCCCAGTGGCGCGCAATGTCGATACGGCGGCACACCCACACGTTCTTGTGCTGCGCGATGTGGTCCAAAAAGCGCTGCAGGGCGGTGATGCGGCCGGGCCGCCCAAGCAGGCGGCAGTGCATGCCGATGCTCATCATTTTGGGCCGGTCCAGGCCCGCTGGGTCGCCTTCGGCATACAGCACGTCGAAGGTATCGCGCAGGTACTGGAAGAAGGGGTCGGCGTGCGAGTAGCCCTGCGGCAGGGCAAAGCGCATATCGTTGCAGTCCAGCGTGTAGGGCACGATGAGCTGGGGCACTGCGCTGCCGTCGGTTTTGCGCACCTTCATCCAGAACGGCAGGTCGTCGCCGTAGTAGTCGCTGTCGTAGGCAAAACCGCCGAAATCGGCCGCCAGGCGGCGCGTGTTCGGGCTGTCGCGGCCGGTGTACCAGCCTTCGGGGCGGGTGCCGGTGAGGCGTTCGACGATCGCCATGGCCTGCGCCATGTGTTCGCGCTCGACGGCTTCGGGTACCTGCTGGTAGTGAATCCACTTGAGGCCGTGGCAGGCGATCTCGTGGCCGGCCTGCACGAAGGCGCGGGCCACCTCGGGGTGGCGCTCCAGCGCCGTGGCGACGCCGAACACCGTGAGCGGCAGGCCGCGCTGCTGGAATTCCCGCAGGATGCGCCAGACGCCGGCGCGCGAGCCGTATTCGTAGATGCCCTCCATGCTGATGTGGCGCTCGGGGTAGCTCGCGGGGTTGAACATTTCCGACAGGAACTGCTCGGAGCCGGCGTCGCCATGCAGCACGCAGTTTTCGCCGCCTTCCTCGTAATTGAGCACGAACTGCACGGCAATGCGCGCGCCGCCGGGCCAGCGGGCATGCGGTGGCTTGGGGCCGTAGCCGACGAGGTCGCGCGGGTAGGCAAGGGTGCTGTCGTAAGTCATGGCGTGTGCAGATTCAAAGGGGCGAGAGCGCCAACGAAAGGTCGTTGACCGGGCGTTTGCGCTCGAAGGCGAGGCTGGCTTCCACATGTTCGAGGTGCTCGTGCATCAGTTGCACCGTACGTGCCTCGTCGCGCGCCGCCAGCGCGGCGACGATTTCCGCATGCTCCTCGTGCGAGTGCGCCGCTTCGCTGGCGCTCTGGTACATCAGCGTGATGAGCGCACAGCGCGAGATCAGGTCGCGCAGCAACTGGGCCAGCACGTCGTTGCCCATCAGTTCGGCAATGCGGACATGAAAGTCGCCCAGCAGTTCGGTGCGTCCGCTGGTGTCCTGGGCGCCCAGGGCCGCGGCTTCGCTGGCGACATGGGCGCGCAGCGTCTTGATCTTGGCCGGTGTGACGCTCTGCACAAAGGCGCGCACCATTTGCGTCTCCAGCATGCGGCGCACGGCAAACACCTGGCGCGCCTCGTCGGCCGACGGGGTGGAGACAAAGGCGCCGCGCGCGGGCTCCAGCGTCACCAGGCGGTTCTGCGCGAGCTGGAACAAGGCCTGGCGCACCAGCGTGCGCGAGACACCAAAATGGTCCGCGAGCTTTTGCTCCGCCAGCTTGGTGCCGGGCTGCAGGCGGTGCTCGACGATGGCGCGGGTCAGCGATTCGACAATGGCGTGGGTGGAGGATTCCATGGCGGCATGATAGGCGCGATTGCCAAAAGTGTATACACTTTCGGTGCACAGAAATTGCCCTGCCCCAGAACTTTAGGAGATCGCCTTATGGGCCTGAGTACCCACGTTCTCGACACCATGCATGGCTGCCCGGCGGCTGGCATGCGCGTCGCCCTCTTTTCCACCGACGGTGAGCAGGCCACGTTGCTCAAAGAGCTGGTACTGAACCAGGATGGACGTACCGATGCGCCGTTGTTCGACAACGCCTCGCTGCGCACCGGAACGTACCGCCTCACTTTTGATGTGGCGCGCTATTTCAAGGGCAAGGGCGTGGCCTTGCCGGAGCCGAATTTTCTCGGCCAGGTCCGTCTGGATTTCGGAGTGGCCCACGCCGATCAGCACTACCACGTGCCGCTGCTGGTCAGCCCCTGGAGCTATTCGACCTACCGGGGGTCGTAGCGAGAGTGGGCTGCGAGTGCGGAATAGGGCTCGGGCGATGAAGTGGGCGCGGCCCAGGTCAGGGATGCCGAGCAAGGGCCGCCCCGCAGTGAGGGCATCGTCCCCCTTCCCGGATGGCGCAGCCATGCGAGAGAAGGGGGAAGGCGCGAAGCGCCTCAGGGGGATGCACTTAGTCCTGCCCTTCCGTCAGGGTATCGAGTTGAAATTTGCCGCTCTTGTCCCACAGCCAGGTGTCGGTGTAGGTGACCTTGCCCATGCGGGCGGGCGCCGGGAAGGGGGCGGCTGCGCGCACGGTGCGCTCGATTTCGGCCATGACTTCTGGTGCCTGGTGCGGCGCGCGCATCCAGGATGTGCGCAGCACACGGCCTCGGGCGTCGATGTCCACTTGCAGCACCCCAATGGCATAGAGGAGCGGCGGCAAGCGGCCTTGGTAGATGCGGGATGCATTCAGGCCGTAGAGGTGGGTTGCGGCGTCCTGGCGGTAGGCGCGCGGGTTGCTCGCCGCCGAGGGGCGCGCCGAGCCCTTTGTCGCAGGGACAGGGCCGGTGACGTGGGGCACGCTGGGTGACGGACTGGGCGCCGAGCGGCAGGCGGCGATCAGGGCCGCGACCGAAGCCATGAGCCCGGTGCGAAACCAGCGCTGGCGTGGCACAGTCGGTGGCGGGGAATCGGGTTTCATAGCGATGGTCTTTGGAGGAGCTTGATTGATGGCATTTTTGCACCAGTTCCTGCAAGTTCTTCGTAGGGCGCCAGCCTGTCTTGTGACGATAGAGAGCACCGTGGGCTCCACGCCGCGCGAAGTGGGCGCGTGGATGGCGGTGTTCGAAGATCAGGTGCTGGGCACCATTGGTGGCGGCCATGTGGAGTTTGCGGCCATGGCCCACGCGCGCACCCGCTTGCTTGGTCCCAAGACCCTACCGAATGAAACCCTGCGCTACGCCCTGGGGCCCAGCCTGGGCCAGTGCTGTGGCGGCGTGATGCACTTGCGGTTTGAAAATCTCTCGGCGCAGGATGCTGAGCTTGCGGACCTGCAAAAACGCCTCTCGCCCGCGCTCGAGCCTCTGGCGCTGTTTGGCGGCGGCCATGTGGGCCATGCGCTGGTGCGCGTGCTGGCGCCTCTGCCTTTCGCGATCACCTGGATCGATAGCCGCGACGGCATTTTCCCGGACCCGGCGCCGGAGAACGTGGTGTGCGAGCATTCCGAGCCCGTGCACGGCGCCGTGCCGCAACTGGCGAGTGGCTCCCGCGTCTTGATCATGAGCTTCAGCCATGCCGAAGACCTGGACATCGTCGCTGCCTGCCTCACGCGCCACCGCACGGCGGCAGATCTGCCGTTCATTGGCCTGATCGGCAGCGCCACCAAATGGGCGACGTTTCGCAGTCGCCTGCGCCGCCGCGGCTTTTCGGCGGAGGAACTGCAGCATGTGACCTGTCCGATCGGGGTGCCAGGCATCCTGGGCAAACAGCCCGAGGTGATTGCCGTGGCCGTTGCGGCGCAGTTGCTGCAACAATTGAATGCTGGGTTTGAGGGTAAATCCGAGGTCTGATCGCCATCGCAGCGCTGGAATTGCACACAAAATTTGCATACACTTCGTGCCTGTGTCGCAGCGGTGCCCAGGGCGGGCGGGTCCAATGGCCCACGCACCCCGAGTGCGCGACCTCTTTTTCTGCTCAGAGCGCCCGCAGTGGTGAGCAGGCTGTCACAGCGGCGTGCATCGCAACCGCCGCGGAGGTCACCACATGGAAAGCTATCTGTTTGACTGGGCCAACCTGCTGCTGCGCTGGGTCCACGTCATCACCGCCATTGCCTGGATCGGCTCGTCGTTCTACTTCGTCTTTCTCGACAGCAGCCTCACGCCGCCGGAAGACGCGGAGCAAAAACGCCAAGGCGTCAGTGGCGAACTCTGGGCTGTGCACGGTGGGGGCTTCTACCACCCGGTCAAGTTCAATGTGGCACCGCCCCAACTGCCCAAGCATTTGCACTGGTTCTTTTGGGAAAGCTATACCACCTGGCTAAGCGGCTTCTCGCTGTTCACGGTGTCGTACCTTTGGAGCGCCAGCACCTATCTTGTAGACAAGTCCAAGATGGCATGGGCCCCCGCCGAAGCCATTGCCGTGGCGCTCGCCTTTCTGGTGGTGTTCTGGGTGCTGTACGACGCCATTTGCCGCGTGTTTGGCCAGAAGAAGAATGGCGACGCCATCGTAGGTTTGCTGGTGCTGGTGCTGGTGTGCACTGCCTCCTGGCTGGCCTGCCACTGGTTTGCGGGGCGCGCAGCCTTTTTGCTGGTGGGCGCCATGATGGCCACCGCCATGAGCGCCAACGTGTTTTTCTGGATCATTCCGGGCCAGCGCACCGTGGTGGCGCAAATCAAGGCCGGCCATCCGGTCGACCCGATCCACGGCAAGCGCGGCAAGCAGCGCAGCGTGCACAACACGTATTTCACGCTGCCGGTGCTGTTTGCCATGCTGAGCGGCCACTACAGCTTTACCTGGAACCACCCGCAGAACTGGCTGGTACTGATTCTGATGATGTTTGCCGGCGCCGCGATTCGCCAGTTTTTCGTCACGCGCCACGGTTACAAACTAGGGCGCAATGGCAACCCGCTGCCGTACGCGCTGGTAGGCATGGCGGTGATTGTGGGCGTCATCGTTTGGTTGCGGCCGGCTCCCGTGGTTGCGAGTACTACAAGTTCGATAGCTTCCAGCGCAAGCCAGTCAAGCGCTGCAGGGTTAATTGGCTATGAAAAACTCCATGCCGTTCTCGAACAACGCTGCTACATGTGCCACGGCGCCCAGGTACAGATGAAGAACATACGGCTCGATTCACCAGCCCTGGTACGACAGAACGCACAGAACATTTACCAGATGGTGGTGGTGCAAAAGCTCATGCCCATGAACAACGCCACCGGCATGACGGACGAAGAGCGTGCGCTGGTGGGGCGCTGGTTCGAGGCGGGTGCGCCGGTGCAATAGCGCCGACGCAATAGGGGGTGCTGCGCTGTGGCCTCAGGCAGGCGCGGCGCAGGCGGCATCGTCCAGTCCCAACCCCCGCAGCCAGTTTGCTACGGCGGCGCGGCCGGTTTCTGCCAGATCAAAGGCGTCTGGGTCCAGCAGCCAGCTTTGCAGCAGACCCTCCACCAGCGCCTGCAGGCCGATGGCTGCGAGCGTGCTGCTCAAGGGCGGTGGCTGCTTTTGCGCGGCAAATGCGATGGCCAGAGCACGTTCGCTGCGCGCCGTCCAGGCCCGGTGCGACGACAAATGCCGGGCGCGGATCGCGTCGAGTTCGCCGACATATTCAACGCGGTGGATCGCAATGCGCATGACGCGGCGCAGGTGCGGGTGGTGGGCAATGCCCTCAAGCGCTCCCACCAGGCCACAGCACAGCTGCGTCATATCGATGGCCGCCTCGTCGCACGGCATGTCGGGCGCGAGCGCCTCGGTGGCGCGCTCGACCATGGCATCAAACAGGGCGGCCTTGTCGGCAAAATGCCAGTAGATGGCACCGCGTGTGGTGCCTGCGGCCTTGGCAATGTCGGCCAGCGAGGTGCGCGAGACACCGTGTTCGTCAAACAGCAGCTCCGCCGCATCGAGCAATGCAGCACGGGTGATCTGGGCTTCAGCTTTGGTACGACGGGCCATGGTGCGGACTGAAAATCATGGCGGTCATGGTACATACATTCATGGTTGTATGTATAATTTTCTTCGCTTCCTGCTGTTGCACGCCACTGCGGCCCACCGCACGCGGTTTCCAAAGTCCTACTAGACTGGCGCGCTTGCCGGTACCGCTTGCCGCATTTCCGAAAGAATTTTCATGCCTGATCTGCAACGCGCCACGTTCGCCTCCGCGTTTTCTGCCTTTGCTTTTCTTGGTCGGCCGCCTCACGGCCTGAACCGTTTGGCCATTGCGGGCGCCATGGTGTTGGCACTCACCGCATGCAGCAAGGGTGATGCGCCGAAAGGGCCACCCGGTGGCGGGATGCCCCCGCCAGAGGTGGGGGTGATCACCGTTGAGCCGACCGAAGTGGGCTTGCTCACCGAACTGCCAGGCCGGCTCGAAGCCTCGCGGGTGGCGCAGGTGCGTGCCCGTGTGGCCGGCATCGTGCAAAAGCGCCTGTTTCGCGAAGGTAGCGATGTGAAAGCCGGCCAGTCGCTGTACCGCATTGACGACGCGCCGTATGCCGCCGCCATGCAAAGTGCACAGGCTGCTTTGGCGCGGGCTGAGGCCAATTTGTCGCAAAGTAGCGCACTCGCGCAGCGTTACAAGCCGCTGCTCGCGGCCAATGCAGTCAGCCAGCAAGATTACGCCACTGCCGTGGCTGCGCAGCAGGCCAATGCGGCCGATGTGGCGGCAGCCAAGGCAGCCGTTGCCACGGCGCAGATCAACCTGAAATACGCCAATGTGGTTGCGCCGATTTCCGGCCGTATCGGTCAGTCGCTCGTGACGGAAGGCGCGCTGGTCGGACAGGGCGACGCGACGCAGCTGGCGGTGATTCAACAGATCAACCCGCTGTATGTGAATTTCACCCAATCGGCAGCCCAGGTCATGGCACTGCGCAGCGCCCTTGAGGCAGGCCGTCTCAAGAGTGCCAGTGGCACGCAGGCCGCTGTGGTGCGTTTGGTGCTGGAAGATGGCACGGAATATGGAGAGCCAGCCAAATTGCTGTTCTCTGACCTGACGGTAGACGCCAGCACCGGTCAGATCACGCTGCGGGCCGAAGTGCCCAACCCCGGCATGCGCCTGCTGCCCGGCCTGTATGTGCGTGTGCGACTGGAGCAGGCGCAGGCCGGCAATGCGGTGCTTCTGCCCCAGCAGGCGGTCACCCGCTCCGCTGGTGGCGACAGCGTGCTGGTGGTGGGGGCCGATGGCAAGACCGTGCCACGCCAGGTCAAGCTCGGTGGACAGCAAAACGGCAATTGGGTCGTGCTCGAGGGGCTGCAAAAGGGTGAGCAGGTGGTGGTGGATGGTTTTCAGAAACTGCGCGGCAATGCGCCCGTCAAGGCCGTGCCATGGACCCCCCCTGGAGCCCAACAGTCTGGCGGCCCAGCCGGCCCGGCGGCCAGTGCGAGCACCGCGTCCCCGGGTGGCGCCAGCAGCGCGAAGGCACCGGCTTCACCCGCCAGCGCCGCAACGCGCTAAGGGGCGCACAGCATGGCGAAATTCTTTATTGACCGACCCATCTTTGCGTGGGTGATCGCGCTTTTCATCATGGTGCTCGGCGGCGTGGCCATCACGCAGTTGCCGATTGCCCAGTACCCGCCGGTGGCGCCGCCGTCTATCGTCGTATCAGCGGCGTACCCGGGCGCGTCCGCGCAGACCCTGGAAGACAGCGTGCTGTCCGTCATCGAGCGCGAGATGAATGGCTCACCGGGCCTGATTTACATGGAGTCGGTGTCTCAGGCCAACGGAACCGGCACCATCACGCTGAGTTTTGAGCCCGGCACCAACGCTGATCTGGCGCAGGTGGACGTACAGAACCGTCTCTCCCGCGCTGCGCCGCGCCTTCCGGCGGCAGTGACGCAGCAGGGCGTGCGCGTGGACAAGTCACGCAGCAACTTCTTGCTGTTTGCCATGCTCTCATCCGATTCGCCCGATTGGGATCCGGTGGCCCTGGGCGACTATGCTTCGCGCAACGTAGTGCCCGAGTTGCAGCGGCTCCCCGGCATTGGTCAGGCGCAATTGTTTGGTACCGAGCGTGCCATGCGGATCTGGATCGATCCAGACAAGCTGCTTGGCTACAACCTGAGCAGTGCCGACGTCACAGCAGCCATCCGCGGGCAGAACGCGCAGGTGTCGGCGGGTGAGATGGGCAGCCTGCCCAACGTCGCCGGCCAGGGTATTTCAGCGACGGTGGTGGTCAACGGCCAACTGGCCAGTGTGAAGGAGTTTGGCGCCATCATCTTGCGCGCCAACCCGAACGGCAGCACGGTGCGCCTGCGCGACGTGGCGCGCATCGAACTCGGAGGGCAGTCGTATGCCACCTCGGCCCGCCTCAATGGCAAGCCGTCTGTCGGCGTGGGTTTGCAGCTCGCGCCGTCGGGCAACGCTCTGGCGGCGGCCAAGGCGGTGCGCGCCAAGATGACCGAGCTGGAGCGCTTTTTCCCGCAAGGCATGAAGTGGTCGATTCCCTACGACAGTTCGCGCTTTGTGCAGATTTCCATCTCCCAGGTGGCGCAGACGCTGGCGGAAGCCGTCGGCCTGGTGTTTCTGGTGATGTTCCTGTTCCTGCAAAACCTGCGCTACACCATCATTCCGACCATTGTCGTGCCGGTGGCGCTGCTGGGCACTTTTGCCACCCTGCTGGCGCTGGGTTTTTCCATCAACGTGCTGACCATGTTTGGCATGGTGCTGGTGATTGGCATCGTGGTGGACGACGCCATTGTGGTGGTGGAAAACGTCGAGCGCATCATGAGCGAGGAGGGCCTGCCCCCGCACGAGGCCACACGCAAGGCGATGGGCCAGATTTCGGGCGCCATTGTGGGCGTGACGGTGGTGCTGATTTCCGTGTTTACCCCGCTAGCCTTCTTTGCCGGTTCGGTGGGCAACATCTACCGCCAGTTTGCCGCGGTCATGGTGGCGTCGATCGCCTTTTCCGCCTTCCTGGCGCTGTCGCTCACACCCGCACTGTGCGCGACGCTGCTCAAGCAGGTGGAAGCCGGGCACCACCATGCCAAGAGCGGTTTCTTTGGCTGGTTCAACCGGGGTTTTAGTCGCACGACCCACGGCTATGAAGGCATGGTGGCGCGCGTGCTGCGGCGTGCTCCGCGCACGCTGATCCTGTATCTCGCTATCGGTGTGGCGGCTGCAGTGGTCTATACGCGTCTGCCGACGTCTTTCCTGCCTGAAGAGGACCAAGGCACCATGCTGGTCAATGTCCAGCTTCCTCCTGGCGCTACCCAGGAGCGGACCCTGGCCGTAATGAAGCAGGTCGAAGGCTTCATGCTCAAGCAGCCCGAGGTGCAAAGCATGGTGAGTGTGCTCGGTTTCAGTTTTTCCGGCCAGGGGCAGAACGCGGCGCTTGCGTTCATCACACTGACCGACTGGGACAAGCGCAAGGGCCCAGGCAGTTCTGCCACGGGGTTGGCAGGGCGCGCGTTCGGTGCGCTCTCGAGTATTCGTGATGCCTTCATTTTCCCGCTTAACCCGCCGCCGATCCCCGAGCTCGGTTCTTCCTCGGGCTTCAGCTTCCGCCTGCAGGACCGCGCCGGCCTGGGCCACGACGCCTTGCTTGCCGCGCGCAACCAGTTGCTCGGCATGGCGGCCCAAAGTAAGGTGCTGTCCCAGGTGCGCCCTGACGGGCTGGAAGATGCGCCGCAATTGCAGATCGACATCGACCGTGCCCAGGCCAGCGCGCTTGGCGTGTCGTACGATGCCATCAACAGCACTATTTCCACGGCGCTGGGCTCGGCCTATGTGAACGATTTTCCGAATGCTGGGCGCCTGCAACGGGTGGTGGTGCAGGCCGATGCGCCTGCACGTATGCAGCCCGAAGATCTGCTAAAGCTCAACGTGCCGAACGCGCAGGGCAAGGCTGTGCCGTTCTCGGCCTTTGCGAGCACGCATTGGGTGACGGGTGCCATGCAGACCGTGCGCTACAACGGCTATTCGGCCATGCGCATCAGCGGATCGGCCGCACCCGGTCAGAGTACCGGCGCGGCGATGGCAGAAATGGAGCGGCTCGCCGCGCAGCTGCCGGCGGGTTTCGGCTACGAGTGGACTGGCCAGTCGCGCGAAGAAAAACTTGCGGGTTCGCAGGCCATCGTCGTGTATGCCTTCTCCATTCTGGCGGTGTTTCTGTGTCTGGCGGCGCTGTATGAGAGCTGGTCCATCCCGTTGTCGGTCATCCTGGTGGTGCCGCTGGGCGTGCTCGGTGTGCTGCTCGCGACGCTTTTGCGAGGCTATTCGAACGACGTGTATTTCCAAGTGGGGTTGGTGACCATCATTGGCCTGTCGGCCAAAAATGCGATCTTGATCATTGAATTCGCCAAGGACCTTCAGGCCCAGGGCAAGGGTGTGATTGAGGCGGCGCTGGCCGCTGCCCACTTGCGGTTTCGCCCTATCGTCATGACCTCCATGACCTCCATGGCCTTCACGCTGGGGGTGCTGCCACTGGCGCTGGCGACTGGGGCTGGCTCGGCCAGCCAGCGCGCCATCGGCACTGGCGTGATTGGCGGAATGTTGACCGGTACTGCACTGGCGGTGTTCTTTGTTCCCATCTTTTTCGTGTTGGTGCGCGGCCTGTTCAAGGGCAGTGCACGCCAACGCCAGTTCGATGCCCAGCATGCGCACCAACACAACGCGGCGGAGGATCACCATGCCTGAGGCCACCATGCTGCCCATTCCTACGCGCGTGTCCCGGCTGTGGCTGCTGGCGACCAGTGCGCTAGCTGTGTTGGCTACCGGCTGCTCGTTTGTGCCTACCTACCAGCGCCCTGAAGCGCCGATCGCGGCACAGTACCCTGAAAGCGCTGCCAGCACGGTGTCCAGTCAGCCTGCGGCAGACATTCCGTGGCAGGATTTCGTGCACGACGCACGCCTGCGGGCCATCATTGCGCGTGCCCTGGACGGCAATCGCGACCTGCGTCTGGCCGCCCTGGCCATTGAGCAGGCGCATGCGCAGTACCAGATCCGCGCCGCTGACAGCGTTCCCACCGTCAACCTGGCGGCCAGCGGAACGCGCCAGCCGGCGACCAATGGAAGTGGTGGTATCCAAAGCACCTACGCAGCGGGCGTTGCCCTGGCCTCCTGGGAAATCGACTTCTTTGGCCGCATTGCCAGTCTGCAAGAGTCGGCACTGGCCCAGTATTTGGCCACGCAGGAGGCGCGCAATGCGGTGCAGACCAGCCTGGTGGCAGCGCTTGCCAACGCCTGGCTGAGCCTTCAGACGAACGATGCCTTGCTGGCCTTGACGCAGCGCACGCTTGCCACGCGCGAAGATTCGCAGCGGCTGACCCAGTTGCGCTTTGACCAGGGGGTGAGCTCGGCACTTGATCTGCGCCAAGCCGAATCGCTCACGGCTGCTGCGCGCGCTACGCTCGCACAGCAGCAGCGCCTGCGTGCGCTGGACGTGAACGCGCTCACATTGCTGGCGGGAGGGCCCTTGCCAGATGACTTGCTTCGTACAGACGGCCTGCCATTGGCGACGTTTGCAGACGTCCCCGCGGGTCTGCCTTCAGACTTGCTGACACGCCGGCCTGACGTGCTTCAGGCCGAACAGCAGTTGCGCTCGGCCAATGCGAACATTGGCGCTGCCCGTGCGGCGTTCTTCCCACGCATTTCGCTGACGGCCAGCGCTGGAACAGGGAGCAGTGCGCTGTCCGGTTTGTTTAAGAACGGCTCCTGGGGTTGGACCTTGGCACCGCAGGCCTTGTTGCCGATTTTTGATGGTGGACGCAACCAGGCTAACCTGGATTCAGCACTGGTCGGTCGCAAGGTGGCCGTGGCGCAGTACGAGAAAACCATTCAGGTGGCGTTTCGGGAGGCGGCTGACGCGCTCGCAAGCCGATCCACGCTCGGCGAGCAGCTGACTGCGACACAGGCGCAAGCAAGCTCCGAGGCCGACCGTTTCCGCTTGGCAGACCTGCGCTACCGCAATGGTGTTGCCAGCTACTTGGACGTGCTCGACGCCCAGCGCTCGCTGTTTGCGACGCAGCAGAGCGTCGCGCAGATTGGGTTGGCGCGCCAACAAAACGAGGTGGCGCTGTACAAGGCATTGGGGGGTGGCTGGCGCGATGCGGCACCCGCAGCCGGGTCTTGAGCGCCATGCCAGAACCTTGCGTATCTGGCAGATTTTCTGATCATCATGCAGCGACCATCGTGTTTAGCTTGCTTGGAGATAGGGAAATCGGCAGGCCATCGATGTTGCATTGCAGCATGTGCATCGGCTTGATGCAAGACAAACGGCGCCTGTGCCAGAGGTCTGGTCGGCTGCCCTTTTGATATTGCTCAATATCTGCATTCTGACCACCTTGCAAAGTGGTTCGGATGTTGCCCAATCTCTCTTCTCCTCTCTCCGCTGCAGTGGAATCTGCGGTACCCGGCGAGGTGCTGCGGCAGCGCCATGAGCGCCCTCAGGACGTTTTGCATCTGTTGCAAGGGCGGGTGATCCTGTGTCTGCGTGTGGGGGAGCAGATCCGCCATCAGCTCGGCGTGGTCGACGGTCCGTTCTGGCTTGATGCTGCCTCTGCCATGCTGGAGCAGCCCTGTGCCGTCGATATGGTTGCCGAAACCCGGGTGCAATTGCGGCGCCAGCCTTTGCCGCAGTTTCGAATGGCGGTGGAGGCCTTGCCACGTGCGGCACAACTGTTGATGCATGACATGGCCATGGGTTACCACCAGCAAACGGAGTTGGCGGTGAGCCGCCTGGCGCAAGACGCCGAAGCGCGTTGTGCGCAGTGGCTGTTGCA
This sequence comes from Simplicispira sp. GW247-4R2A, assembly GCF_059424465.1. Lineage (NCBI taxonomy): Bacteria > Pseudomonadati > Pseudomonadota > Betaproteobacteria > Burkholderiales > Comamonadaceae > Simplicispira > Simplicispira sp. GW247-4R2A. Next base: position 7,334 of record NZ_JBWKZM010000039.1, on the reverse strand, counting down.
CCACGCGCAGAACGACGCCAATGGCGCGATGAGTGTGACGCTGCACCAGCGCAAACGCTTGATTGCTGCGCAGCTGGGCATTGCACCGGAAACTTTCTCACGCGTCCTGCGCAGCCTGCGCGAGCATGGCTTGATTCACGGCTCGGGCAATGTGCTCAAGCTCCTGCAGCCGCGCGCGCTGCAGGCCGTAGCGGGTGTTTGATACAGGTTCGCAATCAAAGAGGTAACTGCGTTGCTTCGCCTTGCCGTATGTCGGTACGGTTTGCGGCTTTGCGCCTTGCATCCCATCCCGATGCACGGCGCGCGTCATCGCGGTGACTTGTTCAGCATCGCCTTTGCGTGAGGCTGCCCTGTGGTTCTCAGGGTTTTCATACGCCCTGTTGCGGGTTCCACCCAGGCACGGTGACTGTGAGGGCTGCGTATATTCATCGGCAGCCATGTCTGCGATGTCGTTCTTACCTGTCACCGTGGTCGCATCGCGATCCCGATCAGCTGCGCCATGAACACGCGGCAGGACGCCAGGCATTTCGTGCTGCCAGGCACCTTGAGCCTGCGCGTGGTCTTGCTGCTGGTCGCTGCAGTGGCCTTGGCTGGGGCTTTCTCGGGCTGGGTCGCCACGCGCGCCGCCGCTGACGAAGCCCTCCAGCGGGTCGTGCGCCAGCAGGGCGATGAGGTGCAGACCTTGGCGCGCGTGCTCGCCAGCAAGATTGAACAAAGCCAGAAGGTGCTGCGCACCGTAGCCGCAGGCATTACGCCTGAAATGCTCGAAGCGCCATCGTCGCTCGATTGGCTGCTCCAGCAAGGCTTGCCTGCAGTGCAGTTTTTTGACGCCATGCAGGTGGCCCGGGCCGATGGATCGTTGCGCGTCAACCTGCAATATGGCGTGCAGGGGGAGGCCGCCGCCTTGGAGCCCGATGAGCGCGACACCCTGCGGCGCACGCTGGTGGAGGGAAAACCCATTGTGTCCGAGGTGGTCGGCAGCCGCGCCGGCGATGCGCGCGTGCTCTTCACCCAGCCGCTGCACGCCAAGGACGGGAGCGTAATGGGCGTGGTCGCGGGCGCATTGCGCCTGCAATCGCAGGGTCTGCTGCCCGCGTCCATTGCGCCTCCTGAACGCTCAGGCTCGCGCCTTGTGGTGTTCGCACGGGACGGCACTATCTTGTCCCATCCGGACCCCACGCGCGTGTTGGGGAATGTGAGCGATGAGCCGGGGCTGAAAAAGGTGAGCCAGCACTGGCTTGAGGCGCAGGGTGCGAGCGGTGATCGGATACTCACCGAAACAGTGTCAGGCCATGTGGTCAGCCTGGCGAGCATGCCGCTGCCGCAATGGACCGTTGCACGCATCAGCGATACACAGGCACTGCTGGCCCCTCTGAAGGGTGCGCAGCGCCGCGCGTGGTGGCTGGCAGCCATGGCAGTGGGCCTGATCGCGCTGGTCGCGGCGATGCTGAACCTTTGGCAGATGCAGCCACTGGCACGTCTGCGTGAGCGTGCGGTGCGGCTAGCGCAGCCGACCGGGTTCGACGATTCGGTGGCACCGGTGCAGGTCTGGAGCGACGAGGTGGCGGCGCTGGCACAGGTGCTGGAGACGTTTGTGCAGCAGCGCAATGGACAGCAGTTGCATGATCGGGCGCTGGCTGGGCGGCTGCAAGCCATTCTCGACCATGCCCCGGTAGGACTTGTGATTACCCGCGCTGCGCGCCTGAGCATGTTGGGACGCCAGGCCGCACAAATGCTGGGCTACGCGCCCGATGAATTGCAAGGCAAGGCTGTGCGCGCGCTGTACGGATCCGATGATGCGTATGGGCAATGGAAGAAGCGGGTACGCACTGCGTTTGCCGCTCACGGTGCTTTCGACGGTGACGTCTGTTTCGCACGCAAGGACGGTAGCCCGGTCTGGGCACGTGTGCAGGGGCGTGCCGCGGAGTCACCCGGCATGCTGGCGGGAACGGTGTGGATTCTGGAGGAATTGACGGCCGTGCACGAGGCGCGTCGACAGCGCGGGCGCGAACGCCTGCATGATCCTGTCACAGGCCTGCCCGACCGGCGCGCATTTGAAGATCGGCTCCGTGGGGTGCTGCTGGGTCGCGCGGCAGCAGGCCAATCGGTGGGCCACTCAGAACCTGACGCCCTGTGCGGCGTGGTCATGTACCTGGATCTGGACCATTTCACGTTGGTCAATGACATTGCGGGCCACGAAGCCGGCGACGACGTCTTGGCGCACGTTGCGCGCCTGCTGGAAGCGCAGGTGCGCCAGGCGGGTTGGGTCGCGCGGCTGGGGGGCGATGAATTTGTCGTCGTCATGCCTGCCTGCTCTGCTGCGCATGGTTTGGCTGTGGCCGAGCAATTGCGCGCTGCCGTGTCTGCCTGGGAGCCGGTGTATGGCGGTCGCAGCTTTACCTTCAGCGTCAGCATCGGCTTGGTGCCGTTGACCAGCGAGCTCAAAGATGTATCGGCGGTGCTGCGTGCCGCCGATATGGCGTGCTACGAGGCCAAGCGGGCTGGGCGCAATCGAGTGGTGATGCCGCGTGGAGCCGTGCAGTCGATGGTGGACACCTAGTCAGGCCTGCCGTTCATATACGGCAGAGTGCGCGCAGCACGTTCTCCGCGGTGGCAGGTGCCGTCAGCGCAACGGGGCCGTTGGCCTTGCCTCCTGGCCAGGCGGCGGCAATCGCGTGGCGCAGCGCCTCGTACACGCTGACCGCCAGCATGAAAGGCGGCTCGCCCACGGCCTTGCTGCCGCCCACGTTGTCTTCGCGGTTGGCCTCGGGCCACAGGGCGATGCGAAAGTGCTTGGGCACATCGCCGGTGGCAGGAATTTTGTAGGTGCTGGGCGCATGGGTGGCGAGCGCGCCGTCGGCCTTCCAGACCAGCTCCTCGGTGGTCAGCCACCCCATGCCCTGGATGAATCCGCCTTCGATCTGCCCGATGTCGATCGCCGGGTTGATGCTGTGGCCCACGTCGTGCAGGATGTCCACCTTGAGCACCCGGCTCTCACCCGTGAGGGTGTCGATCACCACCTCGCTGCAGGCGGCGCCGTAGGCGAAGTAGAAGAAGGGTCGGCCGGTCAGCGTCGTTTTGTCGTAATGGATTTTCGGCGTGCGGTAGAAACCGTCGCTCCAGAGCTGGATGCGGTTGGCGTAGGCCTCTTTGACCACTTCGTTGAAGCTGCGCCGGCCTTTGGGCGAGATGACTTCGCCACCTGCGAAGGAAATCTCGCCCGCGCCGCAGGTGTCGAGCCCGCAGACGAAAGAGGCCAGGTTGTCGCGGATGTTGCGTGCGGCGAACTGCGCCGCGCGGCCATTCAAGTCGGTGCCGCTGGACGCCGCCGTGGCGCTGGCGTTGGGGACCTTGCTGGTGTCGCTGGCCGTCACCAGCACCTGCGCCATCGGCACGCCCAGCTCGTCCGCCACGATCTGCGCCACCTTGGTGTGCAGGCCCTGGCCCATCTCGGTGCCGCCGTGGTTCACCTGCACGCTGCCGTCGGTGTACACATGCACCAGCGCGCCGGCCTGGTTGAACAAAGTGGCCGTGAAGCTGATGCCGAACTTGACCGGCGTGATCGCGATGCCGCGGCGCAGCGCTGTCTGCCGGGCGTTCCAGGCAGCAATCTCGGCCGCTCGCGCGCGGTAGTTGCAGGTTCGCTCCAGCTCGGGCATCAGCGCGTGCAGGATGTTGTCTTCCACCTGCATCTGGTAGTGCGTGGTGTCGCGCTTGCCTCCGCCCGCCAGTGGCTCGTCGCTGTAGAGGTTGGCCATGCGCACGTCAAAGGCGTCGAGCCCGAGCGCACCGGCAATATCGCCCAGAATGCGCTCGATCGCAATCACGCCCTGCGGGCCGCCGAAGCCGCGAAACGCGGTGTGGCTTTGTGTGTTGGTCTTGCAGCGGTAGGACGCCACCAGTACGTTTTCAAGGAAATAGGCGTTGTCGCAGTGGAACACCGCGCGGTCCGCCACCGGGCCGGACAGGTCGGCCGAGAAACCGCAATTGGCCAACATGGTCAGCACCAGCGCCGTGATGCGGCCGCGCGCGTCAAACCCCACCTCGTAGTCGTAGGCAAACGGGTGGCGCTTGCCGGTGACCAGAAAGTCGTCGTCACGGTCGAGCCGCAGCTTGACCGGCGCGCCGAACTTGTGCGCCGCCACGGCGGACCACACCGCCAGATGGCCGGCCTGCGTCTCCTTGCCGCCAAAACCACCGCCCATGCGCCGGCACTGCACGGTGACGGCGTGGTTGTCGATGCCCAGTGCGTGGGCCACCCAGTGCTGCACTTCGCCGGGGTGCTGCGTGCTCGAATGAATCCACCACTGGTTTTGTTCCAGTGGCAGGGCGTAGGCGATCTGGCCTTCCAGGTAGAAATGCTCCTGGCCGCCCACATCGAAACTGCCGCACAATTTGTGCGGCGCGCTCGCCATCGCGGTGTCGGGCGCTCCCCGGCGCACGAACACCGGCGGCAGCACGTAGCTCTGCTGCGCGTGCGCCGCGCGTGGGTCCAGCACCGCCGGCAGGGGGGCAATGTCCACCTGCACGGCGCGCGCAGCGCGGCGCGCCTGCATGACGGACTCGGCCACGACCACGCCAACCACCTGGCCCACGTGCTGCACGGTCTCAAAGGCGAACACCGGCTCGTCGTGCGCAAACGCGGCCAGCATCTTGTCGCCCGGAATGTCGGCCGACAGCACCACGCCACGCACGCCGGGCATCGCCAACGCGGCGGCTGTGTCCACACCGTTCAAGCGCCCGTGCGCCACTTTGGACAGGATGGGCGCGGCGTACAGCGTGCCCTTGAGCTCGGGCAGATCGTCGATGTAGCTGGCGTTGCCCGCCACCTGGGCACGGGCGCTCTCGTGCGCATGCGGATGGCCCAGCGCGCGCGGTGACGCGGCTGCCGCTTGGCTTTGCGGCGCGGGCGGCAGATCGCCCGCAGCGTGGGCTGTCACGGTCACCGGATCGGCCACGGCATCGCGGCTCAGGGAAAGTCCATCGCGTGCAGTCATGGCAATTCCTCCAAGGCCAGCAGGTCCAGGCTGGCCGGTGCACCCCCTTGGGTTTCCAGCCAGAAGCGCCGGGGCAGGGCGGCCAGCATGGCGCGGCGGTAGGCGCTGCTGGCGCGCATGTCCGAGATCGGATTGAACTCGGCCTGCAGTGCGGCGGTGGCGGCCTGCACCGTGGCTTCGCTCCAGGGCTGGCCGACGAGCGCGGCCTCGGCCGCGCGGGCGCGGGCCGGCGTGGCGGCGACACCGCCGGCACCTATCGAGGCTGCTTGAACAGAACCGTGTTCGATGGTGAGGTTGAGCACCAGGCACACCGCCGAAATGTCGTCGTCAAAGCGTTTCGAGACCTTGTAGGCGCGCAGCCGTTCATGCGGTTGGGGCAGGGGCACGTGGATGCGCAGGAGCAACTCGTCCACCGCCATCACGCTTTGCCGGTAGCCGGTGTAGAGGTCTTCCAGCGCCAGCTCGCGCGTGCCGCGCACGCTGCCCAGTTCGACGCGGGCGCGCAGCGCGATCAGGAGCGGCATCGAGTCGCCAATCGGCGAGCCGTTGGCCACGTTGCCGCCCAGCGTGCCCGAGTTGCGCACCGGCAAGCCGGCAAAGCGGGCGGCAAAGCGCAGGGCGTCGGGCCAGTGCTGCTGCAAGGCGCCAAAGGCATCGGCCAGCGTCACGGCGGCGCCAATGCGCAGGTGGCCGGCATCGCGCTCGATGCGGCGCAACTCGGCCGCCTGGGTGACGTCCAGGACCTGCGCAAACTGGCGGTGCTGCTTGGTGACCCACAAGCCCACGTCGGTGCAGCCCGCCACCACCTGTGCCTGCGGGTGTGCGGCGCGCGCCGCCAGCAGGGCCGCTTCCGTGGTAGGAGAAATATAGGTCAAATCAGGCTCTAGCGCTTGTCTATCAAGCGCTAGCAGCTTCAATTGTTGTAGCAATTTGGTTTCGTTGACGGCCTGCACCGGCAGATCGCCCATGGCCTGGGCGGCGTCCAGAATGGGGCGGTAGCCGGTGCAGCGGCACAGGTTGCCCGACAGGTCGTGCACCGCATCGGCGCGCGTGATCGCCTCGCCTTGGCAGCAGCGGTTCTGGTACATGGCAAACAGGCTCATGACAAAGCCGGGGGTGCAGAAGCCGCACTGGGAGCCGTGGCACTGCACCATCGCCTCCTGCGCGGGGTGCAAACCTGCCGTGGCTTTTGCATCGTTTGCTTCAATCAACGGGTCCTCGGTCAGGTCTTCCACCGTCCACAGCGCCATGCCGTCGATGGAATGCGCCAGGCGGATGCAGGCGTTGATGGCGCGGTAGCGGATGCGTTCGTCGGCGCCTGTGCCCTCCCTTTCGCCCAGCACCACGGTGCAGGCACCGCAGTCGCCTTCGCCGCAGCCCTCCTTGGTTCCGGTGGCGCCCAGGTCTTCGCGCAGCAGCTCCAGCAGCGTGCGCTCGGGTGGTACATTGGCCAGCGCTACAGGCTGACCGCGACGGATGAAGTGCAAGGGGCGCATGGACAAAGGGTACAGCGGTACAGGATGAGAGCGGATAACAAAACTCTCTTGGCGTTGTTGCTCTGCCTTGCCGTACGGTTTGTACTGCCTGCGGCAGAGCGCCTAGCCAAGATCGCTTCGCTGAGTTGTGTGATCCGCTCCAAATGCGGTTACTAAGGGTAGAACGCATTGCGCTGGCCCGCATAAGCGCCAGCATATGACGCGAATGCGCAAACAACTATGAGAGACCAAGCCCTTTTCGACAAGATAGACCTCCATCTCATAAGGGTCTTGCACACCGTGCTCACTGAACGCAGCGTATCGAGGGCCGCTATCCGTCTGGGCATGCACCAGCCGGCGGTGTCCAGCGCGCTCAAACGCCTGCGCGAGCTCGCGGGCGATCCGCTGCTGGTGCGCTCGGGCAGCAGCATGGTGCCCACCGATGCCGCGCTGCGCATGGTGGAGCCGGCGGCCGACATTCTGCGCAGCGCCGAGGCGCTGTTTTCCGATGCGCGGGGGTTTGATCCGCGCACCAGCACGCGCAGCTTTCGCGTCGCGGCCAGCGACTACCTGGACCCGCTGTTTCTGCCCCGCCTGGTGGCGCGCATCAAGGCCGAGGCGCCGCTGTGCCCGATCGAGATCCTGCCGCTCTCGCCCGACGCGCACTACCACGCGCAACTGGCCGATGGCGGGGCCGACCTGGTGATCGGCAACTGGCCCGAACCGCCGGGCGACCTGCACCTGGGCAAGCTGTTTGCCGATGAGGTGGTGTGCCTGGTCTCGCGCGAGCATCCCGCCGTGCGCCGCGGCTGGAGCCTGGACGACTGGCTGCAGGCCGAGCACATTGCCCCCACGCCCACCC
>NZ_JBWKZM010000038.1:0-44152 GCF_059424465.1 Simplicispira sp. GW247-4R2A | reverse complement strand
CTTCCCCACCCCCAACAACCCCTGCAGCCTCTCGCTGCTCGTCGTGTACTCCAGCGGCAGCTTGTGCCCGGCCAGCCACTCGGCGGCGCCAAAGGCCGCCAGGGTGGCTTCGTGGAAGCCGCTCAGGATGAGCTTGCGCTTGCCGGGGTAGGTGATGGCGTCGCCCACGGCGTGGATGCCGGGGACGCTGGTGGCGAAGGTGGCGGTGTCCACCACGAGCTGTTTGCGCTCCAGTTCGAGGCCCCAGTCGGCAATCGGCCCCAGGCGCGGCACCAGGCCCAGGCGCACCAGCAGCAGGTCGAGCGGCTGGCGCAGCGTGCTGCCCTCGGGCGTGGTCAGCTCCAGCGCAGCCAGGCGCCCCTGTGTTTCGACGATGCCGCCGGCCATGCCGATGGCGACCTCGATGCGGCCGGCGGCGCGCAGGGCGTGCAGCTGCGCCAGCATGTCGGGCGGCGCGTCGAACACGTCGCGGCGGTGCTGCAGCGTGGTGCGGGCCGGGCGCAGGGGCTCGGGCGCGGTGGCGCAGGCGATGGCGCTGGCCACGGCGGCCTCGCCGCCGCCGTGCACCAGCAGGTGCTGGCCGGCGAGGGTCTCGCCCGGGTCGAGCTGGTAGCGCAGTTGCGTGCCCGCGTAGGCGGCCAGGCCTTCGAGCTTGAGCGCCCGCGGCAGGAAGGCGCCGACGCCGGCGGCGATGAACACGGCCCGGGCGTGCAGGCGCGTGCCCTGGCTGGTGTGCACCAGGAAGCCGCCGCCCGCCTGGGGCTCAAGCGCGGTGGCCTGCTGGCCCAGGTGCCAGTGCGGGGCGAAGGGGCGGATCTGCGCGAGCAGGCGCTCGGTCAGCTCCTGGCCGGTGCAGACCGCGATGCCGGGGATGTCGTAGATGGGTTTGTCGCCGTACAGCTCGGCGCACTGGCCGCCGGCGCGCGGCAGGGCGTCGATCACGTGGCAGGCCAGGCCCTGTAGTCCGAGCTGGAAGACCTGGAACAGGCCGACGGGGCCGGCGCCGATGACCACCGCGTCGGTGCGCAGCAGTGCGGGCGCGGGTGCTGGCGTCAAAACAGGGGCGCTGCGGTGGTGGGGGCCGCAGGGGCGCTCAGCGGATGATGTCGCTGCGCTTGCCGGGCTTGCCGTTCCATTCGTCGGCTTCCGGCAGGGCTGCTTTGCGCTTGGTGATGGGCTTCCAGCCGGGGGCGTTGGTCAGCTCGGCGTTGATCTTGATGAAAGCGAGCTCTGGGGGCGGCAGGTCTTCTTCGGCAAAGATGGCGTTGGCCGGGCATTCGGGTACGCAGACCGCGCAGTCGATGCACTCGTCAGGGTTGATGACGAGCATGTTCGGCCCTTCCACAAAGCAGTCCACGGGACACACGTCCACGCAATCGGTGTATTTGCACTTGATGCAGTTCTCGGAGACGACGTGGGTCATGGCTGGCTCGTTGTTCGGAAACGGAAGGTTGCTATTTTAAGGGTTTGCACTGAGGGGCTTGCGCGTGACCCTGACGGTCTTGCAGTATCGGCGTGCGCAGCGTTTGCTATGTGTCAAGCAGCGGGTAGATCAGCACGGTGCGGCCAGGGTGCCCGGACAGCGTGGTGGGTTGTGCGCCGGGTGTCATGCTGGCGGGTTCGGCGGGCGCCTTGCCCAGAATGTGGCGCACCTGGCGGCCTTCCTGCAGCAGGTAGTCGGTGGCGATGCGGCGGTGGCAGCGCCACCACGGCTTCGGCGCACATGCATTCGCCGAAGCTGCGCGCCGAGTGCCCGATGCTGAAGACCGGCGGCCGTCTGGAGCTTGGATCATCCATGCGCCTCAGCGTAGCAGCACGGCACCGGCGGTGCGGTTGCTGGCGGTGTCCACCAAAATCATGGCGCCGAGCTGGCGTGAGCGCGTGTACGGTGCTACGGGCAGGGGCGATTGCAGTTGCAGCTCGACGTGGCCAATGGCATTGGGCGCCAGCTCGCTGGCCGGGTGCTCGGCCAGCGTGTGGATGTCGAGCCCGTGCACGATGCGCTGTACCCGCGCCTTGACCCAGCGGTGGCCGTGCAGCAATTGGTACACGCGGCCAGCCACCAGTGGCTGCTCGTCCAGCCAGGCGACGGTGCAATTGAGCAGCGTTTGCGCGGGCCAGGGCGATGCCGGCTCGGGCGCGTCGAAGCCGTCGCCTTGTTCGTTGCCTTGCACCTGTGGCGCTGTGGCCAGCAGCCAGTCGCCGCGCGAAATGTCGATCTCGCGGTCGAGCACGATGCCGGCGCTGTGGCCGGCGGCCACGCTGCCTGGCTGGCGGGTGCGGTCCAGCACCTGCGCCACACGGGCCCGCTGGCCGCTGGGGAAGACCTGCACCTCATCACCCGGCTGCGCAGCGCCTGCCGCGACGCGGCCCCAGAACACGCGGCGGCCCTGGGGCGTGTCGGCCGAGGCAGACGGGGGCTGAGCCGCTGGAGCGCCGGGCAGCGCGGAAGAGGGAGCAGCAGAAGGCGCAGCCGGTTTTTCGACCCACTGCACGGGGAAGGCCAGCGGCAGGTTGCTGTCCGGCGCCGTGTTGGGCAACTGTTCCAGGATGTGCAGCAGGCTGGGGCCGATGTAGTCGCACCAGCCGGCGCGCCCATCCACCACGTTCCATCCCTTGAGCGCCGAGACGGGCACCGTGGCGCGCACGGTGATGCCGGCCTCTTGCGCAAAGGCCGCCAGTGCGGCGCTGATGTGGGCAAAGGCGAGCGCCGGGTCGGCGACGGCGTCGAGTTTGTTGACGGCAAACACCAGGGACGGCACGCGCAGCAGGTGCACCAGCAGGCTGTGGCGGCGGGTTTGCGGCAGCAGCGTGGGGAGGGGGTTTTGCCAGTCGAGCTTGGTGGCGTCCACCAGCACCACGGCGGCGTCGGCACTGCTGGCGGCGGTGACCATGTTGCGCGTGTACTGCTCGTGGCCGGGCGCGTCGCCAATGATGAACTTGCGCGCCTCGGTGGCGAAGTAGCGGTAGGCGACATCGATGGTGATGCCTTGCTCGCGCTCGGCGGACAGGCCATCGGTCAGCAGGGCCAGGTCGGTTTCGCCCTGGCGCTGGACGCCGGCGAGGTGGTCTTGCAGCACCGCTTTGGTATCCACCAGCAGGCGGCCGATCAGCGTGCTCTTGCCATCGTCCACGCTGCCGCAGGTGATGAAGCGCAGGGCAGCGTCGTGGTCGTGGTTATGGGAAGAAGTCGTCACAATATTGAAGTCTTTTAGGCCGCTAGCGCTTGGTACATAAGCGCTTGCAGCTACTGAATTGATAGTGGTCATAGAAAACCTCTGGAACTTGAAACAAGCACACCCTCAGCCATGGACTACCAGTGGCCTCGCGGAACCGGCTTCGCCGGGCCGCTGAGGCCGCCCCCCGGAAGGGGGCGGGAGGGGTCAGAAATACCCGTCCTTCTTGCGCTTTTCCATCGAGGCTTCGCTGGTCTGGTCGTCCATGCGGGTGGCGCCGCGCTCGCTCATGTCGGCGGCCAGGGTTTCGATGACGATGTCGGTCGCCGTGGCGGCCAGGCTGGCCACCGGGCAGGTGCAGGTCACGTCGCCCAGGGTGCGAAAGCGCACCTCGCGCTCCTGCACCTGTTCGCCGTCGCGCGGCGGCGTGAGGGGGGTGACGGGCACCAGCATGCCGCGCCGGTCCACCACCTGGCGGCGGTGCGAGAAGTAGAGCGAGGGCAGGGCGATCTGCTCGCGCTCGATGTACTGCCACACATCCAGCTCGGTCCAGTTGCTGATGGGGAACACGCGAAAGTGCTCGCCGGCGGCCAGACGGGTGTTGAACAGCGTCCACAGCTCGGGCCGCTGGTCCTTGGGTTGCCACTGGCCGAAGCTGTCGCGGTGCGAAAAGATGCGTTCCTTGGCGCGGGCCTTTTCTTCGTCGCGGCGCGCGCCGCCGATCAGCGCGTCAAAGCGGAATTCTTCAATGGCCTCTAACAGCGTGACCGACTGGTGCACGTTGCGCGGCTCGCCGGGGTGCGCCAGCCGCACGGTGCCGCGTGCCATCGAATCTTCGACGCTGCGCACGATGAGTTTGGCGCCCAGCTCGCTGGCACGCAGGTCGCGAAACGCCGTCACTTCAGGGAAGTTGTGGCCGGTGTCGATCATGAGCAGCGGGTAGGGAATGCGGCCGACGCCAAAGGCTTTTTCGGCACACCGGAGCATCACCAGCGAATCCTTGCCGCCGGAGAACAGCAGGGTGGGTCGCTCGAAAGCGGCGGCCACTTCGCGCAGGATGAAGATGGTTTCCTCTTCCAGCGCGTCGAGGTGGCGGTTGCTGAGCTGGCTGAGCAGCTGGGGTTCTGCGCGGGCGGTCATGCGGGTTTCCAATCAAATAGGGCTGTAGCGTATATACGTAAAGCGCGAGCAGCTATTGTTTTTGATGTTTTCAAATGGTTTAGCGGCGCGTTCAATGCGCCAGGTGCAGGCCGCATTCGCGGTTGTCTTCGCCCTTGGTGGGGTCGACGTAGTCGAAGTTGTTCGGCAGGCCGTGGCGGGCGCAGTATTCGTGCAGGTCTTTGGACGACCAGTGCAGCAGCGGCGCGACCTTGATCAGGCCGTCGGGGTTGATGCTGACCGGGTCCATCTGCGCACGCACGGCGGTGTCGGTGGCGCGCAGCGCGGTGAACCACACCTTGGGCGCCGTCTCGCGCAGCGCGCGGGAGAAGGGCTCTAGCTTCACTTCTTCGGTGAAGGCCGCGTGGCGAGGGTCGTCCAGGGCGGGTGTCGGCCCGTCCACGGCTTCGCGGTGCGCGCGCGAGCGGCGCGGCAGGTAAATCTGCAGCTTGAGCCCAAGCTGCTTCGTCACCTCGTCGGCGAAGCGGTAGGTGGCTTCGGTGTTGTAGCCGTTGTCCATCCAGACGACCGGTACATCGGGGTTCACCTGCGTGACCAGGTGCAGGATCACCGCCTCGAAGGGGCGGAAGTTGGTGGTGACGATGGAGCGCTCGCCCAGGCCGAGCGCCCATGCCACGAGGCCGGGCGTGTCGCGGCCGAGCGTGGCGTTGACGTGCGCGATGTCAAGCACGGGTTTAGGTGTCTGCACAGCGCTCATGCCGCCTCCAGCGCTGCTTCGCGGGCTGCATCACGTGCAGCTTCCCGAGCAAAAAGCGGGCGTGGCTCATGCACGTCGCCCTGGTAGAAGGCGGCAAAGCGCGCGAACTGCCGTTCGGCGGCGGCGGCGTCCACGCCTTCGGCCAGCACGGCGCTGGTGAAACCGCTGCGGTGCATGTGCACCAATTGGTCGATCAGCACATCGCCCGTGGCGCGGATGTCGCCTGCAAAGCGGTAGCGCCGGCGCAGCAGCAGGGCCTGGCTGTAGGCGCGGCCGTCGGTGAATTTGGGGAAATGCAGCTCCACGCGTTGCACACCTTCGAGCGCACCGCTGGCCACCAGGGTTGCCAGTTCCGTGTCGTTGGAAACTTGCAAGGTTTTTGGTGCGTTAGCGCTTTCTGGTACTGCGCTATAAGCTATTATTTTCATAGAATATAAGCTCGATTAGTCGTGTTCGGTCAGGGTCGCTTCGTCGGCCTTGGGGCGGCGCATGCTGTTGGCCGCTTGCTTGAAGGGGTCGTGGCCGATGCGGCGCAAGGCGTCGATAAAGAGCTCGCCGGGCCTGCGCAGTTCGCGGAAGGTGCCGAGCAAAGCCTCGATCACGTCCGGCACTTCGGCCGCCGTGAACGAGGGGCCGACCACCTTGCCGCCAATCGCGGGGCCAGACAGATCGGTGCCGTCCGACCCGCCGAGCGTGATCTGGTACCACTCCTTGCCGTCCTTATCGACACCCAGAATGCCGATGTGCCCGCTGTGGTGGTGGCCGCAGGAGTTGATGCAGCCGCTCATGTGCAGGTCGATGGGGCCGAGGTCGAACAGCTCGTCCAGATCCTGGTAGCGCTCGGTGATGGCGGCGCCAATGTGCAGCGAACGGGCGTTGGCGAGCGAGCAAAAATCACCGCCGGGGCAGATGATCATGTCGGTCAGCAGGCCAATGTTGGGCTGGGCCAGGCCAAGCGCGCGGGCCGCTTCGTACAGCGCGGGCAGGTCGCTCTCGTGCACCCAGGGCAGCATCAGGTTTTGCTCGTGCGTCAGGCGCGCTTCGGCTGCGCTGAACTGCTCTGCCAGTTGCGCCAAAGCGTTCAGGGTGTCGGCGTCGGCATCGCCCGTGTTAAACCCTGGCCGCTTGAACGACAAGGTCACGGTCTTGAGGCCAGGCAGCTTGTGGCCGCGCACGTTCTGCTGCAACCAGCGCTGGTAGAGCTGGCCTTGCGGGCTGACCTTGGAAGGCAAGTTCGCCGCCTTGAGTTCAGGCAGTACGAAATGGCTGCTGACGCGGTCGAGTTCCGCTTGCGTGATGGTGTGTGGCGCGCCATCGAGCTCGACGATGGCCTTGTATTCCTTCTCCACCGCGTCGATGAATTTCTGGCCTTCGCTCTTGACCAGAATCTTGATGCGCGCCTTCCACTTGTTGTCGCGCCGGCCATAGCTGTTGTACGTGCGCACCACGGCTTCGATGTAGTTGAGCAACTGGTCCCAGGGCAAAAACTCGCGCACCACGCTGCCGATGATGGGCGTGCGGCCCATGCCGCCGCCGACCTTCATGGTGAAGCCCACGCTGCCGTCGTCGGCCCGGCGCGCTTGCAGGCCGATGTCGTACCAGCCGATCGCGGCGCGGTCTTCTTCGGCGCCGTTGAAGGCAATCTTGAACTTGCGTGGCAGGTAGCTGAATTCAGGGTGCAGCGAGCTCCATTGGCGCGTGATTTCAGCAAACGGGCGGCAGTCCACGATACTGTCCGCGGCGATGCCTTCGAGCGCGTCGCAGGTGATGTTGCGAATGTCGTTGCCGCTGGTCTGGATGCCGTGCATGCCCACGCTGGCCAGCAGGTCCATCACATCGGCGGCGCGGGACAGCGGAATCCAGTTGAACTGGCAGTTGGTGCGCGTGGTGAAGTGGCCGTAGCCATAGCGCAGCGGCGGTGCGGGGAGCGTCGCGCCGGGCTGCGCGTCCTGCAAGGCGTCCTGGGTGGCCTGGGCATGCGCCAGCAGTTCAGGTGCGGGCTTGTCGAACTCGCGGGCGATGCGGGCCAGCGTGCGCAACTGCGTGCTGCTGATTTCGCCATAGGGCACGGCAATGCGGGCCATGGGGGCGTAGCGCTGGATGTACCAGCCGTTTTGCAGGCGCAGGGGCAAGAGCTGCTCGTCGGTCAACTCGCCGCGCTCCCAGCGCTCGAGTTGGTCGCGGAACTGCTGGGCGCGCAGCTTGACGAATTGCTTGTCGAAGTCGGTGTATTGGTACATGGAAGAAAAACCCGGAAATCAGATCAGGACCAGCTTGACGCCGGCAAAGGCCAGCAACAGCGAGAGGGCCGAGCGCACCAGCCGCTCGGGTGTGCGCGAGACCAGCCGTGAGCCCAGCCAGATGCCCGGCAGCGAGCCGACCAGCAACTGCGCCAGCAAGGCCCAGTCCACCGAGCCGAGCGATGCGTGGCCCAGGCCGGCAACGAGGGTTAGGGGCACGGCGTAGGCAATATCGGCGGCGATGATGCGCGGCAGCGGCAGGTGCGGGAAAACCAGCAGCAGCACCGTGACGCCAATGGCGCCTGCCCCCACCGAGGTGAAGGTCACCAGGGTGCCGATCACCGCCCCCAGCAGCACGGGCAGGCTCCAGTGGCGCGGTTGCGTGGCGGTGGCGGCGCTTTCGCTGCGGCGCGCCTGCTCGGCGGCCTGGTGCTTGGCCGAGAAGGCCAGTGCCTTGTACAGCGTGGAGGCCGCGGTCAACAGCAATGCCGCGCCCAGGGTGGTCGTCATGAGGTGCTGGACGCGCTCGCTGGTGGGGCCCAGGTGGCGCAGCAGCCAGAGCGCGCCCAGGGCCGCAGGGATGCTGCCGGCGCACAGCAGGGCCACCACGTTCCACGGCACCATGCGCCGGCGTGCCAGGCCCACCGTGCCGCTGAGCTTGGTGAACGCTGCAAACAGCAGATCGGTGCCAACGGCCAAGTGCGCTTTGATGCCGAAAAAGAAAATGAGCACGGGGGTCATCAGCGAACCGCCGCCGACCCCCGTCAGGCCAATGACGAGGCCAATCGCGAATCCGGCAACAACAAGGGCGACATCAGGCATGGACGCGACTCTAGGGGGCGTCCTTATAAAAACAAACGACTGTTTCGTGCTTCTTATATGCCTATAAGCTTATGCAAAATGCTTGTTGCGGGCTTTTGGTGGGTCACTCGCGGCCTACCAGCGGCCATCGCGCAAAGGCCGCCCCGCTGCGCTGGTGGCATCCCCCTTTCCGCATCACGCAGCCAGGTGAGAGAAGGGGGAAGGCGCGAAGCGCCACAGAGGGTTGTTTCATTTCTCCAGGCGCTCGGTGCCCATGGCACGTGCCAGGCGCTCCTCCATCGGCAGCGGTTCGCCGTGCAGGCGTGCCGCCAGCAGCTCGCCGCACAGGATGGCCCGGGTCAGGCCGCGGGCGCCCATGGCGGTGCTCACCCACAGGCCCGGCAGGCGGTCCGCCGCCAAGGGGCCGACGATGGGCAGCCGGTCGGGTGAGGTGCAGCGCACGCCCGACCAGGCCTGCAATCCGGGGGCATCGGCGGCAAAGCTAGGGGCCAGCTGCCGTGCGGCGTCGGGCAAGAGCTGTTGCAAATTGGCCAAATTCACCTGGTGGGCCGCCTGCTGCTCCTGCGGCTCGGGCGGTAGCTCGGTGCGCCCACGCTCGAAGGTAGAGCCTGCATGCCAGGCAAGTTGTTCGTTTGGTCCTGGCACTTGGCCGACGAGCGCCCCCTTGCCATTGACCGGGAAGGGGGGCAAGGCCATGCCGCCCTTCTGCACACCCCAAGAGAGCTGCCCGCGCACGGCATCCAGCGGCAGCGGCGCCAAACCGAGCGACTGCACCAGCGCATTGCAGGCCGGCCCGGCGGCCAGCACCACGAGTTCGGCTTCTGCCAGCAGCGCACCGCCAGCGTCCCGCAATTGCCACAGGCCCTCACCGTTGGCCTGTATTCGATGGAGTTGCGACACGCGGCTGTGCGTGTGCAGGCGAATGCCGGGTGCATCGAGCAAACGAGCTACCAGCCGCGCTGGCCGCACCCAGCCGGCGCGCTGGTGCCAGCACGCATCGCTGTTCTCGGGCAGGCCGGCGGCGCGCAACTGCTCGCCATTGGCGGTGGTGCTCCAGTCGGTGCCAAGGCTGTCGGCCCAGCCTGCGGGCAGACCGGGGTTGCCAGCAGGGCGGCGCTCCAGCACGCCGCCGGGCTGCCAGTCGGCGCCTGCTTGGAGTACGCGCGCGCCTTGCTCCAGCGTGGCGCGGGCGCCGGCACGCGAGACCCTGGAAAACACGTTGTCATCGGGTGAGAGGTGCGGTGCAAAAAGCCCGACCGGCAGCCCCGATGCGCCTGCCGCAGGCCCGTTGCCCGCGTCCAGCACATGCACCTGCCAGCCGCGCCGCGCCAGACTCGCCGCAACGGACGCACCGGCGATGCCGCAGCCGATGACCGCGCAGCGTGCGACCCGGATTGGCGCGGCACGGTTGAAGCCCGTTGTGCGCACGCGTGGCTCCCAACGTGGCTGGAACACAGCGCGCAACAGGGCGGCTTTGCCAGGCTCGGCGGGTTCGGCGGGTTCGGGTGGCGCTGATGCGATGACAAAGCCGGCTTGCTCCAGCGCGGCGCGCGCCTCTACCCCCACAGGGGGGCCTACAAGGTGGGCGCCGCGCTCACAGTGGCGTGCCAGGGCCTTGGCGCCATCGGCGTTTTGGAGCTGGGTGGTATCGGAGGCCAGCACCGTATCGAAACGCCAGTGCTCCTCGCGCAGCAGGCGTTGCGCGTCGCCCACACACAGGGTCAGCAGCACCCGGCCCGCCTCGAAACCCAGGCGGTGGATGCCCGGGAGCAAGCCCCAGGCCTGCGCCGCAAGCGACTCGGCCAAGGGCAACAGATCGGGGTTTTGCTGCACCGTGCGGACAAGCTCCGGCAGGTTGGTGGGCTGCGGCGCAATCGCTATGAAGTGCAGTACCGTGGGTCGGAGCGGATCGGCGCGCCAGGCGGCCCAGGTCGCCAGAAAGTGGTGGCCGAGAGCGAAATGGGTGTCCAGAATGCGCCACTGTGCAGCGCCGGCCCAGGCGGTGGGCAGGCTGCAGTCGAGCAGACATGCGTCGTTTGCGTGGGGCCTTGGGGTGCGGGGTGTGACGGGCATGGGTGGAGGGCAGACAACAAAAAAGGCGCCGCAGCGGGCGCCCTGTGGCGAAGAGGCAAGCGTGTTCAGGCGCTGGGCGGCACGTAGCCTTGCACGGCGTCAGCCCCGCCGCCAAAGAAATGCTGTTCCAGCTGACGTGCCAGGTACTGGCGGGCGCGGGCGTCGGCCAGGTTCAGGCGGTTCTCGTTGACCAGCATGGTCTGGTGCTTGAGCCAGGCGGCCCAGGCCTCTTTGCTGACGTTTTCCCACAGGCGCTTGCCGAGTTCGCCGGGGTAGGGAGGGAAATCAAGTCCTTCGGCGTCCTTGCCGAGCTTGATGCAGTGAACCATGCGTGCCATGCGGTGTTCCTTGTGAAGTGTTTATATGATTTTGGGTATTAAAAACTGAAATTTTAATCGTTTTAGTTTTTAAAAAGACTTCTCAGAATGCGTCGAGCGGTGAATGACCGCCGCCATCCACATCCTCTGGGCTCACCCATGCAAAATCGCCGCCACTTTATCAAGTTTCCACTGACCCTTGCCCTTGCCGGCAGTTTCGCAACGGCATCGCAATCCGCGTTTTCGCAAGGACTGACACTGCTTAACGTGTCGTACGACCCAACGCGAGAGCTGTACACCGAGTTCAACCGGGCGTTCATCAAGCACTGGAAAGAGCAGACCGGTCAGGAACTCACCCTGCAGCAGTCGCACGGCGGGTCGGGCAAGCAGGCGCGCTCCATTATTGACGGGCTGCAGGCCGATGTGGCCACCCTCGCGCTTGCATGGGACACGGACGCCTTGTGCAGCGTGGGCAAGCTGATCCCCCAGAACTGGCAGCAACGCCTGCCGAACAATGCCTCGCCTTATACGTCCACCATCGTGCTGGTGGTGCGCCAGGGCAATCCAAAAGGTATCCGTGATTGGGACGATTTGGTCAAACCTGGGGTCAGCGTGATTACCCCCAATCCGAAAACTTCGGGCGGAGCGCGCTGGAACTATTTGGCGGCTTGGGAGTTTGCCAAGCGCAAGTACGGCGGCGATGCCCAGGCGGAGGCATTTGTGCGCAGACTTTTTGCCAATGTGCCGGTGCTCGATTCCGGGGCGCGAGGCTCTTCGGTCACGTTCGCGCAGCGCGCCCAGGGGGACGTATTTATTTCCTGGGAAAACGAGGCACACCTGCTCAAAAAGGAGTTCGGAGAGACGCTGGAGATCGTGTTGCCCTCGCTCAGCATCCTGGCCGAGCCGGCCGTCACCGTGGTCGACAAGGTCGTCGACAAAAAAGGCACGCGCGCCGTGGCCGAGGCCTATTTGAAGTACTTGTACTCGGAAGTGGGGCAAGACATCGCCGGGAAAAATTTCTACCGCCCGATCTCGCCTACAGCCAAAGCCAAATACGCGGCGCAGTTTCCCGCGCTGAAGCTGTTCACCATTGGTGAGGCCTTTGGCGGCTGGACCAAGGCCTCCCAGGCCCATTTCGCCGACGGTGGGAGCTTCGACCGGATATACGTGAAGTAAGGGAGGCGGCATCACGGCAATGCGCGGGCGAGCGTCATGGGGTTGGCGAGTCAGCGCAGTACTGGTTCTCAGGACGTGTTCACGATCTCCCAGAGGCCGCGCAGCGGTCTTTGCGGGATGGAATGCAAGGCGCGGTGGGCGGCCAATAGCCCTGCTATTGGCAAGCGCCGCAACGCCGCAGACCGCCCGCAAAGACCACTGCCCAAAGGGTTGGAGCGAAATCGGGTGATTGGACGCCCCGGCTGCTTGCATGGGCATGAGCCCATGCGGCGCATCCGAAGCATCCACTCATCCCGATTGCGCTCCAACGCGGCTCCTGCGAGATCGTGAACACGTTCTCAGGGAGCCGCCGGCGTGGAGGCCTGTCGTGCGTCGGGCAAGGCGCGGGCCAAAGCCTCGGACAGGCAGGCGGCGAGCGCCACGGCTGTGGGTGGACAAGCCGTCAGTTCCTCGCAGGCGACCGTGCGGCGCCGCATTTCCGCCGCAGCCTCCGGGTGCCCGAGCGCATGGCACAGCAGCGGCCAGTCGGGCACGGTGTTGAGCGTCCCCGCCACCAGCAGGATGCCATTGCGCTGGCGGCGCTGTGCCAGGCCGACGAGCTTGCGGCCGCGCGTGTCGGTCAGCTCCCAGGGCGCGAGGCTGCCGTAGCAGGCCCAGCCCACCGTGGCGCCCATGGCGGCGTTGGCCTGCGCGACCTCGGTGTTTGGCAGCGCACGGGCGGGGATACCGAGACCTTCGAGCACGCTGGCATGCAGCAGGCCCAGTGCGCGGTAGCTGTCCACCAGGCCGCCGCTCACCCAGGGGTGCGTGATCGGCAGCACGACCGATGCGCCTACCAGCCAGGGCCCTGTCAGCACTGCGCCGCCGCCCGAGGGGCGTTGCACCAGCGCCAAGCCTTGCGGCAGCCGGCCCGCCACTTCGGCGTGCAGTGCGCGCTGCGAGCAGCCCAGCACGATGGTGGGCGTGGCGTAGGTCCAGACGTGAAAGCGGGGTGTGGTGACGGGGGCTTCGAGCTGGCGGCTGTTCCAGGCCTGTTCTTGTTCGACCGTGTGGGTGGTGGGCATGGTCATGAGGGCATCAGCTCAGGGGCGGGCATTCTGCGCGGCGCAGGCACGCAGCGTGGTCGTGCCGGCAGAGACGGGAATCCAGTGGTAGAGGGGGGTGCATTTTCCGCGCATGCACAAATCGTAATCGCGCACGTAAGGCGAGCGTGCCAGGGTGATTTCCTTGCGCCAGGGGTCGGCCAGGCGGTAGTGCCAGACACCGTGGTCCAGCCAGGCGTTGTCTGGTGGGTCCATGCCAGCGCCGGAGCCGCGAATGTGCGCCCCGGTGATGGCCAGCCAGGGGCCGGCGACGGTGTAGTCCTCTTCCCAGGCAATTTTTTCGATGGAATGCTGCCAGCGCAGGGTGAAGTGGGTGACTGGCAGGCTCAGCGTGAGCGCGCCGGCCGCCATGCACAGGGCTGCGAGCATCAGGCCGGGGCCTGGCTGCGGTTGGTCTGGCGCACGCGCATGCCGTGCCAGAGCACCAGGAGCGCCGTCATGCCCAGACCGACTTCATCGGTGAAGGGCACGGCGGCCACCAGGAAGCCCGCCGCCGCGAGGGCCCAGACGCGCTCCCACCAGGCGAGCGGCCTGATCCAGTAGCCAATGGCCGCGCCGCCCCACAGCAAGATGGCGACGATGGCCTTGAACACGATGTACAGCGTGGCGATCCAGCCTGCGTTGCCTTGCAGCATCAATGCCGGCGCATACACCGCCATGTAGGGGATGACAAAGCCGGCAACGGCAATGCGCATGGCCTGAAAGCCGATCTTCATGGGGGACTCGCGCGCAATCGGCGCAGCGGCAAAAGCCGCCAGCGCCACCGGCGGCGTCAGGTCGGCCATGATGCCGAAGTAGAAGACAAACATGTGCGAGACGATCAGCGGCACGCCGAGTTCAAGCAGAGCCGGCGCCGCCAGCGAACTGGTGATGATGTAGTTGGGGATGGTGGGAATGCCCATGCCCAGCACCAGGCACACCAGCATGGTCAGCACCAGGCTGAGGAGCAGGCTGCTTTTGCCCATCTGGATGATGGTGCCAGCAAACAGCGTGGCCGCGCCGGTGAGGGTGAGTACGCCGATGATCACGCCCACCAGCGCGCACGCCACGCCCACCGGCAGCGCGTGGCGTGCCCCCTCGGCCAGGGCGTGCAGCGCCATGCGCAGGGTGTCGCGACCGCCGCGCAGGAACCACAGCACCACGGCCATGGTGGCTGCCAAGGCAATGATGGCGCCAATGCCGTACTTGAAGAAGCTCGACGCCGCCAGGCCTATCAGTACCCAGAAAATGATTTGCAGCGGCCGTGCGCCGAAACGCGCTGTCATGGCGGCGCCAAAGATCAGCACCACCGTGAGCGCCAGCCCCACCATGCCGGAAAAGAGCGGCGTGTAGCCCGAGAACAGCAGCCACACCAGCACCGCCAGTGGCAGGATCAGGTACCAGCGCAGCTTGACGGCGGCCCAGGGGTCAGGGCAATCCTCCTTGGGCATGCCCACCAGGCCGCGCCGGCCTGCCTCCAGGTGCACCATGATGAAGGCGGTGAAGAAGTACAGCAGCGCCGGGATCGAAGCGGCCTTGCAGATCTCCAGGTAGGGCACATCAATGGTCTCGGCCATGATGAAGGCCACGGCGCCCATCACCGGCGGCATGATCTGCCCGCCCATGCTGGCCGTGGCTTCGACGCCGCCGGCAAAGGCGGCGTCGTAACCAAAGCGCTTCATCAGCGGGATGGTGAACTGCCCGGTGGTGACCACATTGGCCACGCCCGAACCGTTGATGGTGCCCATCAGGCCCGACGAGACCACCGCCACCTTGGCCGGACCGCCCTTGGTGTGGCCAAACAGGCCCAGCGCAAAATCGGTGAAGAGCTGGATCATTCCGGCGCGCTCCAGGAACGCCCCAAACAGGATGAACAGGAAGATGTAGGACGACGACACGTAGGTCGGTGTGCCGTAAATGCCCTCGGTGCCAAAGCCCAGTTGCCCGACGATCTGGTCCAGGCCGTAGCCCCGGTGCGCGAGCACGCCCGGCAGGTACTGTCCCAGCAGCGCATAAGCAAGAAACACGGCACATACCAGTGGCAGCGCCAGCCCCATGATGCGCCGCGCAGCTTCAAAGACCAGCACGATGAGTGCAATGCCAACGATGAGGTCGCTGCGCGTCAGTTCGCCCGCGCGCTGCACCAGGTCCGCTTCAAACACCCATTGGTAGAGGCCGGTGCCAAAGGCGATGGCGCCCACACACCAGCCCAGCCAGCGCTGGCGCGCCGGTGGGTAGAGCACGAAAGTGACCAGCAGCAGAAAACCCACGTGCACGCCGCGCACCACGCTGCTTGAGAGCGGGCTGAAGGCTGCGGTGACAATCTGGAACACGGAAAACGCAACTGCCACCCAGAACAGAGCGCCGGCAAAGGCCGGCGGTTCTGCATCGGGGGTCTGCAACTGCGCGTCGGCTGAGGCCGGAGCAGCGGCTGCGCTCATTTGAGGACGCCGGCCTCGCGGTAGTACTTCTCGGCGCCGGGGTGGAAGGTGACGCTGGTGCCCTGCATGGCCGATGCCAGTTGTATGCCCTTGGCGGCGTTGTGCGCGGCGACCAGGCTGGGCAGGTTCTCGAACATGGACTTGGTCATCAGGTAGACCTCGTCGTCGGGAACACCGCTGTGGCTGACCAGGAAGTTGCGGATCGCCACCGTGGCCACGTCGGCACTCTGGCCTTCGTAGGTGTTGGCAGGAATGATGGCCGGCTGGTAGGCCGCGTCGCCCACCTTGGCGACGATGTCGGCAGGTACCGCCACCACCACAATCTTCACCGCCGTGGCCAGGTCGCGGATGGACGAGACGCCCAGGCCCGCCGACTGCAGCGTCACGTCCAACTGGCGGTTCTTCATGAGTTCGACCGATTCACCAAAGGGCAGGTACTCGACCTTGGCAAAGTCGGCGTAGGTCAGGCCCGCGGCCTTCAGGATGGCGCGGGCGTTGAGCTCGGTGCCCGACTTGGGCGCGCCGACGGAGATGCGCTTGCCCTTCAAGTCGGCCATGGTCTTGATACCCGAATCGCCGCTGGCGACGATCTGGATGTAGTTGGCGTAAATGCCGGCCACTGCACGCAGCTTCTTGAGCGGCGCAGCAAAACCTGCTTCCTTGTCGCCCTTCCAGGCAGCTGAGAGCGCATCGGCCAGCGTGAAGGCGATCTCGCCACGGCCGGCCTGCAGCAGGTTGAGGTTCTCGGCCGAGGCCTTGGTGGATTGCACCGTCACTTTCGCGTCGGGCATGGCCTTGCTGTAGATCTGCGAAAGTGCCACGCCCATCGGGTAATACACGCCGCTTTGGCCGCCGGTCAGCACATTGATGAATTTCTGCTGCGCCAGCGCCAGGCGCGAAAACGGCAGTGTGGCGCCAGTCAAGGCGCCCAGCACCAAGGTGCGGCGGTGCAGGGCGAGTGAGGATTGGGTCATTGCGTGTCTCCGAAGGAAAAGCGTACGGCGCGAAGGCGGCGCCTGGGCGCCACCACGAACGGGCAACTGTAGCGGGCCTGGGGTGTGCGTGCATTGGTGTGCACCCGAAGGCCATGGAGAAAAGTTGCCGTGCCTGGCGCACGCCGCACGCCGCACGCCGCACGCAGACGGGCGCGCAGGCCTGCCGCCATTGGTTGACTGCACATCCCGTGCCATTCGACTGGCAGGGCGGTTGGCACGAGGGCTTGGACACGCGCAACAACCTGGCGCCGCAGCCGTAGGACAGCACCGCGTGTGCGCGCGGAGTCCGGCGAGCCGTTGGCTGAAAATTTTGAGGAAAATTTGGCTATAGCGCTTATCCTGTAAACGTAAGCAGCTATAGTTAAAATAGCAATAAAGGTTGCAGCAGTGTGTACGCTGTGTGAGCGTTCTGCCTATCATGGCCTCCGGTACAGCATCCCAAGGAGATTTTTGATGAGCAACGTTTCCATTGCCGTGGTGGTCGGCAGCTTGCGCAAAAATTCTTTTAACCGGCAACTGGCCGAGGCCCTGACCAAGATGGCGCCGCCGGGCTGGCAGCTCAAGCGGGTGCGCATCGACGACCTGCCGCTCTACGACCAGGACGACGATGCCCAGCAGTCCGAACCGGTGCAGCGTCTGAAAGCGGAGATTTCCGCCGCGAGCGGCGTGATTTTCGTGACGCCTGAGTACAACCGGTCAATCCCCGGCGTACTGAAAAATGCGATTGACCATGCCTCGCGCCCTTACGGCAAGAATGCCTGGGCTGGCAAACCCGCCGGGGTGCTCGGCGTGTCGGTCGGTGCCATTGGCACGGCCATGGCCCAGCAGCATTTGCGCAATGTGCTGGCCTATCTGAACATGCCCACGCTGGGCCAGCCCGAGATGTTTCTGCAGGCCAAGGAAGGCCTGTTCGACCAGGATGGGCAGATTGGCCAGGCCAGCCGCGCATTCGTCCAGGGCTGGATGGACGCCTACGTCGCCTGGGTGAAGCGGCACGCCTGATTCGATTTCTAAATCAAACGATTGCTTTGTCGGCTTCACTTGTCGTACGCCTGTACTGTCGGCGCTTCGCCTTCGCGTATTCGATTGATTGAGAAACCGAATGACCTGGGCCGCGGATACTCCTGAATCAATAGCTGCTAGCGCTTGTAGGATAAGCGCTAGAGGCCAATTTCATTCAAAATTTCTGGCCTGAGCCGTTCAGGCCGCCTGGGCCACGCGGGCCTCGTTGGCCGCCGTCTGCGTGTGGCGATGAATGTCGTTCGCTGCGCTCGCCAGGGCGGCTTCGCGGGCGTCCGGGCCCATGCCCAGACCCTCGGCGCGCACGAAGCGCACGTCGGTCACGCCCAGGAAACCGAACACCGTTTGCAGGTAGCTCTCCTGGTGCTCCATGGCACGGCCGCCTTCGCTGGTCGAATACACGCCGCCCCGGCTGCTGGCCACGATGATGGTCTTTCCGCCCGCCAGGCCTTGCGGCCCGCTGGCCGTGTAGCGGAAGGTGCGGCCGGGCTGCGCCAGCCGGTCGATCCAGGCCTTGAGCTGCGTTGGAATGCTGAAGTTGTAGAACGGTGTGCCAATGACGATCACGTCGGCTGCCAGGAACTGCGCCAACAGGCGCTCGGTGACAGCGTTCTCGCGCAGTTGCGCCTCTGTGAGCCCATCGGTTTGCCCAAAGCGCAGCGACAGGGCGTCCTGGCTCAGGTGGGCGGGGGCATCCGCCACCAGGTCCAGGTGCGTCACCTGGGTGCCTGGGTGCGCAGCGACCCAGCCCTCGACCGTCTGGCGGCTGAGTTGGCGAGAGACAGACTGGGCGCCGGTGATGGCGGAATCAATGTGAAGCAGTTGCATGAAGTTCTCCTGAACGCGGTGTGAAGCGAATGGATAGAGTTTCGTGGCAAGCGCAATTGACGAGAAGATGGCAATATCGCGTTTCATTGTTCTATTCAAGAGACCATCCACCATGCAAGACCTCAACGACATGCTGTATTTCGCCGAGGTGGTCGAACGCGGCGGCTTTGCGGCGGCCGGGCGGGTGCTGGGGATTCCGAAGTCGCGGCTCTCGCGCCGGGTGTCGGAGCTGGAGAGCCAGCTCGGCGTGCGCCTGCTGCACCGCACCACGCGCAAGCTCTCGCTGACCGATGTGGGCGAGGCCTTCCTGCGCCACTGCCAGGCGGTGCGCGAGTCGGCCCAGGCGGCGGCCGACACCGTGGCCCAAGTGCAGACCGAGCCGCGCGGTACGCTGCGCGTGAGCTGTCCGGTAACGATTGCCCATTCCGTGCTGGGCGAGCTGATGCCGGCGTTTCTCGCCCGCTACCCGCTGGTACGGGTAGAGATGCTGGTGAGCAACCGTGCGGTGAATCTGGTGGAAGAAGGCGTGGACGTGGGGCTGCGCGTGCGCGAATCGGTGGAGGGCAGCGCCAGCATGGTCGTCAAGCGGCTCGACCGCACCAGCCAGGTGTTGGTCGCCAGCCCCAGGCTGCTGGAGCGCCAGGGGGCGCCGCGCACGCTGGCCGATCTGGCCAAACTCGACAGCATTGCCATGTCGGCCCAGGACGGCAAGGCGTCATGGAGCTTGATTGGCCCTGGCGGCGTGCGCGAGACCGTGCAGCACCAGCCGCGCTACGTGGCCGACGACCTGCTCACGCTTAAGTTCGCGGCAGTCGCGGGGACCGGGCTGTGCTGGCTCCCTGACTACATGTGCCAGGACGAAATCCGCCAGGGAACCCTGGTGCGCGTGCTGCCCGACTGGGCGCAGCCCCAAGGCATTTTCCATGCAGTGTTTCCCTCGCGCCGCGGTCTCGCCCCAGCCGTGCGCAAGTTCCTTGATTTTCTGGCGGAAACCGTGCCGGGGCACAGCGGCTTGTCCGGCTGATCTTCAGCGCCCGCGCACCGTGATGCGCCATGCCTGTTTGGCCGCACCGGTGCCGGCAATGCTCCAGGTGAGCAGCGCTACGCCCAGGAACACCTCCGGCAGCACACGGAGGAAATCAAAGCCCATCGCCAGGCGCATTTCCTGCGTGGACGCAGCGTACATGCCCAGGGGGAACACAGCGCCCCAGTACAAGGGGTCGTAGTGCAGGCCAAACTGCTTGGTGCCGTAGCGCCAGACGGCCAGCACCAGCAGCATGGGAATCCACCAGGTGCCGGTGGCCCAGTAAAACACCGTGAAACCCTTCAGAAAGGGCAGCAGCGAGGCGATGAAAGGCGCGTCTGGCGTGTTGATGATGAGCAGCGAACCCGCCAGCGTCGAGATCGCCATGGCGCCCATGTTGATCCAGTAGGGCGGCGAGAGATCGCCCGGGCTGAACGGAAAGAAGGTGTAGCGGTAGAAGATGAGCGACATCATCCAGATGTAGAGCATGCCGCCCCACAGCCACATCGAGAGCGCGAAGAAGTTCAGCTCCAGCCGCAAAGGTTGGTCAATGTGCGTGGCCAGCAGCGCGCTGAGCACGGCCACCGACTGCGTTGCCACCACCGCCAGCAGCCAGCCGCCGCTGATGCCGCGGTCCAGCGTGGGCTTGTTTTCCTTGATGGTGAGCACCGTGAAGATGGTGTAGGTCAACAGCAACCACAGCGCCAGACCAATGATCCAGAACGCGACCCCGACGCGGGTCCAGTGCACCAGCAGCAGGCACTGGCTGCCCACCACATTGGTGGCTGCCACGGCCGTGAAGAATCCCGGCCCGCGCAGGTGGTCCAGCAGGTCGTTCAGAAACCGCCGGCGAAAGAGCATCAGGCGCGCCAGATAGAGCGCCCACATCACGGCATAGAGCAGCAGGTTGAGCGCAAACAGCACCAGCGCCAGCGCATGCAGACCCAGCATGTTGCAGCCCATCGACACGATGCCAGTGGCCATGACCATGCCGAAGTTGGCCGGCGACATGTCGGCCAGGGCGGCACGCCAAGCCGGCTCTGTGGGCTGAAGGGGCAGAGTGGTCACAGCAAGAATCCAATTGGATGAGGGGTGAATGCCGGGATACGCGTTGGATGATAGGACTGCGGGAAGGCCGCGAGAGAGCGTGACTTATTCTTTTTTCATATGACTTTAAGAATAAATATTCTTTTGAGTTTTAAATATCTGCTGCGCAGAATCAAAGCATTCCCGCAATTTCCTGGCTTCTCGCGCCTGTTTGTTCCATGAAAATTCGCTTCCTGCTCGCCGCCCTGGCCCTTGGCGCCAGTTCGTTGGCTTCGGCCCAGACCACCTTGCTCAATGTCTCCTACGACGTGGCGCGGGAGTTCTACAAGGAATACAACCCTGCCTTTATTGCGCACTACAAGAAAACGACCGGCAAGGATGTGAAGGTGGACCAGTCGCACGCCGGCTCCAGCGCCCAGGCGCGCGCCGTGAACGACGGCCTGGCGGCCGACGTCGTCACCATGAACACCACCACCGACGTGCAGTTTCTCGCTGACCACGGTGTGGTGGCCAAAGACTGGCAAAAGAAGTTTCCTTACGACGCGTCGCCTACCACGTCGACCATGCTGTTCATGGTGCGCAAGGGCAACCCCAAGGGCATCAAGGATTGGGACGATCTCATCAAACCCGGCGTGAAGGTGATTGTGGTCAACCCCAAGACCGGCGGGAACGGCCGCTACGCCTATCTGGCGGCGTGGGGCTCGGTGCGCGAGAAGGGCGGCACCGATGCACAAGCGGCAGAGTTCGTCGCCAAGCTCTACAAAAACGTGCCTATCCTCGCCAAGGGCGGGCGCGATGCCACGGCCACCTTCGTGCAGCGCGGCATCGGTGATGTGCTGATCACTTTTGAATCGGAAGTGGTGTCGATCGAGCGCGAATTCGGCGCCGGCAAGATTGACGCGGTGTACCCGTCGGTCAGCATCACCGCCGAGAACCCGGTGGCGGTGGTTGAGCGCACGGTGGCCAAGAAGGGCACGGCCGAACTGGCCAAGGCCTACCTCGACTACCTGTATTCCGACGAAGCGCAGGAAATCGCCGCCAGGCACGCCGTGCGCCCACGCTCGGAAAAAGTGCTGGCACGCCACGCCGACCTGTTCAAACCGATCAAGCAGTTCACCGTGGCCAAGTACTTTGGCAGCCTGACTGAGGCGCAAAAGGTGCACTTCAACGACGGCGGCCAGTTCGACAAGCTGTACACGCCCGGCCAATAAAACATGGCCGCAGCGATTGCCGTGCCGGCGCCCGCGGGGCGCCCGGCGAAGCGTGCCAGCCGGCACGTGCTGCCCGGGTTCGGGCTGACGCTCGGCTACACGCTGTTCTATCTGAGCGTGATCGTGCTGATCCCGCTCTCCGCGCTGGTCTTCACCAGCGTCAGTTTGAGCTGGGAGCAGTTCTGGTCCGCCGTGGCGTCGCCGCGCGTGCTGGCTTCGTACCGGCTCACCTTTGGGGCCTCGCTCCTCGCCGCGCTGGTCAACCTGGTATTTGGCCTTTTGATTGCCTGGGTGCTGGTGCGCTACCGGTTTCCGGGCAAGCGCATCGTCGATGCGCTGGTCGATCTGCCCTTTGCCCTGCCCACGGCCGTGGCCGGCATTGCGCTGACCTCGCTGCTGGCGGACAACGGCTGGGTCGGCAGCCTGCTGGCGCCATTGGGTATCCAGTTGGCCTTCAAGCCGGCGGGCATCATGGTGGCGCTGATTTTCATCAGCCTGCCGTTCGTGGTGCGGACCGTGCAGCCGGTGCTGGAAGACACCGAGCGCGAGCTGGAAGAGGCCGCCACCAGTCTGGGCGCCAACCGCTGGCAGGTGTTCACCAAGGTATTGCTGCCGTCCATCGCGCCGGCACTGCTCACGGGCTTTGCCATGGCCTTCGCGCGGGCAGTGGGCGAATACGGCTCGGTGATCTTCATTGCGGGCAACGTGCCCATGGTGTCCGAGATCACGCCGCTCATCATCATCGGCAAGCTGGAGCAGTACGACACGGCGGGCGCCACCGCCGTGGCCGTGGTCATGCTGGTGATGTCGTTCGCGCTGTTGCTGCTCATCAACGCCTTGCAGGCCTGGCAGCGGCGAAAAGCATGAAACACCCCCTGAGTCGCTTCGCGCCTTCCCCCTCTCCTGCGGGAGGGGGACGCACCCGGTGGCCTGGCAGAGCCAGTTCCACGGGTGCACTGGTCTGGGCCGCGCCGGCTTCGAGCGCATCGGGCATGGGAAAGCTGATATGAATCCCCGTACCGTAGGCGCTGCGCGCGCCGGCACCACCGAAGCGCCCTGGGTGCGCCTGCTGCTGATTGCGCTGGCGCTTGGCTTCATGCTGCTGTTCCTGGTGTTGCCGCTGGCCGCTGTGTTCGCCGAGGCGCTGCGCAAGGGTTTTGGCGCCTACCTCGACGGACTGCGCGAGCCCGATGCCTGGGCTGCGATTCGCCTGACCTTGCTGACGGCATTGATTGCCGTGCCGCTGAACCTGGTGTTCGGCATCGCCGCCGCCTGGTGCATCGCCAAGTACGAATTCCGTGGCAAGGCGTTTTTGACGACGCTGGTGGATCTGCCGTTTTCCGTCTCGCCCGTGGTGGCGGGCCTGACCTACGTGCTGATCTTCGGTGCCAATGGTTGGTTGGGGCCGTGGCTGGCGGCGCACGACATCAAGATCATCTTCGCCGTGCCGGGCATCGTGCTGGCGACCGTCTTCGTCACCGTGCCCTTCATTGCCCGCGAACTGATTCCGCTGATGCAGGCCCAGGGCAATGACGAGGAGCAGGCGGCCATCGTGCTCGGCGCGAGCGGCTGGCAGACCTTCTGGCACGTCACGCTGCCCAACATCAAGTGGGGCCTGGTCTATGGTGTGATTTTGTGCAACGCCCGCGCCATGGGCGAGTTTGGCGCGGTGTCGGTGGTCTCGGGCCATATCCGCGGCCAGACCAACACCATGCCGCTGCACGTCGAAATTCTGTACAACGAGTACCAATCGGTTGCGGCCTTTGCCGTCGCCTCGCTGCTGGCCCTGCTGGCCCTGGTCACGCTGGTCATCAAGAGCGTAGCCGAGTGGCGGCAAGAACAACAGTTGCGCCTGGCCGCCGATCTCCCGCCAGAGCGCCCGCAGGAGAAACCGACAACCCCCTGAGCCGCTGCGCGGCTTCCCCCTTCTCTCGGCTTTGCCGGGAAGGGGGACGACGCCAGAGCGGCGGGGCGGCCCTTGCGCGGCGACCGCTGACTTGGGCTGCGTCGGTTTCGTGGCCTATAGCCGAAGCGCAGCGATACGGAATATTGAAGGACAGCACCCCATCATGAGCATCGAAATCCGCAACATCAGCAAGCAGTTCGGCGGCTTCCGCGCGCTGGACGACGTCAACCTGGACATTGCCTCGGGCGAACTCATCGCCTTGCTCGGGCCGTCGGGCTGCGGCAAGACGACGCTGCTGCGCATCATCGCCGGACTGGAAACGCCGGATAGCGGCAGCATCCACTTTTCAGGCGAAGACACCACCGACGTGCACGTGCGCGAGCGCGGCGTGGGTTTTGTGTTTCAGCACTACGCGCTGTTTCGCCATATGACGGTGTTTGAAAACGTTGCCTTCGGCCTGCGCATGAAGCCGCGCAAACTGCGCCCTAGCGAAGCGCAGATCAAAAAGAAGGTGATGGACCTGCTGGCGCTGGTGCAGCTCGACTGGCTGGCCGAGCGCCACCCTTCGCAGCTCTCGGGTGGGCAGCGCCAGCGCATTGCCCTGGCGCGCGCGCTCGCGGTGGAGCCCAAGGTACTACTGCTTGATGAACCCTTTGGCGCGCTCGACGCCAAGGTGCGCAAGGAGTTGCGCCGCTGGCTGCGCCGCCTGCACGACGAGCTGCACGTGACCAGCATCTTCGTCACCCACGACCAGGAGGAAGCGCTGGAGGTGGCCGACCGCGTGGTCGTCATCAACAAGGGCCGCATCGAGCAAAGCGGCTCGCCGCAGGAGGTGTGGGACCACCCGGCGAGCCCGTTCGTGTACGGCTTTCTGGGCGACGTAAACCTGTTTCATGGCCGCGCGCACGAGGGACAGGCCCAGGTGGGCGGCATGCAATTGCCCGCGCCTGAACACGGCGCGGCGCAGAACGAAAAAGTGCTGGCCTATGTGCGCCCGCATGACCTGGACGTGGAGAGGCCTGGCGTCGGCGCGCCGGTGCCGGCCAACGCGTTGCTGGCCGTCCTGACCCGCGCTATCGTCGTGGGCCCCATCGCGCGGCTGGAACTTATCCCGCAGGCGAGCGCCAAAGCAGCCGACAATGCAAACCCCGAAATGGTGATTGAGGCGCAAATTCCGGCGCAGCAGTTTCGGGACATGGCGTTTCGCGAAGGCGAGACGCTGCTGGTCACGCCGCGCCGCGCCAAGGTTTTCCTTGATCAGGCGGCAGGCATTTAGGAAGGTGTTTACGATCTAAGGCGATGCTGAACAAGTCACCGCGATGACGCGCGCCGTGCATCGGGATGGGATGCAAGGCGCAAATCCTCGCCATAGCCGCAGCTATGGCGAGGATTTGCAACGCCGCAGACCGCCCGAGGTACGGATGCGTGGCGCGTGAGGGACTTGTTCAACATTGCCCTAAGGTGCTCCTTTGCCGGAGTGCTGCCTATTTGACATTTTGGGGTTTTGATGATTCTCGACTGGTTCCACACCGCGCCGCGCCGCATCCTGGCACTGATGTGCCTCGCCTGCATCGGCCTGCTGGCTTTTGGCCTGTACCTGCAGCACGTGGTCGGCCTGGAGCCTTGTCCGATGTGCATCGTGCAGCGCTACGCTCTTGTTTTGGTAGCTATATTCACAGGTCTGGCAAGCGCTAACGGCAAAAAAGGCTGGATAGTGTCTTGGTCGCTATTGGCCTTGTTGTCCAGTGGCTTTGGTGCCTTCACCGCCGCGCGCCAGACCTGGCTTCAGTGGTACCCGCCCGAGTTCGCCATGTGCGGGCGCGATTTCTACGGGATGATCGAGAACTACTCTTTCAGCCGGGCCATTCCCATGATCTTCCGTGGCTCGGGCGACTGTGCGGCGGTGGACTGGACCTTCCTTGGGGGCTCGATTGCCAACTGGTCCTTTGTCTGCTTCGTGGGCTTTGCGGTGGTGCTGCTGGTTCTTTTGGCGCGCAGTCGGCGCTATGCGGTTGCTTAATCGTGGGACAGCCCTGTGCAGGGCTGTGAGATTCGCTACCATTCGTTAAGCCCAGCACCGCGGGCACGCAAGGGGAGCGGCGATGGAAAAACAATCCGCGATGGACCTTTTCGCCCGGTTGGATCAGCTCAACCGCATCGGCGCAGAGCTTTCGCGCGAACGCAATATCGCGCGCTTGCTGGAAAACATCCTGGAAGCGGCCAAGACCCTCACGGGCGCCGATGGCGGCACGCTCTACAGCGTGACCGAAGACGGCAGCGCACTGCACTTTGAAATCATGCGCACCGATTCGCTGGACATACGGCTTGGCGGCACCACGGGCAAGCCGATTGACTTGCCTGACTTGCCGCTGCGCCGGCCCGATGGCTCGCCGAACGACGCGTTGGTCGCGGCGCATGCGGCGCTGCATGGTCGCGCCGTCAATATCGCAGACGCGTATTCGCAACAAGGTTTCGATTTTTCGGGCACGCGGGCCTTCGACCAGCGCACCGGCTACCGCTCGTGCTCCTTCCTCACCGTGCCCATGACGGACCACCAGGGCGATCTGATCGGTGTCTTGCAGCTCCTCAACGCCCTGGATCCGGAAACCGGGCAAGTCGTGCCGTTCTCCAGCGCCGACCAGAGCCTGAGCGAATCGCTCGCCTCGCAGGCCGCCATTGCCCTGTCCAACCGCTTGCTCATTACCCAGCTTGAGCGCCTGTTTGAATCCTTCGTCAAGCTCATCAACATCGCCATCGACGAAAAATCGCCTTATACGGGCGGCCACTGCGAGCGCGTGCCCGAGCTGACCATGATGCTGGCCGAGGCGGCGGACGCCACCACCACGGGCCCGCTGGCGGACTTTCATATGAGCGAGCGCGACCGCTACGAGCTGCAGATGGCCGGGCTGCTGCACGACTGCGGCAAGATCACGACGCCCGTGCATGTGGTGGACAAGGCCACCAAACTGCAAACCTTGTACGACCGCATTGGCCTCATCGATACGCGCTTCGAAGTGTTGCGGCGTGACGCCGAGCTTGCCGCCCTGCGTGCCCAGCTTGCCTTGCGCCCGGTGGTGGATGCCGGCGCCGAAGCGGTGGCCACCGCCGGCCTGCAGCGCGAAATGAAGGCGATTGACGAGGACCGGGCGTTTCTGCGCCGCTGCAACCTGGGCGTCGAGGCGATGCAGCCAACCGACCAGCAGCGCGTGCGCGACATGGGCACGCAGCGCCAGTGGCGCAATGCCGATGGCGTGCAGACGACGTTCCTGAGCGCTGAAGAGGTCGAGAACCTCACGATCCGCGCCGGGACGCTGACCCAGGCCGAACGCGACACCATCAACTACCACATCGTCGCCACCATCAAGATGCTGGAGGCCTTGCCCTGGCCGCACCACCTGAAGAATGTGCCCGAATACGCCGGAGGCCACCACGAGCGCATGGACGGCAAGGGCTACCCACGTGGGCTTACGCGCGAGCAGATGCCGGTGCAGGCCCGCATGATGGGCATTGCCGACATCTTCGAGGCCCTGACAGCCGCCGACCGGCCGTACAAGAGCGGCATGAAGCTCTCGCAGGCGCTGGCCATCATGGAGCGCATGAAGCATGGCGGGCACATCGACCCTGATCTGTTTGAGGTGTTTGTGCGCGAGCGTGTCTACCAGCGCTATGCCGAGCGCTTTCTCGACCCTGAGCAGATCGATACCGCCACTACTTTTACCAGCTAGTTCTTCGGGTGAAATGGCGTCGTCAGGTGCCGGTGCGTCTGGCGGGCTTCCTTGATGCGCTGGCTGTGCGCAGCCAGCAGGTCGCCACGGGTGACGATACCCACCATGTCCGTGCGGCTGCCGTCGGCCAACACCACCAGGCGCCCGACATGGGCTTCCACCATGTGGTCGGCCGCTTCGCGCGCAGAGTGACTTTCCTGGACGACCAGCGCCGGGCGGTGAACCAATTGCTCGACGCAGGCATCGCCCGGGATAGAGGGTTTAAGCAAATCCTTGCGCGTGACCACGCCGATCAGCGTGCCTGATTTGAAAACGGGGAACCCCTGGTGCTGCGCGCGCGTATGGCCTTCGTCGATCCATTTCCTGACTTCGCCGATGCGCTGCGTGCTCTCGAGCCAGGCGACGTCGCGGCTGCAGATGTCGCCTACCGTGACCTGGTCAAGGTAGTCGGCGCTGTAGTCTGACGGCACCCGAACGCCGCGGCGCGTGATCTTCTCGGTCATGATGGTGTGGCGCATCAACAGACCAGACACAAGGTAGGCCGCAGCGCATCCTGAGAGCAGAGGAAGCAGCCCGTGAGGCTGTTGGGTGGTTTCAAACGCGAACACCACCGAGGCCAGAAACGCACGCGATGCGCCGGCGAAGATGGCCGCCATGCCCACCAGCGCAGCAATGCGGGGGTCCATGCCCAGTGCCGGGAGCCAGGTGGCCAGCAGGGCGCCGAGGATGCCTCCCAGAGCGCCGCCGACGGTGAAAAGTGGTGCCAGCGTCCCGCCGGACGTGCCGCTGCCCAGTGCGATCGACCAGGAAACGAATTTCAGCACCGCGCGCCAACGGCCAGATGCCCGTTCAGGATGGCGGCGATGTTGTCGTAGCCGACACCCAAGGTTTGGGGGTCGATGTAGCCGATGGCGCCAACCACCAGGCCACCGAGCGCGGGCCAATAGACCCAGTGCACGGGGAGTTTTTCGAAAGCATCTTCGATGCCGTAGGTCAGCTTGGTAATGCCTACGCCGATAGCGCCCAGCAACGCGCCCAACAAGGTGTACAGCACCAGTGCGGCTGTGCCCGGTGTCGCCACGGCCGCCATGGCAAACACGGCCTCGGTGCCTTCCAGCCGGTAGTGGATGGCGGTGGCGGCGGCAGCGGCCAGGGCCACCGGGATCAACGAGCGTGCGCGGCGCTCGAAGAGAAGCAGCTCGACGGCCAGTAGCACTGCCGACACGGGCGCTGAGAAAATAGCCGCCATGCCGGCCGCAGCACCGGCGGCAAGCAGAATTTTTCGCTCGTCAGCGGTGACGTGAATAAGCTGCCCCAGCAGCGAACCCAGTGCGCCGCCGGTGGCAATGATGGGGCCCTCGGCCCCGAATGGGCCGCCGGTTCCGATCACCACCGCAGACGACACCGGTTTGAGCCAGGTGATGCGGGCTGGAATCCGGCTCTCATTGCGAAGAATCTGCTCCATCGCTTCGGGAATGCCGTGCCCACGGATCGCCTTGGACCCCCATTTCGCCATGAAGCCCACGATCAGGCCCCCGATGGCAGGCACCACAATCACCCACGCGCCGAGCTGGTTGTGGGCGGGGCTGGTGAATTCGGTGCTCAAGCGCCCATAGAAGGCGATGTTGGTGACAAACCCGATCAAGTGCGTCAGCACATAAGCGACAAAGGCCGCCAGCACGCCCAGTCCCATGGCCAGGCCACTCAACCAGACCATCCGCTGGTCCAGCAACTGTGCGCTGCGGGCCATGTTCGCGTCCAGCAGGGCCGAATCGAGGTTCGGCGATATCGGCAGGGCCGCGTGCGTGTGAGAGTCTGCTTTCTGTTTGTCCATCCAGGAATTTTCAAAAAATGTAAGGGAAATGCTTTGCGCAGCGCCGCCTCGGTCGGGGCCGACGCTCCAACCGCTTGGAGCCCATGCGGCGGGTTGCTACAGCTTGCGCACCAGCACCTGGCTGCGCCGGTCCCAGTTGTATTTGCGTTTGCGCGCCTCGGGGAGCCACTCGGGGTCCACCGGCTTGAAGCCGCGCTTCAAGAACCAGTGCATGGTGCGCGTGGTGAGCACAAAAATGCTGTCGAGCCCGAGCAGACGGGCGCGCTGCTCGATGCGGCGCAGCAGCTTTTCGCCGTCGCCCGTGCCCTGGCTTTGCGGCGACACCGTGAGCGCGGCCATTTCGGCGGTGCGCGCTTCGGGGTAGGCGTACAGCGCGGCGCAGCCAAAAATCACGCCGTCGTGCTCGACGATGGTGTAGTTGGAGATGTCGCGCTCGATCTCGGTGCGGTCACGCTTGACGAGCGTACCGTCTTTTTCGAAGGGCTCGATGAGTTGCAGGATGCCGCCGACGTCGTCGGCCGTGGCTTCGCGCACTTCTTCGAGCTTTTCGTCCACGATCATGGTGCCGATGCCGTCGTGCACGTAAATCTCCAGCAGCAGCGAGCCATCGACCGCAAACGGAATGATGTGGCTGCGCTCGACGCCGCCCTGGCAGGCTTTCACGCAGTGCTGCAGGTAGAACGCGGTATCGGTGGGCTGCTGGCTCGGCGGCACGTGCGCAAGCAACTGGCGCGCCTGGGCGAGTGGCAGTTCGGTGTCGATGGGGTTGTCCTCACTGGCCGGCTCGTCGGGGTTCTGCAATATGCCTGGCACTTCGGTCACGAACACCAGCTTGTCTGCCTTGAGAGCGATGGCGACCGAGGTCGCGACTTCTTCCATGTTCAGGTTGAAGGCCTCGCCCGTGGGCGAGAAGCCAAAAGGCGAGATGAGCACCAGTGCGTCCATGTCAAGCGAGCGCTGGATGCCTGCCACATCGACCTTGCGCACCAGGCCTGAGTGCTGGAAATCCACGCCATCGACGATGCCCACTGGCCGCGCCGTGATGAAGTTGCCCGAAATCACCCGCACGGTGGAGCCCGCCATCGGCGTGTTGGGAAGGCCCTGGCTGAATGCGGCCTCAATCTCGTAGCGCAGCTGGCCAGCGGCCTCTTGTGCGCAGTCAAGTGCAATCGAATCCGT
Source organism: Simplicispira sp. GW247-4R2A (assembly GCF_059424465.1). Lineage (NCBI taxonomy): Bacteria > Pseudomonadati > Pseudomonadota > Betaproteobacteria > Burkholderiales > Comamonadaceae > Simplicispira > Simplicispira sp. GW247-4R2A. The sequence goes on along the minus strand of NZ_JBWKZM010000038.1, from coordinate 14,180 downwards.
GATGCGGATGCCGTGCGAATAGCGCCCCTCGTGGCCCTTCGCCGCCAACTGCTCGTTGACCTGTGGGCGAAAGCCGTGCACCAGCACGATCTTCACACCCATGGCCTGGATCATGGCCAAGTCTTGCGCAATGCTCTGTAGCTTGCCGGCGGCAATGGCCTCGCCGGTGAGCCCGATCACGAAGGTCTGGTGCCGGAACTTGTGGATGTACGGCGCCACCGACCGGAACCAGGGGACGAAGGTGAAGTTGAAGACAGTGGACATGCAGGGGAGGGCAGAGTCTGGCGAGGCAGCAAGGGGCGTGGGCCGTAGATAATCCGCGATTCTCTACGAAGTTGCTTCCCCTTGTCAGACCCTGCCGCCGTCCGCGCCCTGCCTATTACCTTTCCCGAATCGCTCCCGGTCTCTGGCCGGCGCAGCGAAATCGAAGCCGCCCTGGCCCAGCACCAGGTCGTCATCGTGTGCGGAGAAACCGGCTCGGGCAAGACCACGCAGTTGCCCAAAATTGCGCTGGCCATGGGGCGTGGGCGGTTGAATGCCCGCCCCGGCACGCGCGGCCAGCTCATCGGCCACACCCAGCCGCGCCGCATTGCGGCGAGCAGCGTGGCCAAGCGCATCGCCGAAGAATTGAAGACGCCGCTGGGCGAGGTGGTGGGCTACAAGGTGCGCTTTCAGGACCGCCTGAGCCAGGGTGCCTCGGTCAAGCTGATGACGGACGGCATTTTGCTGGCCGAGACGCAGACCGACCCGCTCCTCAAGGCCTACGACACCCTCATCATCGACGAGGCGCACGAGCGCAGTCTGAACATCGATTTTCTGCTGGGCTATATCCGCGAGATCCTGCCCAGGCGGCCCGACCTGAAGGTGGTCGTGACGTCGGCCACCATCGATGCCGATCGGTTCGCCAAGCATTTCGAAAGCAAGAACGGCCCGGCCCCGGTGCTGATGGTTTCGGGTCGCATGTTCCCGGTGGAGCAGCGCTGGCGCCCGTTCGAGGAGTCGCGCGACTACGGCCTGAACGAAGCCATTGCCGATGGCGTGGACGAGCTGTGGCAAGGCAACGCGGGCGGCGATATTCTGGTGTTCCTGCCCGGCGAGCGCGAAATCCGCGAGGCTGCCGACCATTTGCGCAAGCACCTGGCGCACAACGTGGTGACGCGCAATGCCGAGGTGCTGCCGCTGTTCGCGCGCCTGTCGCAGGCCGAACAGGACCGCATTTTTGACGGGCACACAGGCCGGCGCATCATCCTGGCGACCAATGTCGCCGAGACTTCGCTCACCGTGCCGGGCATCCGCTACGTGATCGACTCGGGCACGGCGCGTGTCAAGCGCTACAGCCTGCGCAGCAAGGTGGAGCAGTTGCTGGTCGAGCCCATCAGCCAGGCGGCGGCCAACCAGCGCGCTGGGCGCTGCGGGCGCGTGGCCAGTGGCATCTGCATTCGCCTGTACGACGAGAAAGACTTTGCCGGGCGAGCGCGCTTTACCGACCCGGAAATTTTGCGTTCATCGCTGGCTGGCGTCATTCTGCGCATGAAGTCGCTGCACCTGGGCGACGTGGCGCAGTTTCCGTTCATCGACGCGCCGTCCGGCCGCGCGATTGCCGACGGCTACCAGTTGTTGCACGAGCTGGGCGCCGTGGATGAGTACAACGAACTCACTGCCATGGGCCGTGAACTGGCGCGCCTGCCGGTGGACCCGCGCGTCGGTCGCATGATTTTGGAGGCGCGAGCGCGCGGCGCCCTGGCCGAGGTGCTGGTGATTGCCAGCGCACTCAGCCTGCAGGACGTGCGCGACCGCCCGATGGAAGCGCAGCAGCAGGCGGACCAGCAGCACGCCAAGTTCGACGACGAAAAAAGCGAGTTCAGCGGTTATCTCACGCTGTGGAACTGGCTGCAGCAGGCGCGTGGCGGCAGCATGCCCACGTTGGCCTCGGCGCGTGTGCAAAAGGACCAGACTCGCAAGAAGGCGTCCAACCAGGCGTTCTTGCCGGTGGCGCAGCGGCTGAGTGCGCCGCAGCCTGCAGCGCCCGCCGCCCCTCCGCTCGCCAGCATGGCCCCGGCGCACAAGCTCAGCAACCGCCAGTACGAACAATTGCTGCGGCAAAATTTCATCAACGTGCGCCGCGTGCGCGAGTGGCGCGACGTGCACAGCCAGCTCCTCACGGTGGTGGCCGAGCACAAGTGGGAGCTGAACCCAAAGCCGGCGAGCTATGAGGAACTGCACAAATCCATGCTGGCCGGCTTGCTGGGCAACATCGGCTTCAAGCCCGAGGATGAAGACATCTACCTGGGCGCGCGCGGCATCAAGTTTCACCGCCACCCCGGTGCGCACCTGCGCAAGAAGCCCGGCCGCTGGATCGTTTGCGCTGAACTGGTGGAAACCACGCGCTTGTTCGGCCGCGGCATCGCCAACATCGATCCGACCTGGCTGGAAGAAGTCGGCGGCCATTTGCTCAAGAAGCAACTGCTCGACCCGCACTGGGAGAAAAAGGCCGCCGAGGTCGTGGCCTTCGAGCGCGCCACCCTTTACGGCCTGGTGGTCTACAGCGGGCGGCGAAAACCCTTCGACAAGGTAGACCCGCAGGCCGCGCGCGAGATGTTCATTCGCCAGGCGCTGGTGGCGGCCGATGTGCTGCCCGAATGGCACAAGCGCCTGCCGTTCCTGGCGGCCAACGAAAAGCTCATCGCCAAGGTGGAAGAGCTGGAGCACAAGTCCCGCCGCCAGGACGTGCTGGTGGACGAAGAACTGATTTACGCCTTCTACGACCAGCAACTGCCGCAAGACATCACCAGCGGCCGCAGTTTCGAGCACTGGTACCGGCAAGAGACGGTCAAGCGCCCCGAGCTGCTGCGCCTGACACGCGACGAGCTGATGCGCCATGAGGCGGCGGGCATCACCACGGCAGCCTTTCCGCGCGTAATTCGCCTGGGCGGCGTGGACTGCCAGGCGAGCTATTTGCACGAGCCGGGCGACGCGCGCGACGGCGTCACCGTGGCCGTGCCGCTGTTCGTGCTCAACCAGGTGAGTGAAGAACGCTGCGAATGGCTGGTGCCGGGCATGCTCAAAGACAAGATCCAGGCGCTGCTCAAAAGCCTGCCGCAGCGCCCGCGCAGCCGCTTTGTGCCGCTGCCCGAATCGGCCGCGCGCCTGGCCGAACTGCTGGGCACGCCCGACCGCATCGGGCGCCTGGGGCTGGTGGATGCGCTGCTCAAACAAGTGCGCGACGAGACCTCGCTCGACGTGAAACGCGCCGACTTCAAGCTCGACATGTTGAGCCCGCACCTGTTCATGAACTTGTCGGTAGTGGACGAGCATGGCCGCCAGCTCGGCCAGGGCCGCAACTTGGGCGCGCTCAAGGCCGAGTGGGGCGCCAAGGCCCGCGGGGCCTTTCAGGCGCTGGCCGGGCTCAAGCTGAGCAGCAATGCCCAGGCGGCGCAAAAATCAGAGCCAAATATGCCTCTAGCGCTTACTGAGCAAGCGCGAGTAGCTACTAAAACAAAAGCAAAACCTGCAGTGTCCACGGCCCACGCCGAGGCGCGCTACACCACCTGGACCTTTGGCGAGTTGCCCGAGCTGATGGAAATCGGCCGGGGTGGCCAGCAGCTCATTGGTTTTCCCGCGCTCATCGACGCGGGCGACGCCGTCACCATCGAAGTCTTCGACGAGCCCGACGTGGCCGCTGCCAAGCACCGTGCGGGCCTGCGGCGCTTGTTTGCGCTGCAAATCAAGGACGCGCTCAAATATCTGGAAAAGAACTTGCCCGAGTTGCAAAAGATGGCCGTCGCCTACATGCCGCTCGGCACGCAGGAAGAGCTGCGCAGCCAGATCCTCGACGTGGCGATGGACCGCGCGTTTCTGCTGGAGCCTCTGCCGACCAACGCGCAGGAGTTCGAGCGCCGCGTGCAGGAGGGGCGAGGGCGCCTGACCTTGATCGCCAACGAGGTGGCGCGCCTGGCCGCCACCATCCTGGCCGAATATTCGGTAGCCACGCGCAAGATCAAGGACACCAAAAACGCCCCCGAAGCCACGCAGGACGCGCTCCAGCAACTCCAGCGCCTGGTGCCAAAAAACTTCCTCACCGCTGCGCCCTGGCCGCAACTGGCGCACTTTGCTCGCTACCTCAAGGCGATCACCGCGCGCCTGGACAAACTGCGCGCCGACCCGGCGCGCGACGCCGCCAAGCTGGCCGAGCTGCGCCCGCAGGAGCAGCGCTACTGGCGCCTGGTGGCCGAACGCAAGGGCGCGGTGGATGCCCGCATGCAGGAGCTGCGCTGGCTATTGGAAGAACTGCGCGTGAGCTTTTTTGCGCAGGAGCTGCGCACGCCGCAGCCGGTGAGTGTGAAAAGGCTGGACAAGCTCTGGGCGCAGATCCAGAGCTGATGTACGCGCGTCAAAGGCCCGTCCTCATCTCAGGCGTCGAATTGAATCCTCGGCGCCCCGCTGTGAATGAAATTGACGAACTCCCGGGTGCTGTCAATGCAGCCGCCATCGCGGTAGGTCCCCGAAGCATCCCGGTAGCGCCGCATGCGCTGCAGGATGCTCGCCTCCAAGGCGCTGCCCTCGGCCACCTGGGCACGCAGCTGGGTGACCCGGGCTTCATCGATGAACTGATTGCCTTGGGCATCCACCCGCAGGGCATCGCGCCAGAAGTAGACCTCCAGACATTTGCCGCGCAGATCAAAGGGTGCGCCGCGCTGCCAGAAGTTTGCGAATTTTCCACCGCCCAGGTAGATCACCCACGAGCCCTCGTAGCCTGAAACGTCCGAGGATGCTTCGTCTGGGTTGCGAAACCATACCCTGTCGCCGGGAATGTAGTAGTGCATGGGCACCGGTGCCTGCGCCGAGCCGACCTCATGCACGAAGGCATCGTGAAAGCGCCGCGAGGCAATGGGGCGCGTTCGCCAACGCGCCTCCAGGGCCTCCAGCAGAGCCGGATGCGTGGCTTCCAGCTCGCGCGCGATTCCCAGCAACACCACGTATTCGGAGGCCCGGTAGCACGAGAACGAATACGTGCGCCCCGATGCGTCGGGAATGAGCGCCGACGTCAAGGCTTCCACAAGCGGTTGTCCCTCTTTCAGAAGGAAGCCGTGGTCTTCGTCGTAGTGCCAGTAACCATCAGGCCGATCCACGGCGTCGGTATCAAATCTGAGTTCGGCCTTGCGGGCAGCGTCGGCAATGTTGACCCGAATCCGCACATGGGACTGGAGCTCGGCAAGGTTGGGAAACGTCAGAGGCAGGGGCGCAAACAGCATGGCCAGCACGGTTTCCTGCGCCAGATCAAGCCCGTTGCCGCTGCCGTCTCCAAAGGCGGTGCACAGGCCCAAGGTATCGCAGGACAAGGCCCAGGGCGCGGCCTGCAGCTCGCCTGCCAGGTTGAGCAGTACCCAGCCCAGGCCGAAACCGATGGAGCACGTGACCCATTCGCTCAACCCCAGGCTGTTGAGCCAGCCGTGCAGTTGGTCGAGAACGCGTCGCGCCGTGGTTGCTGCCTGGTCGGGCAGATGGATTCTGATGCCAGCCGTCATCCAGCACACCATGGGGGGTAAAAAAGGTGGCGCATGGTAGCGCAATGCGCTCGTGGGGACAAATCCCGGGCCAGCTTGCATCGCCAATAGGCGTGTTGCCCTCCGGTACCCCCGTCTGGCCGAGCGCGCGTTCCACCGGCGTGGAGGGTGGCGCCCCCTTGCCTGATGCTTGAATCGGTGCCGTGATGCAAATCATCAATTTTCGACTTATAGCCAACTGTTGAAGCAGCGCAGCGAACTGGAACAGAAGATCGAGGAAGCGCGCATGCAAGAACTGGATGCGGCTCTAAAGCAGATCCGCGATCTCATGGATCAGTACGGCATAACCACTCAAGAAATCCTGCCAACAGGAGCGCGGGGGGCCGTGCGCCGCGAGCGAGCGAAGGTCGAGCCGAAGTATCGCGATCCCGCAACCGGCACCACCTGGTCCGGGCGCGGCAAGCCTCCAGCGTGGATTGCAGGCAAAGACCGCGAACCCTTCGCAATCGCCAACAAGGCGTAAAATCAAGGCTTGGAAAGGGGTCGCGCCATGGCAACGACAACACAGTTCGACAGCTATTTTTATGGCTCTGGACTTGTGGACGACGCTCGAAAGGGCGTAGCCCAAGCTGTTGCGCGCACCCGTGCCGCTGGCCTGCCCGTTGAAGGCTACGCCAGCAGCCCAGCTCCACAATCCACCAAAGATCCCTTCCCCGGCCCCACGGCGCACAGTTCAATTCCAGGCTCGTCCGCTCTACCATAACTGACCAGCGCCGCCGTGCCGTCACTGGACCAAGCCGCGCCAAGTCAAGCGCCGTCAACACGCCGCCCGCGCCCGATGCCCCAGATCGTCCACGGCTGTCGCCGCCAAGAAGGTATTGAGGCCGTGCTTACAGAAGTGGGCTTGTTCGTCGAGCCTCGGTATGCCCGGATCTCCGCTGGCACGATGTCGGTGCGAGGCAGCCATACCAGAGCTGGCCGACCGCTAGGAGAGCAGCCCAAGCATCGACGCATGGGCCACCGCTTGGGTCTTGTTGAAGCACTTGAGCTTCCGACAAGAGTTTCGAAGATGAAATCTTACCGTTTCGCTGGTGATATTCAGGATGGACGCGGTCACGTCGTAGGTCTTACCTGCGGCTGACCATTTCAAGATCTCCACCTCTCTTGCGGTCAGGTTGATCCCATGTGCTTTTGGCAGCGCGCTGCGCAGCCGTTTTTGTAATGCCAAGTGAGCCAAGCAGCCCAGCCAACGCATCCGCACCAAGTTTTGTTCAAGCTCCTTGCGGGTGATTTCCTGAGCGCCGCCGCGGGCCAAAGTCAGCAACCCTGCGGCACCAGTGCCGTCAAGCGTGGACTGCGCCCACCCATGCTTGAGGTCGTGGCCGGCCGCGTCCTCCCAAAATTCAGGTGCTTGTTCCCACGTCTGCTTCCACAGCACGGGAGCCTGGCTGCGTGACCCGTGAATGACAGATGGGTCGATTTCCACATACTTGCGGCTAACGTACCGGTCCATCCACGCCTTGGGATAGTTCTCGAGGATCAGCACTTGGGGGCGCCCCGCAGGAAGCGGAACTCGGATGCCATAGGACACGAACTGGAAGCCGAGCTGCTTCCCAGCTTGCTGAATCGCAGTAAAGACTTCCTCTTTGCTCAATGACTCGTTATTGAGCAAGCCAAGCATATCCTCTTGCCATCCAATCATTCTTTGCCTCCCAATACAGGTAGGTGATCCCTTGGGTAACCTGCGCGCCAGCGCTCCTTTTCGCCGAAACGATCAGAAAAGTCTAGTGTGTTGCACCCCCCCAAAAAAACGGTAGTTACGCCGAGCGCAACCTCGTCCGAGAATCCGCCGGACTTTAACTGCCGGGGGATGGAAGATGGAACTTTTCACTGGAAACTTTGACGGTCTCGGTCCGCATGTGATGGCCGATCTAGCCCGCTATCGATACCGAGTGTTCGTCGAGCGCCTGGGCTGGGACCTTGCATGCGTGAGGGGCTGGGAGGTCGACCAGTTCGATCGAGCAGATACCCTGTACGTGGTAGCTCGCGGTGTGGATGGCCAAGTCATCGGATGCGCGCGCCTTCTCCAGACTATGAAGCCCTACCTCCTGGAGGCGGTTTTCCCGCAGCTGATGGGAGCCACAGAGATCCCGAAGGATCACACGGTCTGGGAGTTGTCGCGCTTCTCTGCCACCGATCTGTCGGACCAACGCTGCGGGCAACCCACATCTGACCTGGTCCGCGCGGTGCTGGACGGCGCATTCAAGCTTGCTAGGAACGAGGACGCGGAGACGCTGCTCACGGTCACTACTTTGAGCGTCGAGCGACTGCTGAAGCGGTACGGCTACAGGGTCACTCGCGTGGCTACCCCAGTGCGCATCAACTCGGAGTGGCTCGTCGCCTCTTGGATCACTATTCCGCCGAAGCCATTGAATTCAGCAACGGGGTTCTCTGCAGCTCGAACATGCTTTTCCACGATCGGCGCGGCTCGTTGTAAACAGCCGAACGCGCGCGCCACCTATTCCAACTAGCCGTCGGCTTGAACTCCCAATTTCCGTAGTTACGCAGACGCGCGCGCTGCCATTCAATTCGCCCATCGCACACGCTGCAGGAGAATCCATGAGAAGCACTTTCGCAGTTCTTGATCCCCGTCAGGAGCTTGTGGTTGACCAAGTCACCCGCCATGCCGGAGCCTATACCGAGGAGGGCTGCGGCCGCTTGCTAATGCGGGATCTGTGCCGGGAAGCTGCCGGATCGAGCTCCGGACTCCTCACGGCAGCGGCGGTGGGGCGGTACTTCGAGCCTGGGATGACGCTCGGAGATTCGCTCAGCCTGCTGCTCAGCGACAAGCTGGCCAGCGGGGTCCACGACGCAGACAGCCTCGCGCGCTGCATGCGCCATGAGTACGCCAACAATCAGGATCTGCTCAACGCAGCTGCAGCCGACCTGGCTATCACCGCTGCCCGTGATCCCGCGGTGGTGGCGCAATTCATTCCTTACCTGTTCAGTAAAGGGTTTCACGCACTCCAAGTGCACCGCCTGGCGCACGGCCTGTGGACCAACGGCCAAAAGGTCGAGGCCATGCTCTGGGCGAACCTGTGCGCTTCACGGATGAGCGTAGACATCCACCCGGCCGCCCGGCTGGCCCGCGGGATCTTCATCGATCACGGCGATGGCGTGGTGATCGGCGAGACAGCCACGGTAGGAACCGGCTGCACGATTCTCCACGGCGTCACTCTGGGGGGCAGCGGCAAGGAGCGCGGGGACCGCCATCCGAAGATTGGCTCCGAGGTGCTCCTCGGGGCCAATGCCATGGTCCTGGGGAACATCAAGGTTGGCGATTCATGCCACATAGGCGCAGGGGCTGTGGTCTTGCGGTCAGTGCCGACCGGCCACGTGGCCACCGGAGTTCCTGCGGTTCATCGCGCGATCTCCGCCTTCGGCCCCACGCCTGCTGAAGCGCTCAAGCAGCACGTGGCGCTCTACACCGGAACATACGACCAGATGTAGCTACTACCAAACCGACCCGAACACCATCACCGACAGAAAGGAAGAATGAAAATGCTCAAATCTCAAACAACTCCCATCGCACTGATGACGGGCGGCAATGGGCCGGAGCGATTTGGCTCTCTACGCTCCGGCGAGAGTGTCATCAAAGCCCTGACCTCCCTGGGCGTCCCGCATGACGTCTATGACATCTCGGACCTTGCCGGCTTCGATCCAAAGCGGTACGAGTTCGCCTTTCTCACCACCCACGGATGGTTCGGGGAGGATGGAAAGCTGCAGGGCTTCCTGGAGCACCAAGGCCTAGCCTACACCGGTTCCGGCGTCTTGGCCAGCGCTGTGGGCATGTACAAGCCGCTTTGCAACCAGCTCGCCCAGTCCCTCGGCCTGAAAGTACCGCTCTGGACGAATATCGATTTCAGCCAAACGCCGCTGGTCGAGGCGCGGCGGATCGTTGAGGTCGTCGGCCACAAGGTGATCGCCAAGCCGGTCTCAGGTGGCGGAAGTATCGACACCATCATCTTGGATGGTGTCGGCGAGATCATCCGGTGGCTCAAGACGATGGACCAGAACGAACTCCAGTTCATGGCCCAGCGCTACGTGAAGGGGCTGGACGTCACGATCGGCATCGTGGATGGGCCCTCTGGAACAACGGTGCTGCCCCCCCTTTCGACGGAGTACGCCTCCTCGTTCTACGACTTCGATACGAAGCATGACGCGACCAAGCGCAAGCATGTGTGTCCGGCCGAGATCGGCACGCCAGCAACTGCGGCACTGCGTTCCGGCGCAGCGCGGCTGTTCAGTGCACTCAAGGCAGAGGCTCCGTTCCGCGCTGACTTTCTCGTCGACGAAGAAGGGCAGGCCTGGTTCCTGGAGGTCAACACGATTCCAGGTCTGTCTCGGGAAGGGAACCTGGCCACGATGGCCAAGGCTCATGGCATTACCTACGAGGACCTGATCGCAAATACGATCAAGTCTGCCCGCCGCAAGGAGCCCAAGGGTTACCGCCAATAGGGCTACGACGCCAAGAGGATCAGATGCACGTCTTTCGCCCAGTTCCCTATCACTGCCAATGGGCAGACCGCGATCTTGTGGACGGCATAGTCTCCGGGCGAGTGGATGCCCGGGCAGATGCCAAGCAAGGCACGTTCTGCTTCGGAGGTCCCGACGAATACGAGTTCTGGGCTCGCAGGACGTGTGGCCTGGCCTGTTTGGAGTCTGTCCTCGATGCCCTAGGAATCGCGAGGCCATCGCGCGCAGAACTCTTGAAGCAGTCCATGGCTCATGGCGCCTATCGACTCGACCAGGGGGGTGCGGTGCAGGGACTGATTTATCGACCGTTCCTCACTTGGGTGAAGAGTGCCTTCGGGCTCAGCGGTCGGGTGCTGGAGCACTGCACGCTCGACGCAGTGGCCCAAGAACTAGACGGCGGCTCGCTTGTGATGTGCTCAGTGAGCCCGGAGATCCGCCGCCCGGACGAATCGAATGTCCGCCGGGGAGGGCATCTCGTCCTGGTGCACGGCTGCGGTGCCGACACGATCCGATTCCACAACCCTTCCGGGTTTCGACACAATCAAGAGAACGTTGTTCTTCCCCGCACGACCTTTGAGCGCTTCTTTGCGGGTCGGGCGCTCTCGCTACCAATTTTGGAGAATTTGCGATGAAGATGTATATCCTCAGCGGCGGCCTGACACAGGAGCAGACCACCATCCGGATGTCAGCCGACCGGGTCAGCAAGACGGCCGCCGAGATCGGGTACTCCCCTGTGATCGTCCCTGTGGGCCACCAGCGCCAGGCGACGCTCACCGAGCTCGTCTCGAAGTACAGGGAAGGCGATGTGGTGCTCCCGCTGATTTCGGGAGTCGAGGGATTCCTGACGGCGATGGACATTCCCTACATCGGCTCCGACCCGACGGCCGCGGGCATCGCTGCGAACAAGGGGCTGTTCAACGATTTGGTGAGGTCTTGGGGTCTGGGCAAGGTCCCCTATGTGCGTTTGCACGAACGGCAGACACTCGACCTTCGGTCGCTGCAGGACGTCCGCTATCCTGTGTTCGTCAAGCCGGCGCGCCTGGGCGGCTCCAATGGCATTTCCAAGGTCGAGCGGCCCGCCGATCTCGATGCGGCGATCTCGCTGGCGCGCGGTCATGATACGGAGGTCTTGATAGAGGGGTTCGCCGGCACTGTGGAGATTGAGATCGCAGCGATCTGTGGGGAGAAATCGGTGTTCAGTGAACCCGGCCTGGTGTCCATACCAGAAGGGGCGGACTGGCACAGCTCCGCCGCAAAGCAAACGTCCACCATGAGTGTTGAGGTTTTGCGCGACAGTGCGCTGGCCAGCAGGTGCGTGCAGGTTGCCCAGATGATCTGCACAAAGCTTGGCGTCTCCAGCGGGGTGCGGATCGACCTTTTCCACAATGAAGGGGCTCTCCTCGTGGGGGAGATCAATTGCGTGCCCGGTCATAACCCGGCCAGCAATTTCCCCAAGGTTTTCGAGCTCAGCGGAGTCTCCCGTGTGGAGCAGCTGACACAACTGGTGCAGACAGCATTCTGGAAGCGTGACTCCGGCAAGGACAATCGGAGCCGGTTCTGACCCACACGCAACCTTGCGAGCAGAACTGCACCCGGGAGCGTGTGGACGATCGGCAACTGCCCCCCATCGTCACCGGGTTGATCGCAAGCGCCTTCTTCCTGGAGAACCTAGACGCTACCGTCATCGCCGTTGCGCTGCCTGTGATCGCCAGCTCCTTCGGGGTGGCGTCAACACAGGTGGCGATCGGCATGAGCGCCTACATGCTGGCCGTCGCGCTGGGGTTGGCGGCAAGTGTCTGGATGGTGAATCGCTTCGGCACTCGCCGCCTATTCGTCGGTGGCGTTCTGGTATTTGCTGCCAGCTCGCTGTGGTGCGGCCTGAGCACCTCCCTGGAGATGTTCATTGGGGCGAGACTGCTGCAAGGCCTGGGAGGGGCCATGATGGTCTCTGTCAGCCGCTTCATCCTGTTCCACAACACGTCAAAGAACCGGCTGCTTCGCATGGTGGCCCTGATCACCTGGCCGGCCTTTGTCGCACCAGTCATCGGCCCACCGTTGGGCGGGTTCATCGCGACCTACTTCGGCTGGAGCTGGATTTTCTATCTCAACCTGCCGCTCGCCGCCGCTGCAGCGTGGGTGGGCTGGACCCGTCTGCCGGAGCACGGCCCTGGCCAGGCGCGCCGCTTCGACGCGCTTGGGTTTGTCCTGGCCGGCTCCACGCTGACGCTCGCGTTGACGACGTTCGAGCTCGCCGGGCACCAATCGGCGGGAGGACCTGCCTTGGCCTACTGGGGCGCCGCCGGCCTGCTCACTGGCGGTCTCACCGTCTGGCACCTGCGTAAAGCAAAGGCGCCGCTTCTGTCGCTTGCGGCCTTCCGCATCAACACGTTCGCGGTGGCTGCCCTCAGCGGCCTCTGCTACCGCATCACTATCGGCGGGTTGACGGTCTTGCTACCCCTGATGTTCCAGCTCGGGCTGGGTATGACTCCACTCCAGAGTGGGTACCTGATCCTGACGTTCTTTCTGGGCAACCTTGCGGTGCAGCCGTTCATCACCCGGATCATCAGCCGATTCGGGTTCCGCTCGGTGATCGCGTGGAACGGGGCCTTCACCTGCGCGCAGGTGGTCGCCCTTGCGTTCTTCCCACAGCATGCAAGTGTCTGGATACTCGTAGCCCTCCTGGTCATATCCGGAGCCTCGCGAGCGCTTCAGTTCATGGCACTGAACACCTTGGCGATGTGCGATCTCCCCGCCTCGCAGACGAACGATGCCGCCAGTGTCTCTGGCGTCATGCAGCACCTTAACACTGGTATCGGCATTGCCCTGGGCGCGATGGCGCTGAACGTGGCGGCGCACCTCCTGCAGCCGGCAGCGACCTATCCGCTCGAAGCATTCCGGCTTGCCCTCTGCTTCATAGCAGCTGCTGCAGTGGTGTCCTCTGCGATCGCGCTGCATCTGCCTCAGGGCGCAGGCGCTGAGGTCTCGGGTTCGAGGGTGCGCTGAGGAGTCGACCATGATCGGAATATTCGACTCAGGAGTTGGCGGGCTGACGGTCTACGAGCGTCTTCGCCAGTGCTACCCAGACCTCGATTTCGTCTATCTGGCCGACCACGCGAGCGGCCCGTATGGGCTCAAGAGCGACCCGGAGCTCTATGAGCTGACCCGGCAGAACGTGGATCTCCTCTTTCGCAAGGGCTGTGACCTCGTCATTCTTGCCTGCAACACCGTCAGCGTGGGGGCATTAGAGGTGTTGCGCAGGGAATGGCTGAGCACCGCTTGGCCGGGCCGCACTCTGATTGGGGTGGCTCAACCCACGGTGGACTACGTTAGAAGGCTGCAAGGAGACGCAGACAAGCAGCGCGTGGTGGCCGTATTCGCCACGCAGTTCACCGTCCAAAGCGGGTACTTCAGCACCAAGTTGAATGCGCTTGCAGGCGGCTGCTTGGTTGCGGAAGTGCCGTGTACGCGGTTGGCCTCGCTCATCGAGTCTGGAGCCGCCTGCGCGCAGCTCCGGCGGGAGGTCGATGGGTACATTGCCGCGATGGAGCGCCAGCTGCGCGGCAGAGCACCTGACGTCGTGCTGCTTGCGTGCACCCACTATGTTTGGGTCGAGCGCTTGTTCGTCGAGCGCCTGCCGCCAGGCTGCCTAGTGGTCTCCCAGCCGACCCTGATGCTGCGTGAGTTCGATGGGTTTGCCCGCTTCTCGACGGCGCGCCGCAGTAGAGCCGACCGCTACCATCGGCTTTTCACAACCGGTGACGCTGGTGCGGCTTCGTTGGTGGCGTCTACCCTCTACCGCAAGCCCAGAACCTTCAGCGCGGTGGGCGACCTCGTCGGCAAGACACCTGGCCAAGACGCCCAGCTCGCTGTGTGGACCGCTTTCTCCAAGCATCGTCCGTAGTCCAGCCCGCCAAAGGCGTCCATGCATGGAGTGGCGATTCCAAACGACAGTGGCTGGTTGTCCGTGAAGCCCTGCAAGACATTGGCGGCACTGGCTGGCTTGAACTCAGGAAGTTTGACCAGCATGACCAGTCGGCTGGTGCGTTCCACCAAGGTTCCCACTGCACTGGCATTGCCTTCACCCTTGATCAGGTCACCCTCCCAGTGCCCCGGGAACTGGCGGTCTTCGATCTCGGGCGG
>NZ_JBWKZM010000037.1:0-45898 GCF_059424465.1 Simplicispira sp. GW247-4R2A | reverse complement strand
ACCTTCGCCCCCGTGCCGCCCGGCCCACTGGCGGGCTCCTTGCAGTTGTTGCCCGTCAACGCCGCCGTGGTGGCGGTGCACACAACCGACGGCGCGCATGTGGGCTCGCTCAAGCTGGTCGGCGGGGTGTGGAAGTTCAAGGCCATGGGTTACGACGCTTCTGGCCGCATGGAGCCTGGCCATGGGCCGCTGACGGAGCAGCACAACATACAGTTCGCCACGCCCGACGCGGCTGAGGTGAGCGCGCGGTTGCTTGGCGCTCTGGGCGACCAGCGCTAAGCGCTGCCGAAAGAAAGGCACGAACCCTACCGCTGGAGGCACCACCAGCAACAGTCAGGCAGTAGCTCCCCCCTGAATGCCCCCGGCGGAGCCAGCCGATGCACCGGTGGCACTTGCGGAATTGCCAACCCCGCTAGAATCCGCGGTCTTCGAAAGAACCGTCATGGCCATGCCATGCCCATGGAAGGCTTTCATACTTTGGACCCAATGGGGGTGAAGATGGACAAGCCTTTCATTTCTCTGTGCCCGGAGATCACGCGGGCCGACGCGCTGACGTTGATGGACTGGTTGGAAGACGAGGACGTGACGCGCTTCCTGAGCGACTCGCGCCACGTTTCCCGCTTCATCGAGCAGGTCATCGGGCGGGTGCAACTGCCCATCTTGACGCATTTATTCAACCAGGGCGGCCGCTTCTTCATGGCCTATGACCGCCACGACGTTCCTGTGGGGTTTGTGCGCCTCGTCAAGCAGGGGACGGAGTGCGAGATGGTGCTGGTCATCGGCAACCGCGACAACTGGGGCCGCAAACTGGGCGCCAGCGCCATCCGCGAGGGCTTGAAGCTCGCTTTCTTTGACATGCAGGCCGAGAAGCTCATCGCCAAGATCCACCCGGACAACGTGCGCTCGGTCAAAGCGTTTCTGCATGGCGGCTTTGTGCTGGAGAGCGAGTCGCCAGTGATGAAGTCGTTGTCGATGAGTTCGGAACGTTATCTGAGGCTTCTGCGGGAAAGCCCTGCAGCCCATACCTCAGACATTTACATCACCGAGATCGACAAAGCCCGGCTCAAGAATCTGGTGGAGGTAGAGCACGGCCCCACCGTGTTTGAGCTGGAGCATGAGATCGAGCGCGCCATCGTGGTCGATCCGTGGAACGTGGCCGATGATGTGGTGACGATGAACTCCAAGGCCCTGCTGCACGTGGACGACGAGGAGCGCGAGGTCGCGCTGGTGTACCCCGAAGACGCAGACGAGCGCGCCGGAAAGCTTTCGGTGCTCTCCGACATTGGCACCGCGATCCTGGGCTACCGAGCGGGCGATGCCTTCAGCTGGCGGATGCCGAATCGCACCTGCCACATCCGGATCGGCAAGGTGCTGTACCAGCCCGAAGCGGCGGGCCACTACCACCTGTAGGGGGTGCTTAGCGCCGCCATCAGGCTGCCCAGGCAAGCGCCTTCGGTGCGGGGCTACGCATTCGGCTGGCGGGTAAATACGCTCACTTGATAACTATCAATTTCATAGCTTCCAGCGCTTACCCATCAAGCGCTAGAGGCCAATTTTACCTCAAATCAGCCTCAATCTGGCGAAGGGCTGGACTGGCACACAAACTCCACCGCCGCACACACCGCAGCCACCTGCGCCTCAATGCACTGCTCGGGCGTGGCGCGCGGGCTGTCGGGGTACACCTCCGTCGTTGTCGTGTAGCGTGCGCCGCTGATGCCCGCGCACAGGCCCCACTGCTTCATCGGGTAGTGGATGACGCCCGGGGCCACCACGGGCGAGCCGATGATTTCGTTCTTGTCGTCCGCGGGCGCGATGTGCGTCACGCGGCGGACGGCTTCAATGATGGCCTGCTGAAACGTGGGCTGGGGGTTTTCGGTGTCGTCCACCAGGTAGAAGCCGTCGGGGATGCTGCCGGGCTCGAACACCTTGTCGTCGCGCGCGGCCACGGCGGGGCGGTATGCGGATTCGTCGGTATCAGTGGTCTCGTGCAGGTTAATGTGGGCGGCGAACTGGCCCTGCGGCGGTGCAGGTGCATGAGGGCGGCTGACTCCTGCGCGGGAGAGCCATCGCGGAACGACCGGTTGGGGTCGATGGCGTCTAAGTTCCAGCGCTGAAACCGCTCGTACACCCAGGGGCTGACGCAGGGCACCACCAGCAGGTTGGCGCGGACTGCAAAGCGCTCGGCCTGCGTGTCCACAAACCGCAGCGCGCCGTGCACGCCACTCGTCTCATAGGCGTGCACCCCACCGGTGACGAGCACGCTGGGCAGGCCGGGTTGCCAGTGGCGGCTGCGCAGGGCCAGCAGGGGAAAGCGCTCTGCCGGGTGCTGTGTGTCGGCATAAATCACATCGCCGTACATCTCCACATCCAACCGGCCCCGCAGTGCCTCAATGGCCGTGAGCACGTCGTCGGCGTAGCTGCGCTGGCGCAACTGGCGTGCGCGCCACTGGTCGCGTTCTGCGGCGCCCCAGAGTTGGCCGGGCGTGCCGATGGGATAGTGGGCGGTCGATGGCATGGGTGCGTGGGATGGAGTGGCTGGTGAATGGGCAAACCCGCGACTGACGGGGTAGACAGGCCCAACGAGGCCAAAGGGCTTGTCGCAGGACGTTCTTAAAATGCCGCGATGCCCTCCCCCACCCGCTGGCCGCTCCAGCTTGTCGCCCCCTTTCTTTTGCTGGCCTGCGGTCTGGCAAGCGCCCAAAACGCTCCAAACGAGGCCTCTACGGGTGCTCCGGTGGTTCGCGAGCAGGCCGCTGTGCCGCCGGGCGCAAGCGAAGCGGGTGCGGCGCCCACGCCAGTCATCGCACCCGCCATCGCACCGGGCACCGCACCGCCTGCACCCGCAGCAGTGCCTTCAGCGCCGGCCCCTGCAGAGGCGCTGTCAGGCAACGCCCGACGCATTTATGAGCTGTCGCGCGACAAGCTGGTGCAGATCCGCACGCTGCTGCGCAACTCCAACACCCAGGCGTCCACCGGCTCGGGTTTTTTTGTGTCGGCCGATGGGCTGATCGTCACCAACTTCCATGTGGCGAGCCAGCTCGCGCTGGAGCCCGAGCGCTACAGCGGCGTGTACGTCACGATTGATGGGCAGCAAGGCGCGGTCGAGCTGCTGGCGTTTGACGTTCAGCACGACCTGGCCGTGCTGCGCGCCAAGGCCCGGACGGCACCCGCGCCGGTGCTGAGTTTTCGGCCTGCGGCCGACGCCATGGCCCAGGGCGAGCGCATTTATTCACTGGGCAACCCGCTGGACATCGGTTTTGCCGTGACCGAGGGCACCTACAACGGGCTGGTGCGGCGCAGCTTTTACCCGCGCATCTTCTTTGGCGGCACGCTCAACCCCGGCATGAGCGGCGGGCCGGCGGTGGACGATGCGGGGCGGGTGCTGGGCGTCAACGTGGCCAAGCGACTCGATGGCGAGCAGGTGAGCTTTCTGATACCCGCCGAGTTCGCCCAGGCGCTGGTGCAGCGCGCCGCCCACGCCCAGCCCATCGCCCAACCGGCCTACGCCGAGGTGACGCGGCAGTTGCTGGTGCACCAGCAACTGCTGACCGAGCGCTTCTTGCAAACGCCGTTCAAGGAGCAGCGCCACGGCAGTTACCTGGTGCCGGTGCCAGACGATACGCTTGCGCGCTGCTGGGGCTCGGGGCGCGACCCGGACTTTCATGCGCTGAACCTGGAGCGCACCAAGTGCCAGGTCGATAGCGATGTGGTCGCGGGCGACTTCAGCACGGGCATGGTGCGGCTGAGCTACGAAGCCTACGACGCGCCAACCCTGGGCGCCGCGCGTTTCGCCCGCACCTATTCGCAGAGCTTTGGCAACGAGCCCTTTCTCAAGCGCGGCAACGGCCGCCAGACCGCTGTCGAGTGCACCGAGCGCTACGTGGACCAGGGCAGCCTGCCACTGCGGGCGGTGATCTGCATGTCGGCCTACCGCAAGCTGCGCAGCCTGTACGACATGACCGTGTTGGTCGCGACCGTCAACCAACCGACGCGAGGCGTGCTCGGCCGCCTGGACGTGCGTGGTGTCGCTTTCGACAACGGCCTCAAGCTGGCGGACCACTACCTGCGGGCGTTTCGCTGGGAGGCAGCGCCATGACGCAGCTACTCGCGCTCATTGAAGCCTTTGACCGCCACGGCACCCTGCTGGCGCGCGCGCCCGTCACGCGCTGGCCCTTCACCGTGGGCCGAAGCCTCGACTGCGACCTGGTGCTGGACGATCCGCACATTGCGCCCGTGCACCTGCGCGCCGATCGCCCGATGGAAGCCCCGCGCCTGGTGAGTATTCAGGTGGGCCAGACCGTGAACGGTGCCACGCTGAGGGGCAAGCGCTATGGCAGCGGCAAGTGGTTTGACTGGCCCGGCGGCGTACCGCTGGAAATCGGCCGCACCCGCCTTGCGCTGCGTCTGGCCGACGCACCGGTTGCCGCCGAGCAAGCCTTGCCCCCATCCTCGCGGCACAACGTGGCTGCCACGGTGCTCCTGGTGGCGCTAACCGTGGCCGCAGCCCTTGGCTCGTCGTGGCTGGAGGCCAACGACGTTTCGAAATACCTCCAATCGCTGCCCGGCTTGCTGCTCACCTTGGTGGTGGTGCTGGGCGCCTGGTGTGGCCTGTGGGCGATTGCCAACAAGGTGTTCGACCACCGTTTGCAGTTCTGGCGCCACGTGCGCATCGCCTGCACGATGGTCTTGGCGGTCGAGGCGGTGGATGGGGCGGCCAGTCTGGCGGCTTTTGCCTTCTCGTGGGAGGCGCTTTCGCGCTTCGACTACCTGCTGACATCGCTGGTCCTGGCGGCTGGTATCTATGCGCACCTGGCCGCCGTACTGCCGCGCCGCCGTGCCGGCCTGGCGTGGGCCGTGGGCGCAATGGTGCTGCTGGCCGTGCCGGCGTGGCTCGGGACGCAGTGGCTCGATCGCATGCGCCTGTCGAACGAGCTCTACATGAGCAGCCTTTTCCCGCCAAGTCTGCGGGTTGCGCCGGCTGTCCCTATTCCGCAGTTTCTGCAGGAAACCCAGGCGCTGCGCGGCCGGCTGGACCGCCGTCTGCTCAGCGATGGCCATGCGGACGACGACAAATAGCAGCGCCGTAGGCGGTTCGCCCCGCCCCCTCTTGCTGAAAGGCTTAATGGCGGGGCGCCACACCCATTATTTGCCGGCAGGCTGGCGGTTGATGCGGCGCGTGGGTTGCACGGCGCGCGGCCCGTCGCCGCAAGCCAAGCGAACCGCCTGCTGTTAAAAATTCAAAATTGGTAGCTGCTTGCGCTTGCTGCGTAAGCGCTAGAGGCCGATTTGACCTAATAAATGCGCGGACGATTACACTGCGCCGCATGCCCCGCCGCCGCCGCGCCCACCACCATGTCTATGTGGTCGAACTGCACCCGGACGTGTTGCTGGAGGCCAAGTTCCGCAAGAACAACCCAGGCTATATCGACGGCAAACCTTGTGTTTACGTGGGCATGACGGGCCTGGACCCGGACGTGCGCTTCGACAAGCACAAGGCCGGCATTCAGGCCAACCGCTACGTCACGCGGTACGGCCTGCGCCTGCTGCCGGACTTGTACGAAGGCTTCAACCCCATGGGCTACGAGGACGCCGTGGACAAGGAGATCGAGGTGGGGATCGACTTGCGCTCTGCGGGGTTTGGGGTGTGGCAGGCGTGAGGGCTGGGAAGGCCGTTGCGCTTTCGGCTTGCCAGCGCCGCACCCAAGGTTCCGGGATGGGGGTCTGAGCACGCGTTTCGCTGCGCGAAATCGTGATCCGACCCCCATGCCTGCGCTGCTCGTCTGACGCCAGCGCGCTCAATCGCCACCGTTATCGAGCGGCGACTCGCACTGCGTCTGCCCTTCACTCTTGGCGCCAGGACCGTTTTTTTCCGGCATGCGCGCACCGATGTGCGGCTGCGCCCGCTGGCGCGCCAAATCCACCTGTCTTTGCCGCTCGGCCAGGCCCACCAACGCTTGCGCGCTGCGCGTGCCGTGGCAGTAAGGGCAACTGATGCCGCGCTCGAACAGCGGCGAGGCGATCTCGTCGGGCCCGAGCGGCCAACGGCATGAGCGGCACAGCTCGTGGTGGCCGGGCGCGAGGCCATGGCCGACGGACACACGCTCGTCGAAGACAAAACAATCGCCGTGCCAACGGCTGTGCTCGGCCGGAACAGTTTCGAGGTATTTGAGGATGCCGCCTTCGAGGTGGTACACCTCGTCGAAGCCCTGCGTGCGCAGGTAGGCGGTTGATTTTTCGCAGCGAATGCCGCCAGTGCAAAACATGGCCACGCGCGGCTTTTGGCCACCAGCGCCAGCGAGCGCACCGCCGGGCTGGGCCTCGCGCTCGACCCAACCGGGCAGTTCGGAGAAGGTTTTGGTCAGCGGATCAATGGCGCCTTCGAAGCTGCCGATCTTCACTTCGTAGTCGTTGCGCACATCGATCAGCACCACGTCGGGCTGGTCGATCAGCGCGTTCCAGTCGGCGGGTTTGACGTAGGTGCCGGCGTTTTGCGCGGGGTTGAGCCCTGGCACGCCCAGCGTGACGATTTCGCGCTTCGGCCGCACCTTCATCCGGTAAAAAGGCAGAACCTCGGCGGTGGCTTCCTTGTGTTGCAGGCCCGCCAGCCTTGGGTCTGCGCGCAGCCAGGCCAGCACCGCGTGCACCCCCTCAGGCGAGCCGGCAATGGTGCCGTTGATACCTTCTTCCGCCAGCAGCAAGGTGCCTTTGACGCCGTGCGCATCGCAGCAGGCCTGCAGCGGCGCGACCCATGCGGCGTAGTCGGGCAGATCGACGAATTGGTAGAGGGCGGCGGTGAGGTAGTGGGGCATTGGAGGGAAATCATAGCGAGGGCACCCGGCTGCCATCGCGCTGCCCGGCCCTGCGGGCCAAGCGTGCGCGCAGTGGAGTGGCTCAGCGCCCACACATCCAATACGCGTGAAAGCACCGGCGCTTCGGGTTCAAACAATGGCAGTCAAATCGTCCTCTAGGGAGGTTCTTACATGAACGTCCCTAGCACTTATACAAAAAGCGCTAGCCCGACGACTGCCGAAACGCCATCACCGCCTGGTTGCGCAGGGTGCGCAGCATGGCCAGCTCTTTTTCATCGACCACCAGGCTGCCCAGCTCTGCCTTGTCGGCATAGATCATGCCGAACGCACGCCCCTTGAGCAGCAACGGCAGGATCAGAAAAGTGGGGGCGTCGACAGCCTTGCGGTACCAATCGGGCAGGCGCTCGGCGATGCGGGGTGCACTGGCGTCGCTGATGAGGGTGTCCGCCCCCTTGGCACAAATGGTGGCGAACAGGTCTTGTTCGCCACCGATGTTGCCCACGGGCACGCGAAACAGCTTGACGGCGCCCTCCACGCCCACGCCCAGCCCAAAGCGACCCGTCAGAATATCGCTCTTGGACTCACGCATGCAGAACACGATGCGGTGGAAGTCCAGCGCGCGAAACATGGTCTCCAGAATCATGCGCAGCACGTCGCTGAGCTTGAACTCTTCCACCATCGCATTGGTGATGTCCTGAATACCGGCGGCCAGGATTTCCGAGACTTGCTCGTTGCCTTGCGGGTCCGCCTCCGGCGAGGCGGGCAGTTTCTGGGTGGCCTGTAGCTCGGTCGCGGCAAGGGCATCCTGCCCCCCGGTGGACGTTGCCGGCGCTGGCACTGGTGCGTCGCCGGCTCCCTGGAGCAACTGCGCCGCGCGGGAATTGGCGCGCACGGTAATGGCCATGGCCTGCGCCAACTCAACGAGCTTCTTGCGCGCCGTAGCCGTGGCAGCCTGCATAGCGTCCACGCTCAGCCCCAGGGTCCTTGCATAGGTCCGGGCGACCCGGGCAATGCGCACGTCCACCTCCCGTGGATCGGTGTGCAGCATGGCATCGGCCATGTCGTTGGCGGCGCGTGCGCTCCAGCGCAAACGTTCCAGTGCGTCGGCTGGAACCCGGCCGGGTGGCTCGCCGGGCGGCCGCACGATGCAGCGCTGGATGCTCTCGGGCAGGCCCCAGGCCTTGGCGATCCCCAGACCGAGCGCCTCGTAGGTAATGCCCAGCACACGGGTGGAGGCGACATCCTCATCGACAGGCTCGCGCACCGCAGTGACCAGCTTGCGAACATCGGCTGCCTCTTCTGGAAAATAGAACTGCGCCAGCATGCGTCCAAGGTTCTGAAACAAAGCACCAATGAAGGCCTCTTCGCCTTCTTTGGTAGAGCGACCCATTTCGCCCGCGACCGACCCGGCCATCAGGGCACACAGGAATTCCTCCTTGAGCAGATGCGCGTTGGATTTGTCCTGCATGTGTTCAAGCAGCACCAGGCTGAGCGCCATGTTGCGAATGTTGTTCAGGCCCACCAGGCTCACCGCGCGCGAGACCGTGCCGATGCTGGTGCCGCGTGCATAGTGCGCGCTGTTGACCAGGCGCAGCAGCTTGTTGGTCAGCGCCACATCTTTCAGGATTTCGTTGGTGACGCTGCTGACGCTTTCCTTGTCGGAAGACGCCATGCTTTGAATCTTGCCAATCGACTCGGACAGCGCCGGGAAATCGCTCTTGCTGCGCATGCGGCGCAGCAGAAATTCGAGGGTGCTGTTCTGCATGGCGGAGCTGGGCGCTTGCGCCTCATCCGTGTGCGCGCCGGACCACTTGCGCAAGGCATCGAGAAATGCCTGTGCGCCTGCGTAGCGCTGCTGGGGATCAAAGGCCGTGGCGCGCAGCACGATGGCCCGCAGGGCATCGTCCAGCCCTTCGAGCAGCCCTGCGGGCAGCTGCAGTGGCTCGCGGGCAGCACGCTGCAGGGCTTTCATGGCATCCGTCCCGGTTCTGATGGGCTTGCCCCACAGCACTTCGGCCAGCAGGAGCCCGGCGCCATACACGTCCATCAACGAGGAAATGGCTTCGCCCCGAATCGCTTCGGGCGCCATGTAGCCGGGGCTTCCGGCCGCATCCTGCCCCTTGGCGCCTGCCTGCGCGCGGCCCATGCGGGCGGCAATGCCGAAATCCATGACTCTGGCCCGCCCATTGGTATCGAGCAGCACGTTGGAGGGCTTGAGATCGCGGTGGACCACGCCACCGGCGTGCGCTACCACCAGGGCACTGAGCACGTCCTGCAAGATGGGTACCGCCGCGTTAGCGGGGATTGCGCCTTGCCCTGCCAGGCGCTGGGCCAAGGTCTGCCCTGCCACGTATTCAAACACCAGATAGGGCTGGTGCTCGTGCACATCGGCTTCAAACACCGGCACGATGTTGGCGTGCGTCAGGCGGCTGACGCTGCGCGCTTCCTGCAGCCATTGCTGGACGGCGGATGCCTCCTGCGGGGGCACCGGTTTCATCTGCTTGATGGCGACCTCGCGCTCCAGGCGCGGGTCAAATGCCAGCCAGACCTGTGCCTGTGCCCCCTGCCCCAACATTCGCTTGAGCTCAAAACGACCGATGTGGGTTTTCATGGGAGTTGCGGCTGACCAAATATCTCTGTGAAGTATGGCATGTGCTGCGCCTCTCGCGCCCCTGCCGAAACCCTGAAAGCACTACCGCGCAATGGCCGACAAACGGTGTAAATGCCGTCAGCGATGGCCTGAAACAGCCTCGGCAGATTCCAGCCACTGCTCGCGCAGCGCCGTCTTGAGCACCTTGCCGTAGTTGTTCTTGGGCAGCGCCTGCACGACGCGGTAGTGCTTGGGCCGCTTGAAGCGCGCCATCTGCGCCAGGCAGTGCTGGTCGAGCGTTTCGGTGGTGGTCGCGGCGCCGGGTTGCAACACCACGAAAGCGACGACCACTTCGCCCCAGGCCGGGTCCGGCGCGCCCACTACGGCCACTTCTGCCACGCCGGGGGCGGTGAGCAGGACTTCTTCCACCTCGCGCGGGTAGATGTTGGAGCCACCGCTGATGATGAGGTCCTTGCTGCGGTCTTTGAGCGTAAGAAAGCCATCAGCGTCCAGACAGCCGACGTCGCCGGTAAACAGCCAGCCACCGCGCAAGGCCGCCGCCGTGGCCTCGGGATTGCGCCAGTAGCCGGCCATGACGCTGTCGCCCCGCACCAGCACCTCACCCACCTCGCCCAGCGGCAGCTCAGCGCCGTGTTCGTCGGCCACGCACAACTGCACCGGTGTCTGGGCGACGCCCACCGAAGCGAGACGTTCCAGGTAGCGCGGATGCGCGGCGTCCGCCAGTTGCGCACGCGAGAGCGCGGTGGCGACCATGGGCGTTTCGCCCTGGCCATAGATCTGTACAAAGCGGGGCCCCATGACCTGGAGCGCACGCTGGATGTCCGCCACGTACATGGGCGCACCACCATAGACAATGGTCTTGAAGGCGCGGGCACAGGCCTGCTGGTCCAGTCCCGCCTGCTGCGCGTGGTCCACCAGGCGATTGACGATGGTGGGGGCAGCAAAGGTGGAGAGGCCGCCCAGTTCCCAGCCCAGCGCAAACAGCTCGGCCGGGTCCACCCCGCCGGACTGGGGCACCACGTGGCGCGCACCCGCCATCAAATGCGGGATGGCATACAGCCCGGCGCCGTGCGACATGGGCGCGGCGTAAACGATGGCGTCCTGCGCGGCCACCGGGTCCACGTCGATGAAGTACGTCAGCCCCATGGTCATGAGGTTGCGGTGCGTGAGCATCACGCCCTTGGGCCGGCCGGTGGTGCCGCTGGTGTAGAACAGCCAGGCGACGTCGTCCGGGGCACGCTCGGCGGTGGGCACGGCCCACGGGTCATTCACCGGCGCCAGCAAGGCGTTGGCTTCGGGCGACTCGACGTCGATTTGCCGCTCCAGCCCAGCCAGCAGTCCGGGCGCCACATCGGCGGTCACGAAGCCCCAGCGCGCCTGGGCGTTGTCCACGATCCATTCGGTTTCGCGCGGGTGCAGCTTGGCGTTGACCGGCACCACCACCAGGCCGGCCCACCAGGCGGCGCACAGCACCTCCAGATACCGAGGGTGGTTGCGCATGAACAGCAGCACCCGGTCGCCGGGCACCAGACCCGCGGCGCACATGCGCCCGGCCAGCGCGGCACTGCGCGCGGCCCATTCGCCGTAGCTCGCCCAGGGCTTGCGGCCTTCGAAGATGGCGGGGCGATCGGGGGACAGGCGGGCGTGGCGCTGCAACAGGTGAATGAGGCTCATGCCAGCATTTTCCATGCTCCCCGCAGACAGCGTGCAGACCCGCCCAGATAATGCAGCCCATGGACCTGGCGCATTCCCTCTTTCCTCTGGGCTGGCAGCACTACCTGCTCGGCGGCGTACTCATTGGCACCGGCGTGGCGCTGTTGTTTGTGCTCACCGGCCTGGTGGGCGGCATGAGCACGGTGTTCTCATCCACCTGGTCGTTCGTGGTCCAGCGGCCATTCTTTCAGCAAGCCAGATTCACCGATTCGCGCGGTTGGCGGTTGGTCTTTGCGCTGGGACTGGTGCTCGGCGCCTTGCTGTGGTGGCTGGTCCTTGCCCATGGCGCACCGCAAACCACGGGCCTGCCGGCATGGCGTTTGCTGCTCGGGGGTGTCCTGGTGGGCTACGGCGCGCGGCTGGGCAATGGCTGTACCTCAGGCCATGGCATTTGCGGGCTGGGCTCGCTGCAGTGGCCCTCGCTTCTGGCCGTGCTGACCTTCATGGCCACGGCCTTCCTCACCGCCAATTTGGCCGCAAGGTGGCTGGCATGAGCGCGCAACGCATGAACCTGCCGCGCTTTGTCACCGTGCTGGTGGCCGGCGCGCTGTTTGGCTTTGGCCTGGCCGTCTCCACCATGGTTCGGCCCGAAGTGGTACTGGGTTTCCTGCGCTTTCAGGATTTCGGGCTGATGCTCGTGATGGGCGGCGCCATGGGGGTCACGCTGGTCGCCTACCAGTTGGCGCCGCGCATGCTCTCGCGCCCACTGATCGGAGAGCGCTTTCACCACCACGCCAGCGTGTGGAACCGCGACACCGTGCGCGGCGCTGCCCTGTTCGGCATCGGCTGGGGCCTGTGCGGCGTCTGCCCCGGCCCGGCCATTGCGGGTCTGGGCACTGGCAACTGGACGCTCTTGTGGGCGCTGGCCGGCATTGCCCTGGGCGCACTGGCCCAGGGCCTGCGCGCCAGGCACCAATAAATTGGTAAATTGGGGTCAGACCCCAGTTTTCTGCACTACAGCCACCGGCGCACCTGGCTGCGGTAGGCGGTGTAGGCGGCGCCGAAGCGCTCGGTGAGCACGCGCTCCTCCGGCAAGATCTGAAAACGTGTGATGTAGGCCGCAAACGCTGGCGGCCCGAGCAAGGCCCAGGGTGCGGCCAGGTACAGCGCCAAACCCAGCAGAATAAGCACCAACCCAAGGTACATGGGGTTGCGCGTGATGCGGTAGATGCCTGTCGTCACGACATGCGTGCTGGTGTGCGGCGCCATGGGGTTGACGGTCGTTTTTGCCCGCCTGAAGGCGACCAGGCCCGCCAGGTCACAGCCGACGCCCACTGCAGCAAGGACCAGAGCGCCGCCTACGCGTACACCTGCCGGCAGCGCCAGTACAGGCCCGAGCCAGAGCGACGCAGACACCATGGCTGCAGCCGTAATGGCAGCGACCAGTGGCGGAGGAATTTTGAGTTCGAGGGCAGACATGAGCGGCACAACATTCAAAGGGTGGTACCCACCATGATGCAAGCTGTTCATCGGGCACACAAAGGGTATAAGGCACTTTAGCGCACTGCTCCAAGCCCGACGCGCCGGGTATGCTCCTCGTGTCGAAACCCGCACCATCCCACCATGAAAAAACTCCACGTCACCATCGAACTCGAAATGTCCGTTCCCGACGATTGGGAACTGGCCGACACCTCCGAGGGCACGCCCGTGCTCAAGCTGCCCGATGGCACCTACCTCGATCTGACCATCGAACCCCTGTTTGCCGCCAACCCGGAAGACACCTGGGCCAGCGCCGACGATGACGAAGTACTGAACGATTTGCTGGACATGGTGGACAGCGAGCTCGTGCGCTATGAATTCGTGACGCACTGAAGCACATAGCTTAGCCAGCCAGCGCCCGCGTGCGCACACTGGTAGGCTTGCCAACCATGCCTGCACTGCGCTACACCCCCGATTCATCCCCCACGCTTGGTATGCCGTCCCGTCGCTGGGCACTGGCCGGTGCGCTCGCGGTGGCGACCTGGCCGGCACTGCGGCCTGCCTGGGCAGCCCCCGCCAATCGCACTGACGGCCCGCTGCCGCGCACGCTGCAGGTGCCCGGCGGCGTGGCGCGCCTGGCGCTCGGTCCGGCGGCTGCACGCCCACGCGCCTTCACGGCTGCCACGGACGGTGCCAGCGAGGTGCCTTTGCTGGTGCTGGGGGACCCCAGGGGCTGGACGGCAGTGCTGGGCATTGCCCTCTCGGCCAGTACCGGCGCGGCGCAGATCCGCGTGGAGGACGCAGGCGGCAGCAGCCGCACCATTGCCTACACCATCGCGCCCAAGCAGTACCGCGAGCAGCGGCTGACGGTGGCACCGCACACGGTGGATTTGTCACCCGAGGACGAAGCCCGCTGGGAACGCGAGCGCGCGCACCAGGCCGGTGTGATGGCCACGTTCAGCACGCCGCTGCCGCGCAGCCTGGCCTTGCAAGTGCCGGTGCCGGGCCGGCGCTCCAGCTCATTTGGGCTGCGCCGGGTGTTCAATGGCCAGGCGCGCAATCCGCACAGCGGCATGGACATCGCTGCCGCTACCGGAACGCCGGTGCTAGCGCCGCTCCCGGCACGCGTCATCGACACGGGCAACTACTTTTTCAACGGCAACACCGTGTGGCTGGACCATGGAGGCGGCCTGCTCACCATGGACTGCCACCTGAGCGCCATCGACGTGCAAGTGGGAGACACCGTGGACGCAGGTCAGCGTGTGGGCGCTGTCGGCGCCACCGGCCGCGTGACGGGGCCACACCTGCATTGGGGCGTAATGCTCAACCGCTGCATGGTGGACCCTGCGCTGTTTCTGCCAGCTTGACGCGGGCATCAGAGAAACATCGCCAGGCGATCCCGGTCCAGTTCGCTCAGGGTTTTCTGCCCCAGTGCCATCAGGGTCTTGGTGGCTTCTGGCGTGGCAACGTCAATCCCCAGGCCTGCCTGCGCCGGCCAGTGCGCGTCAATGCGCAGGTAGCGCTCTTCCAACAGGTCTTCCATGACTGCCTCCACATGCTGCTGCTGCACCGAGATCAGAGTCAGGATCAAACGCCCCTCGCTTAGCCAACCGACAGCTCCGGCGTCGGCCTCCACATTGTCGGCGGGCTGGTAGCCCATGGTGGCGGTGCCTACGGCGAGCATGCGCACCTTGGCCTGCTTGGCGCCCATGAAGTGCTGCGCCTCGTGCAGCGCCACCTGATCTGGCGCCACGGCAAAAAGCCCGCCATCGGCGTACAAGCGCTCTCCCACCTTGACGCACGGAAAATACGCCGGCGCAGCGCAGGTGGCGAGCGTCACGTCTACCGCGGACAGTGCCTCGTCGCCCAGCGAGCCCTGGGTATGGGGCGTCTTGAACACCTTGGTGACACTGCGGCTGACGTCCACCGCCGGAACCACCACGGCGTGTTGGGCGTCGCCCATGGTGCGGTCGCCAAAATGTTTCGCCAGTTCGCGCCGCAGGGCTTCTCCGGTGTACTTGGGGCCAAGCACCGAACGCGTCATGTCCAGCAGGCGCGTGACCGTGCCACCGGGCAGGCGGCGTGAGGAAAACACCTCTTCGCCACGCTCGACAAAGAGCCGCACGATCTGCGCCATCGGCACTTCGAAGGCCAAGGCCATCGCCAGCAGGCCGCCAACGGAAGTGCCGGCAATCAGGTCAAAACGCCGGCCCAGCGGTTCCCCCACCCGGGCTTCCAGGTCAGCAAGAACCACGGCGGTATACAGGCCCAGATACCCTCCCCCGCTGAGCGATAGGATGCGAAATTCGTTGGGGCTGGTCATGCTGGGCATTGCGGGCGGGGCATAAAAAAGAACAGCGCTTGCTTCGCCCGGACAAAGTCTTGGGCACTGCTGCGTCTGGCAGGATCAGGTCCGCGTGGAATTTCGACCTGAAACTACCTCAGGGCCGCCCTCACGCGCAAACATCCAGTCGGTCACGGCCTGCTCAGGCATGGGGCGGGCGAAATGGTAACCCTGCGCTTCATGGCAGTGGTAGAGGCCCAGGATGCGCGCGACCTCCTCACTCTCGACACCTTCGGCAATGACGCGCAGTTTCAGGCTGCGCGCCATGCTGATGATGGCGCGCACGATGGCAGCGTCTTCCGGATCGCTGACGATGTCGCGCACGAAGGATTGGTCGATCTTGAGCTTGTCCACCGAAAAACGGCGCAGGTAGGCCAGGCTCGAATACCCGGTGCCGAAGTCATCGATCGACAGGCACACCCCCAGCGCCTTGAGGCGGCGCACCGTCTCCAGGTTGTGGTCGGCGTCGTCGAGCAGCAGCGATTCGGTCAGTTCCAGCTCCAGCCGGCCGGGGTCCAGGCCCGATTCCTCCAGCGCCTGCGTGACGCTGGCCAGCAGGTCGCCGCGCTTGAACTGCACGACCGAGAGGTTGACTGCCATGGTCAACTCGGGCAGGCCCGCCTGCTGCCAGCGCATGGCCTGCGCGCAGGCTTCGCGCAGCACCCACTCACCAATTGGCACGATCTGGCCGCTGTCTTCGGCCGCCGGGATGAAACGGCCGGGCGGAATCAGCTCGCCGTCGCTGCGCTGCCAACGCAGCAAAGCTTCAAAACCCACCACCACCCCGCTCGCCAGGTCGATCTGCGGTTGGTAATGCAGCACAAATTCCCGCTGGTCCAGCGCCCAGTGCAGGGCCGAGCGCATCTTGAGGTTTTCCAGCGCCTGGACATTCATCTCGCCGGTGTAGAACACGTAGGTGTTGCGTCCGGCGTCCTTGGCGCGGTACATCGCCGTGTCGGCACGTTGCAGCAGGGTATCGAAGTCGGCCCCATCGTCGGGCCAGAGTGCAATGCCCATGGAGAGCGTCGCCGCCAGCTCGTGGCCTTCAATATGAAAAGGTCGGGCGAGCGCTTCGATCACCTTGTCGGCAATGCGCCCGACCGATTCCACGTCCTGCACGTCGGTAAGCGCAATCAGGAACTCATCGCCGCCCTGGCGGCTGATGGTGTCGGTGTCGCGCAAGGTGGTGGTGAGCCGCTCGGCCACCTGCTGCAGCAGCAGGTCTCCCACCGGGTGGCCCAAGGTGTCGTTGATGGTCTTGAAATGGTCCAGGTCCAGGTACATCAGTGCCAGCTTGCTGCCACTGCGTTCGGACCATGCCTTGGCCAGGTCAAACCTGTCGCGAAACAACACGCGGTTGGGCAAATGGGTGAGCGGGTCGTGGTGCGCCAGAAATTCAATGCGGGCGGCATTTTCCTTGCGCTCGGTAATGTCCTGCACAAAGACAACCACGTGCTGCTCTTCGTCGACCTCAATGAGTTCCGCCGACAGGCTGACCTGCCGGTGCTCGCCACTCTTGCAGACCCATACGGCCTCGAACTCCAAGGTGGAGCCTTTGCGCCGCAATTCCTCGCGCCAAGCCTCGCGCACCCCCAGATCGGCCCACAAACCCACCTCCAAGATGGTGCGCCCCACCAGCTCGGCAGGCGACCAGCCGAACCAGGTGGTGTAGCGATCGTTCACTTCCACGAACATGCCATCGCGTACGCGTGAAATGGAGGCGGCCAGCGGGCTGGCGCGGAAAGCAACCTTGAAGCGCATCTCGCTCTCGCGCAGGCTGGTGATGTCCTGGAGTGCTCCGCCCAATGAGAGCGGCTGACCTTCGCCGTCGCGCTGCACGCTGCCGCTGGCAAAGCCAACGCTGAGGCTGCCGTCGACACGGCGAAAGCGAAACTCGATTTCGTAGGCGGCGTCACCCGCCAGCGCATCGTCCACGGCCTTGCGCACCCGCGACCGGTCCGCAGGCTCGACATGGCTGAGAAAACCCTCGAAACTTGGTTTCACTTGGCCCGGCGCATAGCCAAAGCAGGCAAAGGTTTCGTCGCTCCAGTGCAACTCCTGGCTGGCGATGTTCCATTCCCAGTGCCCCACGCGTGCAATGCGGGCTGCTTCGCGCATGCCGCGCCGTGCTTCCTGCATCTCGGTGATGTCATGGAACAGCTCCAGCTTGCTGATGCTGCCGTCCGCATTCTTCAGCGGAATGTCAAAAAGATCGTAGGTGCGCCCCTTGGGAGACACCCATTGCCATTGCACCATCTTGCCGGCGAGCACCTCGGGGTTCTTGCACCAGGTGCATGGCGAGGCATTCTGGTGAAAATAATCGTGGCACTTGCGCCCCATCACGTCGCCAAATTCGCGCTGCAGCGCTGGGTTGATGTATTCGATCTCGTACTCGGCATTGACGATGTACACCCCGTCGGGCAATGCCTCCAGAATATCGAGCAGGCGCTGGCGCTCGGCGGCGAGCTTTTCTGCAAGCGACTCGATGTGCTTGATCTTGCTGATTTCGGTCCAGGTCAGGACCACTCCGTCGCCCTGGCGGTCGGCGTTGAAAATGGGCAGCATGCGCTCGAACACCCAGCGCCCGTCGGGCAGCATGGCTTCGCGCTCTACGCGCTGTTCGCCGCTGGCGCAGCGGCGCAGATCGTCCAGGAATGCCTCCTGCGCACCCAGGCGGTAGCGGATATCCCCCACGGAGCGGCCGATGTCACTGGCCCGCAGCGCCAGGAAGTCGTTCACGCCGGGGCTGAAGCGCCGTACGCACAGGTTCATGTCAAGGAAGACGGTGCCAATCTCGGTGCTGTCAAGCAGGTGGTCGTAATCGCGGTTGAGGGCATCGAGTTCGTCGTTGCGCTTCTCCAGTTCCTTATTGAGTGCGTACAAGTCCTCGTTCACGGATTTGAGCTCTTCATTGGTGCTCTGCAGCTCCTCGTTGGACGCCGTGAGTTCCTCGTTGCCCAGGTCCAGGCGCTCGTGGCTGGCTTGCAGTTCCAGCACCATCTCGTGCAGGCGCTCGCGCGTCGCGTCCAACTCGGCTGCCAGCCCTTCAGGCGTTTGCGCGGACTCCAAAGGCGGCATGGACGGAATCGCCGGAACCGCCTGGGCATTGACCGTGTGGGCATCAAAATTGCGGTGCAGCACCGCCGGTTGTTTGCGAAACAGCTTGTGCGTGCGGTCCACGACCGAAAACGCGCTGGACTCAAACGCGCCGACGTTCTCGCTGGCACCCAGCAGCAGAAGACCCTGTTGCTTGAGCGCGAAATGCAACTGCGACAAAGCCCGGAACTGCGCCTCGGGCTTGAGGTAAATCAGCAAATTGCGGCACAGCGCCAGATCAATGTTGGTGAATGGTGGATCTGAGAGCAGGTTGTGGCGGGCAAACACCAGGTGGCGGCGCAGGCTGGTATCAGCGCGCAGGCTGCCTGCAGAGTCGGCCTGCAGGAAGCGGCGCTGCAAGTCCTCCGGCACCGAGGCGAGGGCGTCGGCGGCGTAGCGCCCACGCGAGGCCTGTGCCAGAACTTCTGGCGCCAGATCGGTGGCGAAGACCTTCACATTGCCATGAAACCCCAGGCGCCCTGCGGCGTCGAGGGCCAGCATGGCGATCGAATACGCCTCCTCGCCGCTGGCGCAGCCGGCACACCAGATGCGCAGATCCTCGCCCGGGTTGCGCCCGCGCAGCAAATCCGGCAGCACTGCGCTGGCCAGTTGCTCGAACACCTCGGGGTCGCGGAAAAACTCGGTGACGTTCACCAGCAGCTCGGCGCTGAGCACTTCGCGCTCAGCAGCCTGCTGGTGCAGGAGATCGAGATAGTCACTGGGGCTTTCAACGCCCAGCCGGACCATGCGCTGGCGCACCCGGCGGGTCAGCGTAGTCGTCTTGTAGCCGGCAAAATCGATCCCGCAGAGCCGCCGCAGCAGATCGAGCATCTCGCCCAACTGGGGCAAAGACTCTTCTACCGCCTCGGTCCACTGTCCAGAATCTTCGGGCTGAGGCTCAGGCACGTCCATCCGGCCATTATGGCGGGCCTGGGGCCCAGCTTTCCAGGCCTGCGGACCATGGAAACCCTATTTCGCCTCGGCAGCGGGTTCATCCACGGGATCATCCCGCAGGTAGCCTTTGACGATGTCAAAGAAACTGTCGTAGAACTTTTCCGAATTGATGGTCTGGCTCCCCACTTTCACCAGGGACTCGCTGCCCGCCATGAACGGCAGCGAGAGCGAGCCCAGCGCTGGCACGCCAAGGCTGGCAGAGTTGTTGGCCTTCTTGACGGTATAGCTGTCCTGCAGCGCCGTCACGAAGCCCAGTGAGACACTGCCCTGGCCGCCATCGGGCACGCAAACCACGCGGATGGTCATCTGCATATGCGACTCGGCGTCCGGCTGGAAGCTCTTGCTGCCTTCGACCAGATCGGGCCTGGCGACATTGACGAAATAGCCCTGGCTGAGCAAGGCACGCCGCCCAGCCTCGCAGGTGCGCGCTGGCGTGGCATCGAACAGGCGCGAATGCATGTTGCCCGAACCAAAGCGCTCCTGCGTGGCAGCGCTGTGCCCCGGAGAGCCACAGCCGGCCAGCAAGACCGCGCACAGGAGAGCCGCCAGCACGGCACGCAATTGAACAAAGAAAGCCATGTCAAACCGCAAAAAAACTCTTCAAAGAATAGCAACAAACCTAGGCCAAATAAGCGCTGATGGCACTTTTAACCAACATTCTTCGTAAGCACTTGTGCACGCAGCATCGTGCGCAGCGCATCCGCCACCAGCACACCGACAGCCGCGAACACCAGGCCATACAGCAGCCACTGCCCCGGCGCCAGGCGCTCGCCCAGCCACCATGCGACCAGCGCCAGCAGCACAGGTTCCACGTAAGTCAGCAAGCCAAACAGCCCCATGGGCAACAGACCGCTGGCAGCCATGTAGAGCGCCAGCGCCACCGCGCTGAGCACGCCGACCAGCAACACCAGCGCGGCCAGGGCGCCATCGCCCGCCACCGTGGGCACGGTGGACGGCGCACGCAACACGAACCACGCCGCCACAGGCAGGGCCAGGGCCATGTCCACCCAGTGGCCGCCGAGCTGCTCGGTGCGCAGGCGCCGGCGCAGGGCGAAGTACAGCGGGTAGCCCAGCGCCACCAGCCAGGTCTCCCAGGACACACCGCCAGCCCGCAGCAGTTCCGCCCCCACGCCAGCGCTTGCCAGCACCGTCGCCAGCTTGTGCGGGCCCGAGAGGCGCTCGCGGTACAGCACCCGGCCGACCAGCACCATCACCAGCGGCAGCAGAAAGTAGCCCAGCGACACCGGCAGCGCACGGCCGGCCATGGGCGCCCACATGAACAGCCACAGCTGCACACCGACCATGGCGGCGCTCAGCAGCAGCGCCGCGCCCAGCAGGGGCCGGGCGCGCACCCGCGCTGCAATGGCGCGCACCTGGCACCATTCGCCGCGCCAGAGCAGCAGCACGGTGGTGAACGGCAGTGTCGCGATCATGCGCCAGCCAAAAATCTGCTCGCCCGTCAGAGGTTTCAGAGACGGCGATATCCAGTAGATGACACCAAACAGCACCGACGCCAGCACCGACGCGATGACACCCTTCAGCATGGTGCGCCTCTACCGGCCAGCGCTTGCCCTGTCAGCCTGGCCATCACAGCCCGGCCGCGTCGAAGCGCCCACCCAGCAGCTCGGGCAGGCGTGCAGCGCTGGTCTTGAAACCGCAAGCCTGCGCGTGCCCGCCGCCGCCCATGCTTTGCGCCAGCGGGATGCAGTCGTAGCCCCGCTGCGAGCGCAGCCCCACCTTGACCACGCCGCCCTTGCCCGCCGTCCACATCAAGGCAAACGTACCCGAGCGGCGCGAGAGCAGCTCGCCCACCAGGCTGTGGAACACGCCGGGCGCATTCACCATCAGGCCCGCCTCACCGTTGAACACCAGCGGCTCGGCGCCTTCGGCAATGTCGGCGGCCAACTTGCTGAATTTCTCGTCCATGGCCTGGCCACGCGCCATGAACTGCGCGCTCTGCTGCGGTGTGAACGCGGCCAACTCGCTCCAGCGCGCCAGCTCCTGCGGCTCCATATCGAGGGCGGCGAGGTAGGCCGGGCTTTCGGGGAACTGCCAGTTCCACAGGTCGCGGTCTTCAACGTAGCGCACCAGGTCGGGCACGGGCGCCTCAGGCAAAAAGAACTCCCAGGCCAGGCGCGCGCCGGATTTGGCCATGTCGAAGTGCACCACGCCGCAGCGGCAGGCAAAACCGTCCAGCGCGTCGGCGGCGCTCTTGTGGTGGTCCAGCAGCACCAGCCGCACGGCGCGCTCGTCGATGGCGCGCAGAAGCTCGGCCGGGAAGGAAAAATCGAGGATGTAGACCGTGCGGCCGTCGATTGCCGGCAGGTCGGCGAGGGTTTTCACCTCGCCATGGTCCAGCCCGCGCAGTTCGACCTGGCCGCCATAGAAGCGCCAGGCGGCGAGCGCCGCGGCAAAGCCGTCGGGGCAGTTGCGGCCGTGGTAGAGCACCAGAGGCGCAGGGTCGTCGTGGCGCGGCGCCACAAGAAGTTGCAAAGGGAGTATCGTTTTCATGACCCTCCGATTGTCGCCCGCTACCTGAAATACAGGGCAGGGAACCTTGCCGCGCCAGGACGGATCAAGCCCATTTCTGCCCCTTTTCGCTACCTCGCACCCGTCCCATGTTCCAGAGCTTCAAGGATTTTCTCGCCGACATCACCGGCGCTGTCACTGAGCCCACGCCCGAGGAGCGCGCGCAGCGCCTGCAACTGGCAACGGCGGTTCTACTGGTGGAAGTGGTGCGTGCCGATGGCAGCATGGATGTCAGGGAGCGCGCGGTCGCGCTCGCCGCACTGCACCAACGCTTTGACCTCACGCCCCAGGCGCTGGACGAACTGCTGACACATGCCCAGGACAGCTCGCAAACCGCCTACGACTACCAGCAGTTCACCGGCCGCATCAACGACGCCTTCAGCCACGACGACAAGGTGCGCCTGGTCGAGGCGCTGTGGCAGGTGGCCTATGCCGACGCGCATGTCGATGCCAACGAGAACCACACCATCAGCAAGATCGCCGGGCTGCTGTACGTGACGCACGGCGAATACATCGCCGCCAAGATGCGCGCCAAGGCGGCAGCGCATATCGAGTAGCGAATATCTAAAACAATAGCTACAGACGCTTCATGCGTAGGCGCTGCCGGCCATTTTGATTGATTTTTTGCACTGGGTCAGGTATCGGCAAACGCTGGCGGCCAGCAGCACCTCAGAACGCAGCCACGGATTTGAAGCCTACCCGCGCGGGACAGGCCATACCTCGGCGCCTGCGCTACATTGCGTACACCCCAAAACGCCATCGAAGGCTCGTGCCCTGGCACTTCTGGCGCTGGCACGCACGCCCACGGTCCCATCTTCTTGATGTCTCAGCCCATCCACGGCCACGGCAACCTGCGCGGCGTGCTCGCCATGCTGGCCGCCGTCGGCTGCTTTTCGCTGATGGACGCGCTGCTGAAAACCCTGGCAGGCCATTACCCGCCCATGCAGGTAGCCGCGCTGCGCGGGCTTGCCGCCTTGCCGCTCGTGCTGGCGTACGTTCTCTGGCAGCGCCAAGCGCATACCCTGCTGCAGGCCCGTTGGCGGCTGCACCTGCTGCGCGGCATGCTGGTGGTGGTGATGCTGGCACTGTTCACATACGGGCTGCAGAGCCTGGGGTTGGCCGAGGCCTACACGCTGTTTTTCATTGCCCCGCTGCTGATCACGGCACTTTCTGCCCCGGTGCTGGGCGAGCGCGTGCGGGCCAGCCACTGGCTGGCCATTGGCCTGGGCTTGCTCGGCGTGCTGGTAGCGCTTCGGCCCGAGCAGAGCGCGATGCTGACACTGGGCGGCCTCGCGGTGCTGGCGGCAGCAGCCTGCTACGCTGTATCCGCGGTGGCCGGCCGTGTGCTGACGCGCACCGATTCCAGCGCCACCATCGTCTTCTGGACCACCACCATGCTGGCCATCGGCGCCGGCATCCTGGCGTTGCCTGGCTGGGTGGCCGTGTCAAGGGAGCACTGGCCTCTGGTCGTGGGCCTTGCCGTGACCGGTTTCCTCGGACAGACCGCCATTACCGAGGCCTTCCGCCATGGCCAGGCCGCCGTGATTGCGCCTTTTGAATACACGGCGCTCGCTTGGGGCGTGGGACTCGACTGGCTGCTGTGGCAGGCACTGCCCGACGGCGCCACGCTGCTGGGCGGCGCGATCATCATCGGCAGCGGCATCTACCTGGTACACGGCGAGCGGCGGCGCGCGCCGACATGACCGAAGGCGACAGGGTGCGCAGCCTTTTGCGCGCTCGTCCCACAAGGCCTGCGGGCCGGACGGCTTCCAATATGCTGTTACGGAGGATCTGTTCATGACCCAGCAAGCCACCATTTGCGGCGACGTCACCTACACGCCCGGCGACGGCGCGCCCATTGCCATTCCACGCGGCCCGGTAGAAATAGAGCACAGCGAAGACAGCGCCACGCTATCGTGGACGGCGGACAACAACGCGGCAGGCTCTGCCGCCATACCGCGTACCGAGTTCGAACGCTATGTGAGTGAAGGCAAAATTGCGCTTGGTGACAAACCCACCTGAATGGCTATCAGTTTTGATAGCTGCTTACGCAATCTACATAAGCGCTAGAGGCCAATTTGACTGATATTTTTCTGCCCAGCGCGCAAGACGTTCTCACCTTCTGGTTCGGCGAGCTCACGGCAGAGCAGCACTTTGCCAAAGACGCGGCACTGGACGCGCGCATCGCCGAGCGCTTTGGCACGCTGCTGCGGGCGGCCGAGCGCTGCGAACTCGCCGCCTGGCGCGCCACGGCAGGCGGGCGGCTGGCTGAAATCATCGTGCTCGACCAGTTCTCGCGCAACATCTACCGCGGCCAGGCCAGCGCCTTTGCCAACGATGCCCTGGCGCTCGCGCTGGCGCAGGAGCTGGTGGCAGGGGCGCACGACCGCCAGTTGCCCGTGGAGCAGCGCGCTTTTGCCTACCTCCCCTTCATGCACAGCGAATCGCTCGCGCTCCACGCCCAGGCGCTGGTGCTGTTCGACCAGCCCGGGCTGGAGAACAACCTGCGCTTCGAGCGGGCGCACCTGGAAATCCTGCAACGCTTTGGCCGCTACCCGCACCGCAACGCGGTGCTGGGCCGCAGGTCGACGGCGCAGGAACTGGCGTTCCTGGCGCAACCGGGGTCGTCGTTCTGACCCCGTGACGCAAGCCCTCAGGCGGCCAGCGGGCGGGTGAGGTAAACCCCCTCGCGCCCAACGACAGGCTCACGGGTCGGCATGAACACCGTGCAGTGGCCACACGGCGCACGAATCTCGCGCGCGCCATCGGTGGCGATGAGCTCGCCGCTGGCAAAGGTCTCGAACCCCACCAGCGGGCGCACGAAGGCAAAGCTGGCCGTCTTCACCAGGCAGACATCGAGCAGCTCAAAGCGCCGGGCTGGAGCCAGTGCGAGGGGCGGCTCAGGCGGTGCTACCAATCCGAAATGGGCCAGAAACCCGAGCGTGACCGCAATCGCCGTGTCCCCCGAGGCCTTGCGAAAGTGCTGGCCGCATTCCGCCACCAGGCCCACGCCCTTCCCGCCCACTTGGCCGTGGCGGCCGTGCTCGATCAGCGGCACACCAGTGCCCAGGCCCCTGGGCATCACCAGATGCACCGCCGGGATGCCAATGGCGAGCGCAGCGCGCGCGTTGCGCTCGAAAGCGGGGTAGACCCAGAAGGGCTCGACGTCCTGGCTCGTCGAATGCAGGTCAAGAATGTGGTCGGCCGCCGCCACCACCGGGCGCAATGCGCGTCCGCGCACCAGCTCCGGGCTCAGGGCGCTGCCATCCAGATCGGCCGCCGACCACACGCGGTTGAGGTTGTGCACGAGCTGGCGGCTCTCAAACGGCCGCGCCGGGTCAAAGCTTTCGTAGGCCGCCACGTTGGCAAAGCTCACCGTGAGCGCGCCAATGCGCGGGCGCACGCCCGACTCCAGCAGGTGCAGCGCGGCCACCATGCCGCAGAACTCGTTGCCGTGGGTCAACGCATTGATGAGCACCTGCGGGCCGGGCTTGCCAGAGTCAAACCGGTGCACATAGTCAACGCCGGTATTGCCGACACGCCACGCCGAGAGGTCACGCGGCAGGAGTTCAAACGGCATGGCAGCTCGCTTCATGGACCACAACCTTCATGTGTGCGATCAGCGGCGCCCGTCCGACGAACGGTTGCGCGGAAAACCGGAATTTTGCGGGATTTCATTGCGGATTTTCGCAGACACCTACGTCCCTATTCCATGTCGCGTGAACAAATGTGAATCAAATCAACTACTTGCAAATGCGGCTCTCCCTGGCACGAAGGCTGCTCTATGGAGCGGGCAACCCAACCCAAAGGAGACTACGCATGAAGCACATCACCCGCACCCATCTGATTCTCGGCTGCATGGCCCTGGCGTCCAGCCTGGCGGCGCACGCCCAGGACACCGTCCGCCTTGGCAATCTGAAGTTTGCCCATTACGGGGCCGTCTCGTACATCAAGGAGATCGCGCCAAGTTGCGGCATCAAAGTGGAGGAACACGTATTTGCCAAGGGCCCCGACATCATGCAGGCCATCATGGCAGGCGAACTCGATGTGGGTGCGGCGGCCTCTGAATCGGCGATTTCGGCGCGTGCCAACGGCGCGCCGATCTACGTGGTGGCCGGCTTTGCCAAGGGCGGCGCACGCCTCGTGGCACGGCCCGACTCGGGCATCAAATCGGTGAAGGACCTCAAGGGCAAAAAAGTCGGCGTCACCCGCGGCGGCATTCATGAAATCCTGCTCGCCGCCGAACTGGCGAAGAACGGCCTGACGATGTCGGAGCAGCCGGGCAAGGATGTGCAGATCATTTACCTGGCCTTTGCCGACCTCAACCAGGCGCTCCTGGGCAAGAACCTGGACGCCATCATGCAAAGCGAGCCGCAATCGTCGCAGGCGATCAACAAGGGCTACGGCGTGGAAGTGATCAAGCCTTACGACACGCCCATCGGCGAGCCGGTGCGCACGCTCGTGATGACCGAAAAGTTCTATAAAGAGCAGCGCCCGCTTGCGGAGAAATTCATGCAGTGCTTCGTCAAGGCGACCGCGACCTTCATCCGCGAACCCGCTACGGCAGGAAAGTACGTGCGCGAGACCATCTTCAAGAACCAGATCACGCCGGAAGATTTCGTCAATGCCATCGCCAACTCGCCCTATTCCTACGACGTTGGCCCGGCGCATATCCAGACCACCACGGACCTGATGCAGAAATACGGTGTCGGCAAAATGGCCAAGCCGCCGCGCGCCATGGACTGGGTCAAAACGGATTTGCTGGAACAGGCCAAAGCGAGCCTGAACATCCAGTAAAGGGCGCGCCATGTTGCAAATCAAATGGCGCGAGGTGGGCACCGGCCTCGTGGTGCCGGTGGTCATTGTGGCGCTCTGGCAGGCGGTGGCCGCGATGGGCTGGGTGAACCCGCAAATCCTGCCGTCCCCTCTGGCCGTGGTACGCAAATGGGTCGAATACCTGCTGCCCCTGGAGCCCTACAAGGGCAGCGGCAACTGGCTGGCCTGGGCCGTGTCGGGCGAACTGCCGTACGACGCCGTGTGCAGCATGTACCGCGTCGTCATGGGTTTCCTGGCCGGTGCCGTTCTGGCGCTGCCCATAGGCCTGGCCATGGGTGCCAGCGAGCGCGTGTACCGGTGGCTGAACCCGCTGGTGCAGGTGGTGCGGCCCATCCCACCGATTGCCTACATCCCGCTGTCGATTCTGTGGTTCGGCCTGGGCAACCCGCCCGCCGTGTTCCTGATTGCGCTGGGTGCCTTCTTCCCGGTGCTGATGAACACGGTCGCAGGCGTGCGCCATGTCGATGGCATCTACCTGCGCGCCGCGAGAAACCTGGGGGCCAGCCAGCGCACCATTTTTCTGCGCGTGATGCTGCCGGCGGCAGTTCCCTACGTGCTGACGGGCGTGCGCATCGGCATCGGCACCGCCTTCATCGTGGTGATCGTGTCGGAAATGATTGCCGTCAACAACGGACTGGGGTTTCGCATTCTCGAAGCACGCGAATATTTCTGGTCCGACAAGATCATCGCCGGAATGATCAGCATTGGCCTGCTCGGGCTGGCCATCGACATCGGCATGAACCGGTTGAACAACCATTTGCTGCGGTGGCACCGCGGCCTGGAGAACTGACATGGGTACTGCGCAAATCAAGGTCTGCGGTGTCAACAAATCCTTCAAGGCCGACCAGAAGGAAGTGGTGGCGCTGAAGGACATCAACCTCGATATTTCGGCCGGCGAATTTGTCTGCCTGCTGGGGCCGTCGGGCTGCGGCAAATCGACGCTGCTCAACGCCGTCGCCGGTTTTTCTCCCCCCACCAGCGGCACCATCACCACAGACGGCAAGCGCGTGACGGGCCCCGGGCCAGACCGCGGCATGGTGTTCCAGGAATACGCGCTGTTTCCCTGGATGACGGTCGAGCAGAACATTGCGTTCGGCCTGGAAATCGGTGGCAT
Organism: Simplicispira sp. GW247-4R2A; assembly: GCF_059424465.1. NCBI lineage: Bacteria > Pseudomonadati > Pseudomonadota > Betaproteobacteria > Burkholderiales > Comamonadaceae > Simplicispira > Simplicispira sp. GW247-4R2A. The sequence goes on along the minus strand of NZ_JBWKZM010000037.1, from coordinate 18,473 downwards.
GGAGCCCGCGCAGCGGCGCCAGCGTGTCAGCGCCCTGCTGGAAAAACTCGGCCTGAGCGATTTTCGCAACCGCTTTCCGAAGGATCTGTCCGGCGGCATGCGCCAGCGGGTGGCGATTGCGCGGGTGCTCGCGCTCGACTCGCCCATCATGCTGATGGATGAGCCGTTCGGTGCGCTGGACGCGCTGACGCGCCGTAACCTGCAAGACGAACTGCTGCGCATCTGGGCAGAGCTGAAGAAGACCATCCTCTTCGTCACCCACAGCATCGAGGAAGCCATCTACCTGGCCGACCGCATCGTCGTCATGACGTACCGACCCGGCACCGTCAAGCGCGACATGCGCATCGAACTGACCAGACCGCGCGATCCGGCATCGCCGGAATTCAACCAGTTGAAGCGCGAGCTGGGCCAGTTGGTGATGGAAGAGCAGCAGCGCCATCACAATGACGAATTGCGGCTGGCGGCGATCGATTGAGGCTCTTTCCCTGAACCTTGTCGTCGCTGGAGCGCGCGCACCCAAGCCAAAACCACTGCCATGCAGCACAACCCCGCCGCGCAGGAACACACGCCCGCTGTGGCGGGGCATCGCCCGCGCCTGCGGCGGCGCATCGGGTGGGCGCTGCTGGCGGTGGCCTTGGCCGTGGCCCTGATCTCTCTGGTCTACCGCGTCGCTGCCCACAAGGCGGCGAACGATATCCATGCCGCTGCCGACCGGCAGTTGCAGATCATTGCCCTCGACCTCGAGTCGATGCTGGAGAAGTTCGAAACCCTGCCCTTTGCCATTGCCTTCCACCCGGATGTCGTACAAGCACTGGCGCAACCCGATGACGCGGCCCTGATCCACCGCCTCAACCTGACGCTGCAAGCGATTCAGGAGCATGCCAAAGCCAGCGCGATCTACCTGATGGACCGGGATGGCAACACCCTGGCGTCGAGCAACTGGAACGAAGCCCTGAGTTTCGTCGGCAGAAACTTCGGCTTTCGCCCCTATTTCCGTGACGCCCTGGCAGGCGGCGCCGGGCGCTTTTATGGCATTGGCAACGCTACCAGCGAACCCGGCTATTTCATAGCCCAGCCGGTGTACCCGCTGGGCGCACCGGCCGGCGCGGCGCCGGTAGGCGTCATCGCGGTCAAGATCAGTCTGGCGGAGTTCGAGCTCGCCTGGGCCAGCAGCGAAGAGCCGCTGGCACTGGCGGACCGCAACGGCGTCGTCTTTCTCAGCAATCGCAGCCCGTGGAAGTACCACAGCATGCAGGTGCTGGGCGGCGAAGCCCAGGTCCACCTGGCCCATACGCAGCAATACGCCCGCCAGGTGATTGGCGCCATCTCGGCCCTGCCGCAAGACGAGAAAACCGGCTTTGGCGGGTACGTCAGCAAGCCGGTGGGCCGCCTGGGCTGGTCCTTGATGCTGTTCCCCTCCCCCGCAAGGGTTGCGCGCTCGGCACTGCTTTCGGCACTGGCGGCGGCCTTGGTGCTGGCGGTGGCGATCGTCTCGCTCTGGGCCATGCACCAGCGGCGCCGGCGGCTGGAAGAGCGGCATGAGTCGCGCAAGGCCTTGCAGCACGCGGCGCAAGAGCTGGAGCGCCAGATCACCCTGCGCACCGGGGAGCTTTTGCAAACCAACCACAACCTCGAAGCCCGCTACGCCAAGCTTCAGGAGACCGAACGTCTGCTGCGCAGCACGCAAACCGAGCTGGTGCAGGCTGGCAAGCTGGCCACGCTGGGCCAGATGGCGGCCGGCGTCACGCACGAGCTGAACCAGCCCCTGACAGCGATCCGCGCCTTTGCCGACAACGCCGTGGTGTTCCTGCAGCGCAACCAGGCGGAACAGGCCGGTGCGAACCTGGCGCACATCAGTGCTGCGGCTGCGCGCATGGGCGCCATCATTGGCCAGCTCAAGGGCTTCGCGCGCAAGAGCCACGGCAGCGTTGCCAGCGTGGACCTGGCGCAAGCGATTGAAGCGTCCGCCATGCTGCTTCAGGGTGATTTCCGGCGCCAGCAGACCCAGCTTGCGATCGACGCACGCGAGCAGGTGCAGGTGACAGGCGACGCACTGCGCATCGAGCAAGTCCTGATCAACCTGCTGAGAAACGCGCTGGATGCCGTGGAAGACGCGCCGCTGCGGCGCGTGGACGTGGTGCTGCGCCGTGAAGCGCAGGAAGCCGTGGTGAACGTGCGCGACTCCGGCCCTGGTATTGCCATAGATGCGGCGCAGCACCTGTTCGAGCCCTTCTTCACCACCAAGGCCTCCGGCAAGGGGCTGGGGCTGGGGCTGGCCATTTCCTCGTCCATCGTTCAGGCGATGGGCGGGCAACTGCATGCGCAGAACCTGGAGGGCGGCGGCGCGGAGTTCACGCTGCGACTTCCGCTGCGTGACAATGACAACCCCCCCAGCCCAGGAGCGACCGTTGACAGTCCCTAACGACCACGCTCCGGTAAGCGCATGCCAGGCCGTGCTGGTGGAAGACGAGCAGGCAGTGCGCCTGGCGATTGCCCAGACGCTCGAACTGGGAGGCTTCACCGTGCACCCCTGTGCCACGGCCAGGCAGGCTCAGCCCTGGCTGCATGCCGGATTCGCCGGCGTAGTCGTCACCGACGTCCGGCTGCCAGAGCAATCCGGCCTCGAACTGCTGGACCAGATCGTCGCCATCGATCCAGATTTGCCGGTCATTGCCATCACCGGCCATGGCGACGTCAGCATGGCGGTGGACGCGATGCGGCGCGGCGCCTACGACTTCATTGAAAAGCCTTTCGCTGCCGAGCGCCTGGTGGAGGCCGTCAGCCGGGCGCAGGAAAAGCGCCGCCTCATCATGGAAAACCGCCTGTTAAAGGCGGTGTGGCTGAAACAGCCGGATCTTCCCCCGCTGCTCGGCCAGTCTGCCGCCATACAGCGGGTGCGCACCCTGATCGGGTCGGTTGGTCCGAGTCCGGCCGATGTGCTGATCAATGGCCAGACCGGAACCGGCAAGGAAGTGGTCGCACGCCAGTTGCACGCCGCCAGCGGCCGCAAGGGCCCGTTTGTCGCCATCAACTGCGGGGCGTTGCCGGAATCGGTTTTTGAGAGCGAGATCTTCGGCCACGAAGCCGGCGCCTTCACCAGCGCGCAGAAACGCCGCATTGGCAAACTCGAATACGCCAACGGCGGCACGGTGTTTCTGGACGAGATCGAAAGCATGCCGATGGCCCTGCAGGTCAAGCTGCTGCGCGTGCTGCAGGAGCGGCGGCTGGAGCGGCTGGGCGGCAACGACCCGGTCAGCATCGATTGCCGCATCGTCGCCGCGAGCAAGGCCGATCTGCTGCAGATGAGTGCGCAAGGCGCTTTTCGCGAAGACCTGTACTACCGCATCGGTGTGGTCAGCCTGCATTTGCCCAGTCTGGCCGAGCGCCGTGAGGACATCCCCCTGCTGCTGGCACATTTTGTCCAGGGCGCTGCCGTGCGCTACCAGATGCCGGCGCCCCAGTGGAGCGCGCAGCAAATGGCCACCTGGCAAGCGCGCGACTGGCCCGGCAACGTTCGCGAGCTGCGCAATTTCGCCGACCGTCTGGTGCTCAAAGTGGTGGAAGGCGATACCAGCGCCCGGCCTTCAGACGCATGGGGCGCGGGTGGCCCACACACGCTCTCCGAGCAAGTGGACGCCTACGAGCGCTCGCTGATCGCGCAAGCGCTGGCAGCACACGACAGCAACGTGGCGGCAGTGGCAGAGCACCTTGGCCTGCCCAAAAAAACGCTGTACGACAAGCTCAAGAAGCACGCGTTGAACACGGGCCGAATGCGGCTCTGAGCCGAGGCCCTGCCAACGCCAAGGTTGGCCTACAGTTAGGCTGGTGACAGATGCGAAGGCTGTTGTGGTGCACTTGCAAGTTGAAGCTATGCTGCCGCTTCGGATGACTAGGCATAAAACCTACTCAACCTGCCGTTCAATGCGAAGGCGATCATGAATTTCGCTATGACAGTTCGGGCAAAGCGCCTGAGTGTTAACGACGATGTCAAAGCCGCCATTGGATAAGGGCTCGACGTGATGCACCTCGAGGTATGGCGAGTTATCAACCAAGCGGCGAAAAGGAGCTGGCTTTTTGCATTGCTCACAGTGCCCTTGAGCAAGAAATAGCCGCTCAGCGACAACATGAGGGCTACGCACGAAGCGAGTAACCTCAACCTTTAACTGAGTGGGCGGTTTTTTTGCTTCTTCTGCAATCTTTGCGAGGCGAGTCTTTCGTGACAGTTTGAGGCTCTTTGCTACGTCGTATGAAAGCGATGCGTCGCTCCCTTTCTCGACGATGTCAAACCCAAGCTCCTTCAGGCGACGATGCCATAAGCCATCACGGGCTCCCCCAAACTCGCTAGGGAGTAGCGCAGTTCCTGTGGCTAGCTCGTGTGCCCTGCTAGATATGGCCTTGGGTGGGTACGGCTTGCCATCAATGAGGACATCGTATGAGGTCGAGTCGCGAAAGTTCAAATAGCGGCCATCTTCGCGCCAAGTGCGGGCTGCTTGGCGTACGTGTGACTTGCGAATTTTTTCTGGATTCCAATCACGGACGGGCATTTTTTCTCCGAGTTTGATTGCAACTGGTTAAATGAAGAGGCCTAACTTGCGCTGCACGGACAAGCCCCCAAGCCTCAGTGCCGCACCAGCTCCACCCGCCGGTTCTTCGCCCGGCCGGCGGCTGTGTTGTTGTCGGCAACAGGTGCCAGCGGGCCTACGCCATGCGCAGTCAAGCGGCTGTGGTCGATCTCGAAGTCGTGTTCCAGCGTATCGACCACCACTTGCGCGCGCTGGCGCGAGAGTTCGAGATTGTCTTCCAGGTCGCCCGTGCCATCGGTATGCCCCACCACATAGAGACGCACAGCCGGGTTGGCCTTGAGGTAGGTGGCCACACGGGCCAGCACAGCGTGCGTCGTCTCGTCCATCACCGCACTGCCCGAGCCAAAACCTGCACCTGCAAGCAGCACACGCCCACTACTGGCCAGGGTGCGGATCAGGGCATCGTCTGCCGGCGCCGCCAGGGTGCGCACCGCAGGTTCCTGCAACACGCGCGCCTCCACGATGTCGATGGCGATATAAGCCCCTTTGCGGGCCTTGGACGCCGCATCCCCTTGTAGCCAGTCGATCGCCACCAGGCGGACCGTCGTGTTGTCCTTCTGGAACGTGCCGGTGCGCAGGCTGGCCGTGCGCGCCGACGAGAACACCTGGCACGAACGGTTGTTCACCAACGCGTCGCGCTTGCCATTGGCAAAGCTGGCCAGAAAATTGACCCACTTGCCGGCGCCCGCGCCGCTGTCCTTGGTGGAATCGTAGAGCGCCTTGAACCCTTGGGCCGTAAGCGCCCGTGCCTGGTAGTCGTAGATCTGCGCAGAAGTGGTCTTGCCTGCCGCCTCGTACCACAGGCGCGTGACGCGGCCATCGAGGGTGAGCGGCGCTTCGGCGTAGCGGCGCCGGCCTGTGTCCAGGTCAAAGCCGGTGTAACTGGTGCTCTGAAAATCGATGCTGCCATGGTGCAGTTGCGCATACCCCACCAGCGTGGCACCGGGATACCGCTGAATCAGCGGGTGGTCTTGCCCCCCCGCCACATCCTGCGCCACGGCGCTGGCGACCCCACCCAGCGCGAGTGCCAGCCACAGCACCCAGCGCACCCAAAAACCTGCTCGCATGCACCAGTCCTCTCAAAACACCAGACACGAATCATAGAGGTGCCACGCGACCACAAGGTTCGCGCTCAAACTCACCCTTCTCGCTCACTCACCCATTGCTTGGGTTTTGCGGCCCTTTCGGGCCGCCTTTTTCGCTTCGCGCGCTGCGTCTTCGAGCGCACCTGCCGCACGCCAGCCCTCGAATTCTTCGGGCGTCTCCAGCGTGATGCGTCCAAGTACCGCACTGCGAAAGTCGGTGAGCACGATTTCTGCCGCCTTTTGCACATTGACACGTCCGCCGGCCATGACCGCGCCGCGCTTTCTTCCGATCGCAGCCAGCAAGTCTTCGTCCAGCATGTCCGCCAGCGCCGCCTCCGCGAGGCCCAATCGGTAGCGCGCTTCGAGCAGCGCCGCGTAGTGCGCCTGCAGACGGCGCAGCAGTTCCAGGGCGACAAGCTCCTCATCGTAGGCGTTGCGCCCCACGGCGCCGCTTGCCGCCAGGTGGTAGCCGCTCTCGGGCGCGGTGATACGCGGCCAGAGCATGCCCGGCGTGTCCCAGAGGTAGAAATCGTCCGCCAGGGTGATGCGCTGCTCCAGCTTGGTGATGCCGGCTTCGTCGCCCGTCTTGGCTTGGCGCTTGTTCGAGAGCGTGTTGATAAGCGTTGATTTGCCCACGTTGGGCACACCACAAATAAGCACCCGCATGGGCTTGGCCATGCCACCCCGGTTGGGCGCCAGCAGATGGCAGGCGTCAATGAGCCGGCGCGCCGGTGCGGCCTCCGATGCATCCAGCCCCATGGCACGCGTGCCCTGCTGGGCGTTGTACCAATTCACCCACTCGGGCGTGCGCAGCGGGTCGGCCACGTCCTGCTTGTTGAGCACCTTGAGCGTCGGCTTGTGCCCGGTGAGCTCGGCCAGCAAGGGATTCGCGCTCGATCCCGGCAAGCGTGCGTCGAGCACCTCGATGACCACATCAATGTCCTTGATGCGCTCGGCAATCGCTTTCTTTGTCAGGTGCATGTGCCCTGGAAACCACTGAATCGCCATCCGTCTGCCTCACCCTCGTGTTTGTTTGCAGGGCGCACTCACGCGCGCACCATCCAGAATCCCCAAGCCAACCCCAGGCCGTACACCAGCGCTGCCGCGATCCCCAGTACCAGCGCCGGACGCAAGCGGCCAGGTTGGCCTGCATGGCGCCGCAGCAGCACGCCAGCGGCCAACGACAAGGGCGCCGCTGCCAGCGCCGCGAGCGTGGGCCGCGGCAGCACCAGTGCCGCCACCATGGCCACCACCCAAGCCTGCGCCGCGAGCGCCACGGCCAGATACAGCCAGGCCGCACGCGCCAGGCCCAGGCGCACCGCCAGCGTGCGCTTGCCCACGCGGGCGTCCGCCACCGCATCGGGACAGGCGTTGGCCAGCAGCACGTTGCCTATCATCAAACCATAGCCCAGCGCCGCCACCGCCGGGATGACGAAGAAACGGCCGCGCTGCACATAGTCAGCGCCCACCACCACCAGCGCCCAGGCCAGCGCAACCGCGATTTCCCCCAGCCCGCGCGACATCAGCGCCAAAGGCGGCGCGGAATACGCCCAAGCCAGCAGCAGACCAGCAAGCCCAATAAGCAGCAGCCCTCCGCCGCTTTGGAACGCCAGCAGCAGCCCACCCAGCGCCACGATCATGCCGAGCCCGAGCGAAACCTGGCGCATGTCCTGCGCCGTGACCACGCCGCCCTGCACCAGGCGCGAGCCGCCAGTGAAGGGGTACAGGCCGGCGGTGTTGGCGGCATCCGCACCGCTCACGGCGTCGGCAAAATCGTTGTGCATGTTGGCGCTGGCGTGCGCCAGCAGCGCCAGCGCCAACGTGGCCACGGCGCGTGGCCAGGAAAAGCCGCAGCCGCAGGCTGCGGCAGACGCCATACCCACGGCGCAGCCCACCGCCGTGACAACGAGAAAACCGGGCCGCGCCATGCGCAGCCAGAGCCTCCAGGAGGCGGGGGAAAGGGGAACGGGCGAATTCACAGAGGTAGCAGAGCCCATTGAACAGGCAGGCGGCAAGCTTACGTCACGGGAGCCCATGCCCCCACGCTCCCGCAAGCCGCAAGCCCAATTGACCCGAATTGTCGCGTGGGACCGCGCCAGCGGTTAGGCTTGCACCCCATGGATTACGACATTCTCATCAGTGGCGCCGGCCCTGCCGGTCTGTGTCTGGCGCGCTCGCTCTCGGGCTGTGGTCTCTCCATTGGCGTGGTCGAGCCGCAGCCGCTCGCTGCCTTGGAAACCCCCGCCTACGACGGGCGCGAGATTGCGCTCACCCAGCGCTCGGCGCAGCAAATGCGCGCGCTGGGCCTGTGGGAGCGCATCGAGGGCTACGAGCCCACCGCCTTTTCGGCGCTGCGCGACGCCCAGGTGCTCGACGGCCATTCGCGCTACGCCATGCGCATCGACCACGGCCTGTCGCGCCACGACGAGCTCGGCTGGCTGGTGTCCAACCACCTGATCCGCCGGGCCGCATTCGCCGAAATGCGCGCGGCGCAAGAGCAGCACGGCGACATTACCCTGCTTGCCGGCGAGAGTGTGGCCAAGGCGCACACCGACGAACAGGCGGCCCACGCCACGCTCGCCAGCGGCAAGGAACTCACAGCACGCCTGCTGGTGGCGGCCGACAGCCGGTTTTCTGGCACGCGCCGGGCCATGGGCATCAGCGCCGACATGCACGACTATGGCCGCTCCATGCTGCTGTGCACCATGACGCACGAAGCACCGCACCACCATGTCGCCTGGGAATGGTTCGGCTACGGACAGACGCTGGCCCTGCTGCCCATGAACGACGCGCCAGAGACCGGCGCACACCGCTCCTGCGTGGTGTTGACGCTGCCGCACCACCAGCTCGACGGCCTGGAAAAGCTCCCCGCGCCCGAGTTTGGCGATGCGCTGACGGCCCGCTTCTCGCAGCGGCTGGGCCGCATGGAACTGGCCAGCACGCGCCATTTGTACCCGCTGGTCGGCGTGCGGCCGCACCGCCTGGTGGCGCAGCGCTTTGCCTGCGTGGGCGACGCCGCGGTGGGCATGCACCCGGTGACGGCGCACGGCTTCAATTTCGGCTTGCTGGGCATTGCGACGTTGTCCGACGCCATCCGCTCGGCCCAGCTCAATGCCGGCGACATCGCCGCGCACCGGCTGCTGGCCGACTACGAACGCGCCCACCGCCGCGCGACCCTACCGCTGTACCTGGCCACCAACCTGGTCGCGCGCCTCTACACCGACGACGCCGGGCCCGCCCGCCTGCTGCGCGGCGCGGCGCTGCGGCTGGCGCAGAACTTTCCGCCGTTCAAGCGGATGGTGGCGGCATCGCTGTCGGGCAGCCACTGAGATACCAAAACAATAGCTGCTAGCGCTTACCAGATAAGCGCTAGAGGCCTATTTCCTTCAAATATTTAGCCGCCCATGCGCTGTTGGGCGTGCTGCCAAAATTCGGGATTGTGGTTGCGCCAACGCTGCGCCCTGCGTTCCGGCAGCGTGCCCAGCGACAACTGTTCACGGCCAATGGAGCCTGAGACAACTGGCCCGGTGACGCGGTCCCCGCTCTTTCGCTGCGGAAGTCTGAGACAGGAGGCTCCCAGCCGGCCACTCGCGAGCAGTCACGGCGGCAATGTGTGAGGCAACGAGGACGATCGCTTCAGGCTGCGTGCGGCTGTAGGGATTTCCAATCTGGTACCTCTATAGCGGTCATAGACATTGACTGAGGGGGATTCGACCATCTGGCAACGATCTCATCTTAAAGACCATCGGTGCCCAACCAGAATCGAATGCTGCCGTGTCGGGCTTCCAGACAGCAGAAAAATGTATGCTTGTATCTATGTCAGTCGATGTTTGGCTATTTATGGGCGCTCCGCCGCCTTAAGCCACTCATTCACTCCACTGACGCCCAAAGCAAGCAGCGCATCCTGCACCGCTACCACGCGCTGCAGCATTGCGCCGCTGTCCGAATCTTCTTGCTCTTCGGCTTGCGCAAAAAGGCGGGTCAGTAACTGCGTGAGGTTGTTCTCGTGGTCGTACAAATTAGGTTTTGTGCGCCGAGCAAATTCAAGGTAAATCTCGGTCGCTTCCAGTGCATACATTGGATCGCGAAGTGAAGTGGCATTCAGCCATGCATCGAACCCATAAAAGTCGCTTCGTGCAGACTCGGCCTCGGCCTCGGCTTCAAGCAAGGCAAAGCAACGCCGAAGCAAATAAATCGGCGTAGAGACCAATGGCGTCGTTTCTCGGAAAAGGTTGGTGTATTTGCGTGCAACCGCATGGGCATGTTGGCTTGTTGCATTCAACCCTGCCTCAAGGCCGGAGAAACATTGTGCTCTGTGCTGCTGTACATTTTGAACGTGGGCCCAAACGCTCGCCGCACCCCGCCAAGCTTCGGCGCTGTCCAGCGTCTTGAGCTCTCCGACCAAAGTGGGAAAATCCAGTTGTTTTGTAAATGCTGCCAACGCCGAGATCCGTCCCCAGCTTTCCATATCTTTACCGTTCCCTTCTCGGTAAAGGTGTGCCAGCCATTGGGCGACAATTTCAAATTGTTGGTGGTAGGCGTGATACAGGCACGGCTCTGCCGTTGCCCAAAGCCCCGTGGCATTTTCTTGCATGGCAAGGTGAAACAACTCCCAACCCAGTTCACGGTGAAGACTCTGAAAATAGGGCAAGCGCCGCAAAAGTAAGGCGCGAATGGCAGCGTTTTCATCAGCGGCAAATACGCGTAGCGTGGGAGCGAGCAACTCGGGCCAAGGCACGCTGTTCTTTTGAAGCTGACTGGCGACGAGCATCAAGGCTTCGGCGACGTGGCCTCGCGCCATATTGATGCCGGTGGTGACCAGATCAACGGTATCACCTGAGATAGAACTTTTCTCGCGTAGCGTTGAAAAGTCGATTGCCCAAAACACTAGTCGCCCGGCATCCTGCGTGTCTTGAACTACGTGTGCGCAGGCTTGCAGCGCATTGGATGCGGCACGATTGTGGTGCCAGTGGGCAGGGTGCCTTTCCAACTCGTCCAGGATTTGTTGCGCCAGCGTTGCAGCATTGGGCTCCTCAATGGGCGACCAGGTGGCGTTGGGTTGCAAGTTGCCGTGGCGGTGAGCCAGATAGGTGGCAACGCCATCCATGATGTCATCGCAAAAGCTGTCAGTTATCCGGTTCCAATGCGCTGGCAACAGCTTCAAAAACCGAGTGGGGTTGCAAGAAACGGCCTCGCCCAATTGCGAGCCTACCTCTCGCTCGCCACCCATCAGCAAATCATCAAAAGAATTTCGGGCATACCCGTTGTAGTGGGCCAGCAAGCGCAGCACTGCGTTATCGTTTATGGCGATAAACACCTTAAAAGAAAACGGCGCGCTAACCATGCCGCCACGCATTCCAATGTCCGGCTGGCGAACCAGCGGCCATGCCGCCTTTTCGCATTCGTCCAATACCGATTGTGCGGCCGGAGAACGCAAATGACATGGGATAGTGATAACCAGTTGCGCTTGTTTTCGCATCATCCATGCGCGATGTGCAAGGTCGGAACTCGCTTCCTGATGAAGGGTCAATACGGTTTTCTGTACCGCGTCTTGCCCAGCCGCATCAAGATGCAAAAACGCGAGTTGTAGCAGCGTGCCGAGTTCATACGACAAATCGGATTCGAGCAATGTTTTGTCACTCAGCATGCGGCCAATGGCGTCAAGATTGACCGTTGGTGCTGCGATGCACGCCAGAATGGCGAAATAGCGAAACGCCCCCTCAGCGCTGAAGCATAGGCGTTCGCGGTTGTTTTGCCACCAATCGGATTGAGTGTTTGCGTGATGCACGATAGCCACTTCAACGGCATCCAGCAGGATTCGCTCGCTGTCTATGTGCCGATGGTTGGTTTGGCTATGTTTATCGTTGTAGGAAGTTTCGCGCAGGAAGCCACTCGAATAGCTTGTGAGTGTTTCACCATAACGCGACCTTTTGACTTGACTCCATCGCTCAATCGTCGCCACGGCTAGGTCTAGCAATGCGGTGGACTGCTGCATTCGTTCTGCGAGAAATTTTTCATTACTGTTGCCAAATTCATGCGGTTGACAATGCAGTTTCTTGTCAAAGCGATAGGCGAGCACATCCTCGTCACTGACGTCACCCGCGACATAGCGCCACAGCACGTCATCAGGGAGACCACCGGCTTTCATGCAGTGAGCGAGCGCATGCCCGAGAAAGCTGTGCTCCTGCCGCGGCAACTTGAGTAAGACCACCAGCAAGGGCACAAGCAACGCCGAATGGCTGGCATGAACTTGTGTGATGGCATGTGCCATTGAATTGGCAAACTGGGTTTTGTCCACACCGTCCAGCTCCAACACCTCGACCCAGAAATTGAGTACCCCTGCAGCGTCGTCGTTTTTCCATTGCGACACTCGATGCATATGCATCGTTAATCCATCTACATCTCGTGCATCTCTTAATACCGGGACCAGATGCTTAAACCAGAAGTAGTGCCACTCAAGATGAACCGCCTGGGTATAGATCACCTGAAACACGTCGCGATGCGGGCCACGTAGGTCGCGTATTAGTGACCAATCCTCGTCCAGCGGGATTTGTTCCGCCAAACACTCTGCCACCAGACGGCGAATATGGAAGGCGTTGTTGCCCGTAAGAACGGTGCGCAATTGCTTTCGGAACTCGCGACGATCCCCTGTGGCCAACTGCGCAACAAAGCTGCGGATGCTGGGGCGCACAAAGGGGACGGGCGGCAAGCCTTGAATGAACTCATTCAATGTCACACCTTGACGCACTGCACCGCTGATTACCAGCACGTCCAATAGAGTCTGGTGCCCGAATGTCAGCTGCCCGGCTTGCGTTTTGTGCAACACGTTATGACTGAGCAGTGCGCGCTGAATCTCTTGCGAGGCGGTAAACCGCTGGTGCGGCACTGCCAGACTGCGCAACTTCAGCATTTCAGCAGCGATGGCCTCAATGGCTTGCATGGCGGGGTCGCCTAGCGAGCTATTGGCTTGGACGATTGTGGAGAGGTATCGCTGTGCCAGCGCTTGACTAGGGCCTGTTAACACAAACCGCGCAGTCCATCCGCGACGAGCACAAAGCTGAGGAAGCCGAGGAACATGGCGTCAAGCTTCTCGAACCGGGAGAAGATTCGGCGGTAACCCTTCAATCGCCGGAACAAACGCTCTACCTCATTGCGACGGCGGTACATGGCACGGTCGTATTCCCAGGGGTCGAGCCGTGTCCGCGTTGGAGGAACGACCGGAATGAATCCCAGGTCCAGCGCCAATTGCCGTGTCTCGTTTCCCTCGTACGCTCGGTCCATGAGCAGGTGAATGGGCCTGCTCGTTGGCCCCAGGCTTTGCAGCAGGCGGCGACCCTCAGGGGCGTCATGGGCCTGTCCAGGCGAGAGGCTGAATGTCACGGCCGTTCGAGCATCCGCGGCAACCAGATGAACCTTGGTGTTCCATCCGCCTCGGGACTTGCCGATGGATTGTGGTCCGTTTTTTTTAACGCGCCCGTCCCATCAGGGTGAACCTTGATGCTGGTGGAGTCGAGCGAGACAGCCTCGATGCGAATGCGCACCACCTGCTCGCGCTGGAGCTCCTGAAACATCTTGTCCAGCACACCGGCTTTCTCCCACCGGCGCATGCGCGTGTAGATGGTGTGCCAGTTGCCAAACCTCTTGGGCAGGCCACGCCATTTGCAACCGTGCTCGGCCACGTAAAGCATGGCATTGACCACCTGAAGGTTGGTCATGCTCACGTTACCGCGTTGAGTCGGCAGGCAGTGTTCGATACGAGCAAACTGTTCGGGCGTGATTTCCATGCCCGACAGTGTCGCCGGGCAACTCCAATCTGACAATTAGTGTTAACACGCCCTAGTTACCACATTGAAGCTGCCGCCTTGCTGTGCCAGTTCCACAAACAAGGCCAATTCATGCGGATTGCGAATCAGCTCGCGGGTGGCCGAATCCGTAACAGATGCGTCAATACTGAGGTTGGCGAGCAGCGGTGCAATCTCGGTGTCCCAGTCCAGTGGCTGGCAAGTGAATTCTTTGTTCCACGTCCGCTGGGCAATGCGGTGGTCGTAGCGGCGGTCAAAATCACGACAGGCAGTAATAACGGTGACATTGGGGATCAGCAGCAGGCGATCAATTTGGGCTAGAAAATACGTCAGCACGCTGTGCTCGCGGGCGATGGAAAGCACATCCAATGAGTCGATCACCACGACCACGTGCGCATCTTCTGCCATGCGTGCCACTTTTTCCACCCATTGCGCAGGCAGGCCTTGGGCTTGGCGGTCTTGTGCAGTGACCATATCGGCGAACTCGCGCGATTGGATGAACAGGGGCAGCAGGTCCGAGCGGGTTTGGGCAAGTTGTTCCAGTTTTTCTTGCAAGGCCAACATCACGCAGGTTTTGCCAGAGCCGGGCAAGCCGGTGAGCAAGATGGAGCTCTCTTTTGCCTCAATGGCTGCGATGAGCTCGTTGATCACTGGACTCGGTATGCGCTGGTTACCAATGTCTCTGCGCCATGTACGACCGATGGCGGAGGTACTTTGGAATGAAGCACGGACTTCCTCTATGTCCATGGGTGGAATCAGCATTGCACCTGCTTTGGCCAGTAGGGCTTTGAGGTCGGCTTTGGTCAGTCGATGCTGTGTAGCGGCACTTTGGCTGTTGTTGCCATTGACGCGCATTCCAAGGTGGTCAAGGCATGTCCATAGGGCGTTGTAAGCCGCTGATGGGTTGCTTGCCAACTGCCGCAAACGTTCGTGCAGCAATGTCTCCATGCGATCCAGTTCGTCGCTGATAACAAACTCCGTACGACATAGGAATTCATAAGTCGTCAAATTGGGCGCTTGTAATGCGATCTGCGCCGTCAACTCGGCATCTGTTTTTTTATGCGCCTTGCCCAAGTTGTCTTGGTAGGCCAATTCATCGGCATAGCTGGTGCTGTATTCGCGCAGTGAGGCAAGTTCGCCAAAGGCACTGCGAGAAAAGAATCGAACTACCGCTTTTGAGTCACTGGCCAACAAGCGGCTTGCCTTGTGCAACTCGTCGGCGAGGTCAGGAATAGACCAAGCCTTATGTGATGTCTGATTTTTTTTGCACTGGCAGCAAATTTTTGTGCCATCGCCTTTCCCGACCACCACGTCGTCCACCGACCATGTCACTGAATCGACTTCAATCCATTGGTATGCAGAGTCTGACAGAACGGTCAAGGCCCAGTCAAAGGCCACTAATGTCTGGTAGCCATCACCTCGATTGGATTGAATGCCTGCTTTGCTCATTTGTTGATTTCTGTTGAATACTGCTCGTTCGCCTGATCAAGTCAGAAGCTTAAGCGGCGGCTGCCCAATCGCTGTTCCATTGAACGTCAATTCGGACTCAATAACTGGCATTGGGCAGGCACTTCAAAAAAATTCATTGTCGGTTAAAGGGCGCTTTTCTGGCAGCCACGAACGACCGCTGACTGGCCCGTTAACGTTTGAATTTGAACTTCCAGTAAGCAGCCGTCGGCCAGTAGCCGCTCCCGCTGCATAGCAAACGTTCCGGTCTGTCCCCATGCCTCAGGCTTTAATGCGCTGTTTCGGACATTAATGGCAAGGAACAACAGCCCAAGGGTGCCCATGGGGCATTTCTACGCACTCGCTGCCCGCAGGCCCTGCTCCACCGTCGGGTAGACCAGCCGCAGACCCAGTTCGCACGCCATGCGCGTGGTGTCGAGACGGCGCGATTCGCTCATGAAGCTCATCTGCATCGCACCCAACTGCTCGGCCATCTCGCTGCGCGCGATGCGCGGCGGACGCGGCAAGCCGTACAGGTCGGCAGCCAGGTCGAAGTAGTCGCCCATGGGCAACTGGCTTTCGTCACTCAGGTTGTAGATGCGCTGCGGCGCGCCGCGCCACAGGGCCGCCAGGCAGGCGCGAGCCAGGTCGTCGGCATGGATGTGGTTGGTAACCACGTCGTCCTGCGCCCTCAGCACCGGCGTGCCCCGGCGCAGGCGCGCCTCGGGCGTGCCGCCCGCGCGGTCTGGTGCGTAAATACCCGGCACACGCAGCACGCTGGCGCGCACCCCGGCGCGGGCGAAACGGCGTACGCGCTGCTCAGCATGCACCCGGCGCCGGGCGCGGGCGGTCGCCGGCGCCACGGCGCGCGTCTCGGCCACCCAGGCGCCGCCGCAGTCGCCGTACACGCCACTGGTCGAGGCATACACCAACGCCCTGGGCAGCGTACGCAGGCGCAAGGCGGCCAGCAGCGCCACGGTGCGCGGGTCCGTCGCCCCGGCCTGCGGCGGCGGTGCCAGGTGCAGCACATGGGTGGCCAAGCCCGCGAGGCGGCGCAGCGTGGCGGGGGCATCGAGGTTGCCCAGCAGCGGCTCGGCGCCCAGCGCGCGCAGCTCGGCCACGCGCTCGGGGCTCGACGTCAGCGCCAGCACGCGCAGGCGCGGGGCATGGCCGCCTTGCGAGAGCGCGCGCAGCACGCGCACGCCTACGTCGCCGCAGCCGACGATGAGCAGCCTGGGGCGGCGAAAGCGCGCGGGCAGCGCGCCGGAGGGGTTTTGGTTTGAGGGCAAAATTGAGCCGCCTTTTGCAGAACCTTGAGGATACCCAAAGCATGACCAGCGCCGCGCCCGCAGCACCACCCTTCCAGATTTCCGTGCTGCCGAGTGGCCGCGCCTTTGCCGCCGAAGCGAACGAACCCATGCTGACGGCCGCCATCCGTGCCGGTGTTGGCCTGCCTTACGGCTGCAAGGACGGCGCCTGCGGCTCCTGCAAGTGCAAGAAAATATCGGGCACCGTGGTGCACGGCGAGCACCAGGAAAAAGCCCTGAGCGCGGCGGAAGAAGCCGCCGGCTTCGTGCTCACCTGCTGCGGCGTGGCGCAGACCGACGTGGTGCTCGAATCGCGCCAAGTGACCGACGAAGGCGCTTTCCCCATCCGCAAGCTCCCGGTGCGCATTGCCGCGCTGGAGCAGCTCTCGCACGACGTGATGCGCCTGCGCCTGCAACTGCCAGCGACCGAAGCCTTCCGCTACCACGCCGGCCAGTACGTCGAATTCATTCTGCAAGGCGGCGTGCGGCGTTCGTACTCGATCGCCAACGCGCCGCACACGCAGGAAGCCGTGGGCGGCGTGGAACTGCACCTGCGCCACATGCCCGGCGGAAAATTCACCGACCATGTGTTTGCCGGCATGAAAGAGCGCGACATCCTGCGCATCGAAGGGCCGTATGGCAGCTTCTACTTGCGTGAAGATTCCGACAAACCCATCGTCCTGCTCGCGTCGGGCACCGGCTTTGCGCCCGTCAAGGCGCTGATCGAGCAATTGCAAAAGAGCGGCAGCACCCGGCCCGTGGCGCTGTACTGGGGCGGACGGCGCCCGCGCGACCTGTACATGGACGCCTGGGTGCAAGAGCGCCTGGCCGAGCTGCCGCAGTTGCGCTACATCCCGGTCGTCTCCGACGCCCTGCCCGAAGACGGCTGGAGCGGCCGCACCGGCTTTGTCCACCAGGCCGTGCTCGACGATTTTGCTGACCTCTCGGGCCACCAGGTGTATGCCTGCGGCGCCCCCATCGTCGTGGACAGCGCGCGCGACGCCTACTGCAGCCAGCGCGGACTGCCGGCAGAAGAGTTTTTCGCCGATGCCTTCACCTCAGAGGCCGACAAGCACGGGGCTTGAAAACGGCTCCTGCCGTCCCGGCGGTGGGTGCAGACAGCGTGCGTAGGGCATTTTTTGCACAATGGGGCCATGAAACTCCGCACCCTCCTCCTTGCCAGCGCCGCCGCAGCCGCGCTGTTTGCCACCGGCGCGCAGGCGCAAGACGCGTCGCACCCGATTCGCCTCATCGTCCCCTACGGCCCCGGCGGCCCGGTGGATGTCACCGCACGTGTGCTGGCTGAAGCTGTCAAAGACGCCCTTGGCACAGTCATCGTCGAGAACAAACCCGGCGCGGGCGGCAACATCGGCGCTGACATCGTTGCCAAGGCCGCGCCGGACGGCAACACCATCGGCATCGCCGCCACCGCCACGCATGCCGTGAACCCCTGGCTGTTCAAGCGCATGCCCTACAACGCCGCCAAGGATTTTGCTGGCATCACCCAGATGGTGCGCATCCCCAACGTACTCGTGGTGAATGCCGACATAGCCAAACAGCGCCATATCGCCACCCTGGCCGACCTGATTGCCTACGCCCGTGCCAACCCCGGAAAACTCAACTACGGCAGCGGCGGCAACGGCAGTGCCGGCCACCTGGCCGGTGAGATGTTCAAGCAGCAGGCGGGCATCTTTGCCGTGCACATCCCCTACAACGGCGGCAAGCCGGCGCAGCTTGCCCTGCTCTCGGGCCAGGTCGATTTCAACTTTGACAACCTCGCCACCGCAGCACCCAACATCAAAAGCGGCAAGCTCCTGGCATTGGCCGTGACGAGCGCCCAGGCAAGCCCTGCCCTGCCCGGTGTTCCACCCGTGGCCGACACGTTCAAAGGTTTTGAAATCGACACCTGGTGGGGCCTGGTGGCGCCCGCTGGCACACCAAAACCTGTCCTCGACAAGCTGAGCAAGGCGTTTGTCGCCGCGCTGAAGGCGCCAGAAACCAAGACCCGCTTCGGCCATTTGCTGGCCGAACCTGTGCCGACCACGCCCGAGCAGTTCGACAACTTCATGGCAGCCGAGCGCGCGAAATACAAGACGCTGGTGAAGGCGTCGGGCGCAACGGTGGATTGACCGGCTACCGTTGAATTTTTTAAATAAAACGGCTGCTAGCGCTTGGCGACCTCAAATCTGAAGTGCAACACCTTCCAGAATTGAGGTATCCATGAGCAAGAAAACATACGAGCAGATCAAA